>CAUWIY010000001.1:0-170183 GCA_963559065.1 uncultured Clostridia bacterium
GTGCTCAAAGTCTTTATTTTAAATAATTTGTGACAAATGATTGACTAACCTACATATAACAAAAATAAAGAAATATAAATATTGAAAAAATACTAAATTTGTTATAAAATATAAAAAAATGATAAGAGGAATATTAAATGTACACAATAGAAGAATTTGATAAACAAAAAACTAAAATATTAAAGTATATTTTATATAAAAAAAGAAGTGAGGGAGAAATCCGCACTAAATTTGCTGGAACAATAGATGATAATCTATTAGAAGATATTATTGAATATTTAAAGGAAGCTAAATATATTGATGATAAAGAATACATTAGGAAAACAGTTAATAACTTTATTGCTCTAAAAAACTTATCTGTTAAAGAGCTAAAGTATAAACTTTTAACTAAAAACCTAGACAAAAATGATGTAGATGATTATATATATGATAATAAAGAAGAACTACAAGAATATGAAATAAAATCTGCCTCTAATATTATTTATAAAAAATCTTCTTCTATGGAACAAGATGAAATAAAACAATACTTATTAAAAAAGGGATATAAAATAGAAAATATACAAAAAGCAATAGAAGAAATGTAAAAAAATCTAATAGAAAGAGAGAATATAAATGGCAATATTAACATTAGAAACAAAAAAATATGCAATAAAAATAGAAAATTTTGAAGGACCACTAGATTTATTATGCTATTTAATTGATAAAAACAAAATGAATATATATGATGTGAACCTTACAGAAATAACAAAGCAGTATGTTGCATATTTAGACGAAATGCAAGAAATGAATTTAGAGATTGCAAGTGAATTTTTAGTAATGTCATCAACATTATTATATCTAAAGTCAAAAAGTCTTTTACCAAAACAAGAAGATGAAGAGGAAGAAATTACAGAAGAAGAATTAATTAGAAGAATTATAGAGTATAAGAAATTTAAGGAAATTAGTAAGGTATTTAAATCAAATTATATGATATATTCTAATAGAATATTTAAGACACAGGAAGAAATAAAATTACCAAAGCAAAAACTGGAAAAAGAATATAAGCCAAATAGAATACCTGAAATATATAGTCAAATAATAGAAAGAAATAGTGTAAGAATAAATCAAAATGCAAAAAATATAGAAAAAATTGCATTAGTAGAAAAATACACAGTTTCTGATAAAGTAAAGGAAATGTATCAAATATTAGTAAAACAAAAAAGATTTATTTTTAATAAGCTATTTGCAATAAATAAGCATGAAAGACAAGAAGTAATAACGGCATTTAGCGGATTATTAGAAATGTCAAGAAGAAATAGTGTAAACACAGATCAAGAAGAAATATTTGGAGATATTGTAGTAGAAAAGAAGAGTGAAGAAAAAATTTCGTAATAAAATATAAATAAAAAATTGATTTATAAAGTTTTGAAAAAAGTTATAAAACTATAAAATTGTGAATTGTGCAATAAAAACATATAATATAAGTTTAAAATTACAATAAAAAGGAAAAACTAATTTTATCATATAATCATAAAAGAAGGTGATAAAATGTTTTTCCTTTTTATTTGTTTTT
The DNA here is from genome assembly GCA_963559065.1 of uncultured Clostridia bacterium. Lineage (GTDB taxonomy): Bacteria > Bacillota > Clostridia > TANB77 > CAG-508 > CAG-269. The sequence continues at coordinate 1,553 of CAUWIY010000001.1, forward strand.
TATTGCTTTTATTAATTTTGGTGATTCTTACAATTAAAGTAAAATTTGAAATAATAAATTTGCAATTTAATTCTAATTGTAAAAAACATATTAACTCTGACTTTCAACTTCAAATTATAGTATATATTTTATATAAAATTCCTGTTTTTAAAACGAAAATTACTAGACAAAAATTAAATAGTATTAAGCAAAAAGATAAAATTATAGAGAAACTAAAAGAAGAAGAAATAAAAGCTTTTGAGAATAGAAAAGATGCAAGTAAAAATATATTAGAAGTAATAAAAAATATAAAAATAGAAATTGAAGAAATGAATTTAAAAATAAACTTAGGAACAGAAAATGCAGCATTAACAGCATTAATTGTGCCGATTTTAAGTACAATAATTGCTGTATTTTGTAGTAAGAAAATAAAAAAACTAAATGAAAGACAGAAATTTGAAATTCAACCAGTATATATTAATCAAAATTTAATTAATATATTATTTTCAGGTATATTTGAAATAAGAATGATACATATTATAAATACAATATGTATAATGAAAAAGAAAAGGAAAGGTGATAAAAATGAGCGAACATCCAATAGAGGGACTTATGACTACAGCTATGAATAGCATTCAAGACATGATAGATGTAAACACAATTATAGGAGAGCCAATCGAAACATCTAATAATGTAGTAATAATACCAATATCTAAGGTATCATTTGGTTTTGCAGCAGGGGGAAGTGAATTTAAAGGGGAAACAATAGACGAATACAAAAAGGTAGAGAAGGAGGAACAAATTCAATATAGATTACCATTTGGCGGTGGAGCAGGAGCTGGGGTAACTATAAATCCAGTAGCATTTTTAATAATTCAGCCAAATAACATAAAACTAATGCCAGTTAATCATTCTTCAAGTATTGATAAATTGTTAGATTATATACCTGATTTGATAGAGAAAACAAACTGTATGATGAATAAAATAGTAAATAATAAAAAAGAACAGACAGAAAAAGTATTAAAAGAGATGCAAAAAAGACATCAAAGTGAGCAAAATGTGAACATAGCAAAGGAAAATGCAAAAATTCAAAGAGAACTAAAAAACGAAAAACAGAGAATAAAAAAAGATGTTGAAAGAGTAAAGAAAAATGAAGATATTGGATATGAATTTGAATATGATGAAACACAAGATATAAAAAATGAACAATATCCAGAAGATGACTAAAGAAGCTTTGTCGAAAACTTCCATGTATTCGACAAAACTTCTACTTTTTTGCTATTGGAAAATAATGGAAATAGGATTATAATAACATAGAAAACTAAAGAAAAGGAGAGAGTCTAAATGGAATCAAAATTTTATGAAGAGGACAAGCTATTAGTTTTTAAAATTACAGATGAAATTGATGATTATAGTGTTCAAAAGATAAGGAGGAGAGCAGATTATGAAATTGAAAGATATATGCCTAGAAAAGTTGTATTTGATTTTAATAGTGTTACTTTCATGGACAGTGCAGGAATAGGTCTAATAATTGGAAGATATAAATTTACAAATATGCTAGGTGGAAAGCTAGAGGTGGCAAACTTAACACAAAGTGTAAAAAAAATATTCGAAATGAGTGGTATTTTGAAATTAATACCAGTTACAGAAATATAGTGAATTTTTATAGATAAAGTACAAAGCTATAAAAATACAGGTTTATAGGTATATCCATAAAACCTAAATATAAAAAATAAGGAATAGATATGAAGGAAGAAATTGAAAATGAAATGAAATTAGAATTTGTTAGCAAAGCTTCTAATGAAGCCTTTGCTAGAATAACAGTAGCAGCATTTGCCTCTCAACTAGATCCTACAATAGAGGAATTAGCAGATATAAAAACAGCAGTATCAGAAGCTGTTACAAATTGTATAATACATGCTTATGAACATAAACAAGGAGTTATTAAAATACATACAAAGTTAAAAAATAATCAAATAATTATTGAGATTTCAGATAATGGAAAAGGAATTGAAAATATAGATATAGCAAAAGAACCATTATATACAACAAAACCAAATTTAGAAAGGTCTGGAATGGGATTTACAATAATGGAGAGCTTTATGGATAGTATGAAAGTAGAGTCTATTGTTGGATTAGGAACAAAAATAACTTTAATAAAAAATATTAAAGAAGAGAAAATAGAACCAAAAGAGGAAGAAATTGGTTTATTAACAAATGAGTAATATAGAGGGATGAATATATGTATGAAAATAGTATAGCTGCAATTAAAAGAGCTCAGAATGGCGACAATTTTGAAATGGAAAGATTGATTCGTGAAAACAATGGGCTTATTTGGAGTATAGTAAAAAGATTTACAAATAGAGGATATGAGGTTGAAGACTTATATCAAATAGGATGTATAGGATTCATAAAATCAATAAAAAGGTTTGATACAAATTTTGAGGTAAAACTATCAACATATTCTGTACCATACATATTAGGAGAAATAAAAAGATTTATACGTGATGATGGACCAATTAAAGTAAGTAGAAGTATAAAAGAATTAAATACTAAAATTAATGAATTAAAAAAATATTATTTAATAAAACATGGAAAAGAAATAACAATAGAAGAGATTAAAAAGGAATTAAATGTATCAAAAGAAGACATAATAATGGCAATGGATTCTACAAATATAGTGGAATCTATTGAAAGTGCTGCAACTAGTGAAAACAAGGATGGAAAAACACTAAGTATTATGGAAAAAATATCAACAGGTCGAAATGAAGAAGATATAATAACTAATAAAATAGTTATTAAAGAATTATTAAATGAACTTAATGAAAGAGATAGGCAAATTATACTACTAAGATTTTTTAAAGAAAAGACACAAACAGAAGTGGCTAATGTATTGGGAATTAGTCAAGTTCAAGTATCAAGAATTGAAAAAAAATTATTAAACAGCATGAAACAAAAGCTGACTTCTGCATAAAAATAGAAATATAAAATGATGTTGAAAGGAAAAATAATATGAAAAAAATATTATTATATCTATTATCTTTTATATTGGTGTTCTTTTTATTTCCAGCAATACTTACAAATCGCTCTGAGACAACATTAAGTGAAACAGAAAAAAAACAAAATGAAACCGAAAATCAAATAAATGATACTTTTGTAGATAAAACACAACAAGGACAAGAGTATTCTTATAAAAATTATGGAACAATAAAATTACTACATAAAAATAATGGAAATGTAGAAGAAGTGAATTTGGACGAATACTTATATAATGTAGTATCAGCAGAAATGCCAGCTGATTTTGAAAAAGAAGCATTAAAAGCACAAGCAATTGTAGCAAGGACATATACAATTTATAAAATTTTAAATAAGAAGCATGAAAATGCTGATATATGTGATGATTCAACGTGTTGTCAAGCATGGATTTCTAAAGAAAATAGATTGGCAAGATGGGAAGAGAGCAAAAGAGAAGATAATTGGAACAAAATAACAACTGCAGTTAATGAAACAAAAGGAAAAATAATTACTTATCAAGGTAAACCGATTAATGCGTTTTTTCATTCAAATAGTGGTGGAATAACAGAAGTACCATTTAATGTATGGGGAGGCACTGGGTATCCTTATTTACAAAGTGTAGAAACAGTAGGAGAAGAGGGATATACGCAATATGCTTCAGAGGTTGTTTTTACGCAAGAAGAATTATTAAATAAATTAAAAGGAAAATATGCAGATATAACAATAGATTTTGCTAATTCAGAAGAAATAAAAATTTTAGAATATACAGAAAGTAAAAGAGTAAAAACTGTAAAGTTCGGAAATCATGAAATTTCAGGAGTAGAAGCAAGAACGTTATTAGGACTGAAATCAACTAATTTTGAAATAAAAACAGAAGATGGTAAAATTAAGTTTACTGTGAAAGGATATGGTCATGGTGTAGGAATGAGTCAAACAGGAGCAGATAGTATGGCAAAAAGGGGAAGTAAAGCGGAAGAAATAATTAAACATTTTTATGCAGGAGTAGAAATTAGTGAAGTTAATGACTTATAGTTAATAATTTCATTAAATAGCAGTTATCTTTTAAATTTTAGCAATTATCTGATAAAAGAAGATTTTAAATAAGGCAATTTAAAGTGTATATTTTTATAAAATCCGGAAATAATTGTAATATAAAAATAATTAATCGAGGAGGATTTTATGAGAAGAGATAGAAGAAATAAAAATAATCAGGGAGACATACTAAATGAAAAAATTATAAAATATACAACAATAGGAGTATCAATTTTAGCAGTAATTGTTTTTGCGTTGCTAATTTATAGTAAAAGTTTGAATGATAAAGTAAAAGATAGTACTTTAAGTGATGAACAAATTGCAAGTATTTTAAATAATTCAAATACTCAAGAAAGTGAAAGTACTAGTACAGAAATAGGAAAAAGTGTTAATGAAGTACAGAATCAAATATCAGAAAATAGTTCAAGTGTAAATGAAAATACAACAAATTCTAAACCAGAAACAAATAAAAATACAGAAAATATATTAAACACAAATAAAATAACAAATACATCTAATTCTGTGACACAAAATAATACAGTAACTACAAACTCAGAAAAGAATAATAAGGAAGAAAAAAAGCCAGAGGAAAAAACAACAGTAGAACTTAATTTTGTAAAACCAGTAGAAGGAGAGATTGTGAGAGATTTTGCAGTAGATAGTTTAATTTTTTCTGAGACATTACAAGAATGGACAACACATACTGGAATTGATATAAAAGCAGACAAAACAACAGTTGTAAAATCAGCAGAGAAGGGAACTGTAAAAAGTATTAAAAATGACCCAAGATATGGTTTAACTGTAGTTGTTGAACATGAGGGTGGTTTTAAAACAGTATATTCTAATTTATTAACATCAGAATTTGTAGTAGAAGGAGAAAAAATAGAAAAAGGACAATCAATAGGAACAGTAGGAAATACAGCTGCTTTTGAAATTGCAGATGCTCCACATTTACATTTTGAAATATTAAAAGATTCTGTACAAGTTGATCCTAATATTTATATAAAATAGTTTAATAAAAGTAAGATATAAAAATAACAATACTATTAATTAATAAAGTATTGATGAAAATATCTTACTTTTTGATTGTACATATTTGTTATAGTATCAAAAGTTGATTTTCTTAGGAATAACAAAAACTTATCAATTATAAATTATGTAAATTAACCTTAAAAATTTGTAAAATGACTTGACAGTTAAGCATAATAAAGATAAAATATAATAGGTAAGAAAAAAATATATTAATAGAAATAAGTAATATATATATTTGATTCGAACATTGAAAATTAAATAAGAAAGAGGTGTAGATTCATGGAAATAGGAATCATTATCGCCGCTGTCTTAATCTCATTTGCAATAGGGATACCAGTAGGGATTGCATATAGGAAAAAAGTTGCAGAATCTAAAATAAGAAGTGCTGAAGAAGAAGCTAAAAAAATAGTGGATTTATCAAAAATTGAAGCAGAAAATCTAAAAAAGGCAGAAATTATTAAAGCCAAAGAAGAGATAGTAAATAGCAGAAAAGAATTAGATCAAGAGATTAGAGAAAGAAGAGGCGAAGTTCAAAGACAAGAAACAAGACTTATACAAAAAGAAGAAAATTTGGAAAGACGTTCAGAAAATTTTGAGAAAAAAGAAGAAGATTTAGAATTAAGATTAAAAGAATTAGAACAACAAAAACAAGAAATTGAAAATCTACAAAAACAAGAAATGGAAGAACTTCAAAGAATTGCAGGACTAAGCAAAGAAGAAGCAAAAGATACTCTATTAAAAGAAGTAGAAAAACAAATTATTGCAGAAAAAGCAGCAATTATAAGGGAAGAAAACCAAAAAGCCAAAGAAGACATAACAAAAAATGCTAAAGAATTATTAACATATGCTGTTCAAAAATGTGCAGCTGACCATTCTCAAGAAACAACAGTATCTATAGTATCTCTTCCAAGTGATGAAATGAAGGGAAGAATTATAGGTAGAGAAGGTAGAAATATTAAAGCATTAGAAACTTTAACAGGAGTTGATTTAATAATAGATGATACGCCAGAAGCTGTAGTTTTATCAGGATTTGACCCATTAAGAAGAGAAGTAGCTAAAATAGCATTGGAAAAATTGCTTGATGATGGAAGAATTCATCCAGCTAAAATAGAAGAAATGGTAGAAAAGGCTAAACAAGAAATAGAAGAAACTATAAAAGCAGAAGGAGAAAGAGCTGTATTAGAAACAGGTGTAATAGGACTACATCCAGACATAGTAAAATTAATAGGTAAATTAAAATATAGAACAAGTTATGGGCAAAATGTACTAAACCATTCTATAGAAGTTTCTAATTTAGCAAGAATAATGGCAGATGAATTAGGGTTAGATACTAAAATAGCAAGACGTGCAGGGTTATTACATGACCTTGGAAAAGCATTAGATCATGACATGGAAGGAACACATATTGAAATAGGTGTTGAAGTATTAAAGAAATATAAAGAAAACCCATTAGTAATAAATGCAGTTGAAGCACATCATGGAGATGTTGAACCACAAACATTAGAAGCTGTTTTGGTACAAGCCGCAGATGCAATTAGTGCATCAAGACCAGGCGCAAGAAGAGAAACGTTAGAAACATATATTAAGAGATTACAAAATCTTGAAGAAATTGCAGATTCATTTGATGGAGTAGAAAAATCATTTGCTATACAAGCAGGTCGTGAAGTAAGAATTATTGTAAAACCAGATAAAATTAATGATGATCAAATGACAATTCTTGCAAGAGATGTTGCTAAAAAAGTAGAAAATGAAATGGATTATCCAGGACAAATTAAAGTTAATATTATTAGAGAGACTAGAGTAGTGGATTATGCAAAATAATTTCTGAAATAGTTGAATTAACTATAAAAGCAAAAACTGTGAAATTAGTAAAACAAAAAACCTTTTTAGTATATAAAGTATTATTAAAAAGGTTTTTACTTAGCTGATTTATCACAGTTTTTTTCGTGTAAGAAGAATATTTTATTATGCTGTTTCATAGATAAACATGAAACATCAAACTTGATTATTTTTTAGAGTTATAGTATTATAAGATAAGAATTTTATGATAAAAGGAGAGAAGGGTTATTATGAAAGTATTAGCAGTTGGAGATATAGTAGGCTCATTAGGAATAAATGAAATGAAAATAAGGTTAAAAGAAATAAGAGAAAAAGAAAATATAGATTTTGTAATAGTAAATGCAGAAAATTCAGCAGAAGGAATGGGAATTACAGAGAAAAACTTTAAAGATATAATATCTCAAAATGTTGATTGTATAACAATGGGAAATCATACATGGGGAAAAAAAGATATATTTAAATTTATTGATGATGAAAGAATTATAAGACCTGCAAATTATCCAAAAGGTGTTGTTGGAAAAGGATTTAATATATATAATTGTAACAATAAAAAAATTGCTGTTATTAATCTAATAGGAAGAGTAGATATAAATATATTAACAGAAAATCCATTTTTAGAAGCAAAAAAAATAGTAGAAAATATTAAAAATAAAGTAGATATGATATTTGTAGATTTTCATGCTGAAGCAACAGCAGAAAAAATAGCTTTAGGAAATTATTTAGATGGATTAGTAACAGCTGTTTTTGGAACACATACACATGTCCAAACTGCAGATGAAAGAATAATGCCAAAAGGAACGGCATATATTACAGACATTGGTATGACTGGACCAAAGAATTCTGTTATAGGAATGAATATACAGGCATCTGTAAAAAGATTTGAAACAGCATTACCAGAAAGATATAAAATAGCAGAAGGAGAATGTATTTTTAATGGAGTTATTTTTGAGATAGATGATAAAACATCAAAAGTAACAAATATAAAAAGAGTTTACTTAAATAAATAAGATGTCGAAAAATAATTAAAATTGCGATGAGATTTGTAAAAATTTTCCATAAACGTATTTACAATTTTTTCCATATGATATAAAATATTATTATAAAAGTTGCAACAAAAAATAAATTAATAATAGGAGGCAAAAGAAAATGGAAATTTTAAAAATTTCATCAAAATCAAACCCTAATTCAGTAGCAGGAGCAATTGCTGGATTAGTAAAAGAATCAAATAAAGCAGAAATGCAAGCAATTGGAGCAGGAGCATTAAATCAAGCTGTAAAAGCAGTAGCAATAGCAAGAGGTTTTGTTGCTCCATCAGGAGTGGACTTAGTTTGTATACCAGCATTTGCAGATGTAGAAGTCGAAGGAGAAGGTAGAACAGGAATTAAACTTATTGTGGAATCAAGAGTATAAATTATATAGAACCATATTCTTTTTGAATATGGTTTTTTTGATGAATAGTATAGCAGGTGATGAAAAAAAGTGAAACTTAAATATGGCAATATATTGACTTTTTAAATTGGATATGTGAAAATAAAGAAAATATATAACGAAAGGAAGAAATTAAATGGAAAAAATAAGAGGATTTGAAATTGCGAAAGGGTTTGAAGACAAAAACATAAATCTACCAATTAGAAAAACAAAATATTCAGCAGGATATGATATAGAAGCAGCTGAAGATACAATAATTCCAAGTTTTAAAAAAGGTATGGCTCCAACATTAGTAAAAACAGGACTAAAATCATATATGCAAGATGATGAAGTACTAATGTTGTACAACAGAAGTTCTAATCCAAAAAAGAAAGGATTAATCTTAGCAAATAGTGTAGGAGTTATTGATAAAGATTATTATGGAAATGAAGATAATGATGGACATATAATGTTTGCATTTTATAATATAAAAGAAGAAGATATAACAATAAAAAAAGGGGAAGCAATAGGGCAAGGTGTTTTCCAAAAGTATTTTGTAACTGATAATGATAATGCAGAAGGAAAAAGAGTAGGAGGATTTGGTTCTACATCAAAATAGGTAAATATAATATAAAAATAAAAATATAAAAAAATTTTTGGCTTGAAATATAGCCACTTGTAGCCGAAATTACATAAAAAGTCAAAATAAAAGCTTTGACTTTTTTCTTTTTTTGTTGTATAATAAATATGGTTAAAAAATCCAATAAAGTTATTTCATATTGACTTAACTTTATAATATTTTTTTGCTGAAAAATATTTATAATAACAATGTGGAAGGAGTTGACTTACATGTTTAATGTAGGAGACAAAATAGTATATCCAATGCATGGAGCAGGCACAATAGATTCAATAGAGGAAAAAGATATTTTGGGAGAGAAACAATCATATTACATCTTAAAAATGCCAAGCGATGTAAAAGTTATGATTCCAACAGCAAAGGCAGAAGAGGTAGGTGTAAGAAATATTATAGATAAACAATCAGCAGAAAATGTATTTAAAATACTAAGTCAAGATGAAACTGAAATGGACAAAAATTGGAATAAAAGATATAGAGATAATATGGAAAAAATGAAAAGTGGAGACATCTATGAAGTTGCAGATGTAGTTAGAAATTTAAGCTTTAAACAAAAAGAAAAAGGTCTTTCTACAGGAGAAAAGAAAATGCTAAATAATGCTAAACAAATTTTAGTTAGTGAATTAGTTTTAGCAGAACATGCAAATCAAGATGAAGTAGAAGAACAAATAGAAAACAAAATTAATACTTCTTTTATGACTTTTAGAGCTGAAGGAATAGAACAAGAAAGTATTGTAAATAAATTTATACCATTTGATAGTAGTGATGGTGACGTTAATTTATAATTTATAAAAATCAGAAATTAGAAGGTATATACCAATAGGTATATATCTTTTTTCTGTTGTCCAAAGAGAGGTCACTTTAATTGAGAAAAATATTTAGAAATTTTTATAAAAATCTATTGACAATTATAAAAAAAGAATATAAAATATGAACAACAAGAACGAACAATATTTTGCAAAACAAAAATTTGTTAGGAGTGATTAATATGAAAATAATGAGCAAAAAAATTAATTTTAAAATAACAATAGAAGATTCAATTGAAAGACATCCAGTTCCAGTATTAGGAGTTGATTATAAAGTAAAAATAATCTATAAAAACATCAAATATGCTGAACTAGATATAGAAAATAAATTAATAAAAATATCACTTCCAAACAAACATAAAAAAATGAATAATGAAAAGATATTAGATATGGCAATAGAAAAAATGTATGAACAGATTGCAAAAGTAGAAGTTGAAAGAGCTATGGAAAAAACAAGAATCTTATTAGGATTTGCTCCAGAGGATTACGAAATTAAGCATATAAATAATGAATTGGGAAAATGTGAGAAAGATAGAATAATAATAAATCCTAATATTGTAAAATATAACAGAAATATAATAGATTATATTATTTTACACGAATATTGTCATTTAAAATATAAAACTCATTGCAAAGGATTTATAAATTTAATACAAAAGTATCAGCCATCATATGTAAAATATGATGAAATGATAAAAAATATACAAGCATAATAATAAAAATGTCGATTTTACACTAAAAAGCAAACAATAGAATATAATATAGTAAAAATATGAGAAGGGGTGTAAAATGACAAATAAAGAAAAAATTGATGAATTTATTTTAAATCATTGTAAAAATTGTATTAATAAAAATACAAACAAGTGTAGAATTACCATAAATAGAAAAGGAGAGGCTAAATGTGTAGAAGAAAGGGCAAATAATAAAAAATAATATTAAAAAAGAACATAAAAAATCGAGAGTGTAATAATTAAAAAATTTAATTATTACACTAAGTCTTTTAGTAAAAAATTTATAAAAAAGATTAATGTGGATAATTAATTTTAAAAGTAGGTATGCCTGTAGAATAAGGTGCAATATCATATTGCTGAAAATATACAAATATATTGTATGGAGTAAGATAAAATTGATAAGGTTTAAATGTTTCTAACACTAGTGAACAATAATCTTCAAAGTAGTATTCTACACCTTGCTTTTTTATTTGATTATTAATTTGTTTTAAAATGTAAAGTATGTAATTTGGGTCATTATAAAAAATACTTGATAAAGGAAATTGACTATTATATTCTAAATTCCAATTTTGAGAACTTCTAATTGTAGAACCATGAGCACCACCAGAAAAGGTATATTTATCTTGATATAAACTTATATTTGGAATATGATTATAAGTAATATAAGTTTTTAAAATTAACTCATATACCATAACAGGGAAACCTTGAGAAATATTATAATCATAGGTATCTTTTGCAGCTGAAAATAATGTTTCTTTAGCATATTTTTCTAACTTAATAGCTTTATTTAAATTAAACGAATTAAATTTATTAGTATTGTAGTAATCAGAATAAACTTGTGGATATTCAATTTCATATGTTAATATAATAGTTCCTTTATATTTTAATTCATTTTTTAATGTTTTTATTTCTATTTTTAACATATAACATCACCTTATATATTTTATGAAATTAATAATAAAAAGTTAAATAAACTGAATAACTTTTCTTGAATTTTACAATTAAAAAATATATAATATGAAAATATAAAAGCAGAAAGGTTTGAGAAAGTTGAATGATAAAATTGGAGTATTTGATTCTGGGATAGGTGGAGTAACAGTACTAAAAGAAATAATAAAAATTTTGCCATATGAAAATTATATATATTATAGTGATTCAATAAATAATCCATATGGAGACAAAACAGATAAAGAAATATTTGAAATTTGCGACAATATTGTAAGAAAATTTATTAATAAAAAATGTAAAGCTATTGTTATTGCATGTAATACAGCAAGTGCAAAAGCAGCAAAACTATTAAGAGAAAAATATCCACAAATACCGATAATAGCTATAGAACCTGCATATAAAATGGTTTATGATTTTGCATATGATGAAGTTACATTAGTAATGGCGACAAGGGGAACAATAGAAAGTGAAAAATTTCATAAACTATATAATAAATATGATAATCATAAAACATATTTGATGGCATGCCAAGGATTGGCTGATATTATAGAAGATGGAGAACAATTAAAAATACAAGAATACTTAAAAAGGAATTTAGCCAAATATGCAGGAAAAGTACATAATGTAGTTTTAGGATGTACACATTATCCATTAATACAAAATGAAATACAAGAGATATTAGGAGAAGTAAGATTTTTTAATGGTGCAAATAGTTTAGCAAAACACCTAAAAAATGTTTTAAAAGAAAAGAACATATTATGTGAGTCATTAAATGCAGGAAGTATAGAATTTATAGATTCTAGTAATTCAGAATTTAAGAAAAAAAGGTTTTTTGAAAACTTAAAATAAAAAGAAAAAATGTTCGCAAAAGCTATTGACAAAATAAAAATACGAATATATAATAAGACCGAACAAATATTTTATTTAAATTTAGGAGGTCTTTTTATGATATCAACACTACATATTAAAAATATAGGGATAATAGATGATATATGTATAGATTTAAACAAAGGATTAAATGTTTTAACAGGAGAAACAGGAGCTGGGAAGACATTAATAATTGATTCATTAGGCATAATATCTGGTGGGAGATTTTCTAAAGATATGATAAGAAAAGGTGAAACAAATTCATTTGTAGAAATATGTATGTATGATCCAGAAAATGAAAATTCAATAGATGGAAATATTATTGTATCAAGAGAAATTAATATTACTGGTAAAAATATGTGCAAAATAAATGGAAGAATGGTAACTGTTAATGAATTAAAGAATTTCATGAGTAAGTTTATAGAAATTCATGGACAAAATGATAATCAGAGTTTATTAGATAATAAGTTTCATTTGAAATATTTAGATGGATTTATTGGTAGTAAAATATTTGGAATAAAAAAAGAATATAAAGAAAAATATCAAAAATATGTAGAAATAAAGCAAGAATTAAAAATAAATTATGGTAATGATAAAGAAAGAGAAAGAAAATTAGATTTACTTAAATATCAATTAAATGAGATACAAGAAGCAAATTTAAAAGAGAATGAAGAAGAAAAATTAGAAGAAAAAAGAAAACTAATAGTAAATTCAGAAAAAATATCAAAAAATTTGCAAGAAGCGGATATATCTATTGGAGAAAATAGCATAGACAATATAAATACAGCAATAAGAGCCTTAGAAAAGATAGAGAACATAGATGAAAAATATGCAAACATTACTAATAATTTAAAAAGTATTTATTATGAATTACAAGAAATTTCAAGGGATATTTCAGAATATAAAGATGATGTATATTTTGATGAAGAAGAGAGAAATGAAATTGAAGAAAGATTAGGACTAATTTATAATCTAAAAAGAAAATATGGAAACAATATTCAAGAAATATTAAAATATAAAGAAGAAATTCAAGACGAAATTTCTCGTATTGAAAATTTAGATGAATATAATAATAAATTAAAAAAGGAATTAAGACAAATTAAGGATGAAATGACAGTATTAGCTCAAAAAATTAGTCAATTTAGACAGGAATATGCCAAAGTCTTAAGTATAAATATAAATAAAGTTTTAGAAGATTTGGAAATGAAAAATGCTAACATAAATATACGTGTAGATTACTTTGAGGAAGAATTCTTTGAAAACGGGAAAGATGAAGTGGAATTTTATATTACTACAAATTTAGGTGAAGATGAAAAACAATTATCAAAAATAGCATCAGGAGGAGAAATGTCAAGAATAATGCTAGCAATAAAAAAAGTGTTATCAGATACAGATAAAATGCCAGTATTAATTTTTGACGAGATTGACACCGGAATTAGTGGCAAAGCAGCAGGAGTTGTAGCAGAGAAATTAAATGAAATTTCCAAAAATCATCAAGTGCTATGTATTTCACATTTACCAAGTATTGCTGCTATTGCAGATTATAACTATTTTATAAGTAAAAAAGTAGTAGAAAATAGAACAAATACTAATATAAAATTATTAAATGAAAAAGAGACTCTTGAAGAAATTGCAAGAATTTCATCTGGAGAAATCAATGAAACTACAATTCAATATGCTATGCAATTAAGAAATAAAAAAGCTTGTTAAAACTTATTTATTCAATAATCCATCTGTATAAAATTGGAAAAATAGTACAAAATATAAAAAAGGAAGGTGGATTTATATGAAAGAATATTTGAGAATAGAAAAGATAGAAGCCTTAGAGGTTTTAGATTCAAGAGGTAACCCAACCGTTCAAGTTGAAGTAGTAACAGAAGGTGGATTTTCAGGCACAGCTTTAGTGCCATCAGGTGCATCAACAGGAAGTTTTGAAGCGGTAGAATTGCGTGATAATGATAAAAGTAGATTTATGGGAAAAGGTGTAAGTAAAGCTGTTGAAAATGTAAATAAAAAGATTGCTAAGAAGTTAGTAGATAAAAATGTGTATGACCAAATGGATATAGATAGAAGTTTAATAGAATTAGATGATACTTTAAACAAATCTAATTTAGGAGCAAATGCAATATTAGGAGTTTCACTTGCTGTAGCAAAAGCTGCCGCAAATTCATTAGGGATGGAATTGTATAATTATATAGGTGGAATAAATGGTAGTGAGTTGCCAGTTCCTATGATGAATATACTAAATGGAGGAAAACATTCTGACAACAATATTAACATACAAGAATTTATGATAATGCCAGTAGGAAGTATTACTTTTGCAGAAAGAATGCGTAGAGGAGTAGAAGTATATCATACATTAAAAAAGGTTTTAAAAGAAAAAGGATATTCAGTTGGTGTTGGTGATGAAGGTGGATTTGCTCCAAATTTAAAAAATGAAGAAGAAGCCTTAGATGTAATTGTAGAAGCTATAAAGAAAGCAGGATATGAACCTAAAAAAGATATATGTTTAGCATTAGATATTGCTAGTACAGAAATGTATGATGAAGCAAAAAAAATAGGTAAAGATGGTTATTATTTTTGGAAAACAGATATATTAAAAACTAGAGAAGAAATGATACAATATATTGTAGATTTAACAGAAAAATATCCAATTATTTCTGTAGAAGATGGATTAGCAGAAGAAGACTGGGAAGGATGGAAAAAATTAACCGATAAATTGGGTAAAAAAATACAATTAGTAGGAGATGACTTATTTGTAACAAATCAGAAGAGATTACAAAGAGGAATAAAAGAAAATGTAGCAAATGCTATATTGATAAAGCCAAACCAAATAGGAACATTAACAGAAACTATAGAAACAATAAAAGAAGCAAAAAACAAAGGATATAAAACAATAATTTCGCATCGTTCTGGAGAAACAGAAGATACTACAATTGCTGATTTAGCAGTAGCTGTTAATGCAGGTCAAATAAAAACAGGAGCACCTTGTAGGATTGATAGAGTTTCTAAATATAACAGATTACTTAATATAGAACATCAGCTAAAAATTAATGAAGACTAGACTTATATAGAATAATATAATATTTAAATTTCTTATATATTTGCATATTACAAAAATAAAGTCAAAGAAGATTATTCAACTCTTCTTTGACTTCTTTCATTATTTGATGAAGTATTACATAACTTTTCGTATTCTTTACACTTAATTTTGTAATCCATTTGCATACATAAATATCTATAATAACAATAAGCTTGCTCATATTGAGCCATAGGGTTGAACATAGGATCTCGATAAATATCATTCATATCAGATGTATTATTTGCACCGCATTTGTTGAAACATAGAGTAATCCATAAAAGGTGGCATGTTATTAAAATCTTTATCCATAAAATCATCTCCAATCATTATTAATAAAAATATATTAAATATATAGCTAATTTATTCATTTTAAATAATTTTTACAAATTAAAATTAAAAAAAGGAAAAACATTAATTATAATGAATGTGTAAAACGCGGCAAAAATTCCCTGCAAGATTTTACCATAAAAATAAGGTCTAATAGACAAATCGGATTTTGATGTGATACTCCAAACTTGTAGTAAAACAGAAATACCACCAAATCCTAATAAAAAAGCAGTAATAATAATATTTATAGAAATTTGTTTAATATGAATATTAGAAATATAATTAATACCATTAGTAATTTCTAATAAACCTGTAAAAATTCCAGAAATAAAAGACGTATCTATATTCAAAGTTTTAAAAATAGGTGTAAAAATTAGGACAATACTATTTAAAATACCACTTGCCTTTAAAATAGATATAATGCTCGAAAAAATTACTACAAATCCACCAATCATTAATATAGTGGAAATACTACTAGTTATGCTTTTCCCTAAAACCTCTCCTAAATTATGAAAAGATACATTTTTGTTTGTGGTAAATTGAGAGGTGGCATGGAGAGATGATGGTAGTGTAGTATTTTTTGACTTCCAAAATCTAAAAATAACTCCAACTGTAATACATGCTAGTATATGCGTAATTAAAAGGAGTAATCCTATGGTAGAATTTCCGAACATACTAATTCCAATAGAACCTACTATAAATAAAGGACCAGAGTTATTAGTAAAACTTAAAAGACGTTCACATTCTTCTTTAGAACAGATATTATTTTGTCTAAAATTACAGGCAATTTTTGCACCTATTGGATAACCACTAATTAACCCCATTAAAAAACAAAATGAACCTTCTCCTCTAATATTAAATAAAGGTTTCATTATTTTGTTTAAAAATCTGCCTAAAATATAAACAAAATTTGTATTCATTAGCAATTCAGTTGCAACGAAAAAAGGAAAAAGGGAAGGTACAACAGAATTTGCCCAAAGTGATAACCCCCTTTTTACAGCAGGAAGATTTGAACTAGAAAATAATAGTAAGCTAGCACAAAATGCTAAAAAAAGCATAGCTAATAAATTTTGTTTTATTTTAATTATATAAAAATGACATTTTGAAAACATATCATCACCATATTAAAATATATGTACAAAATATAAAAGTATGAATATACTAAATTTAATTTTAAATGTGTAAACATAAAGTAACTAAAAAATATTCTGAGAATAAAATATACAAAATAATTAAGGAGGATATTTTATATGAAAAAGAAAATATTAAAAACTTTAGGAATATGTATAGTTTTCATGTTTACTTTTTTAAATTCGATATATGCGTTATCTCCGCAAAGTGAATTTAATTATCGAGGGATAGATGTGAGTAATTGGCAGAGATACATAGACTATAGTCAAGTTAAAAATGCAGGAATAGAAATTGTATATATAAAAGCAAGTCAAGGAAGTAATATTAAAGACGCCTATTTTGAAGTAAATTATCGAAATGCTAAAGCTAATGGATTAAAAGTTGGATTTTATCATTATTTAGTAGCTACAACAGTTGAAGAGGCTGAAAAAGAAGCGAGATTTTTTGCATCAGTTATATCAGGAAAACAAGTAGACTGTAAACTTGCTTTAGATTATGAACAATTTGGAGGAGTTCCTAGAGAATCAATTAATCAAATTGCAATGGCTTTTATAAGAAAAGTTGAAGAATTAACAAAAAAACAAGTTATAGTATATAGCGATTTATACAATGCCCAAAATACTTTTAATCAAGAAATATCAAATAAATCAGAATTATGGCTTGCATATTATGGAGATTATAAAAACTTAAAAAATACAAATTCAAGTTGGAATTCTTTTATAGGCACACAATACACAAGTACTGGAAGAGTTCCTGGTATATCAGGAAATGTAGATATGGATTTGTTTTCTAAAGATATTTTTTTATCTGATAACACAGAAATACCACATACAGATAATGGAGGAAATGGAACTGATTCTAATTATACAAAGGTAATAGAATATGTAGTACAAAGAGGAGATACTTTATGGGATATTGCAAGAAAATATGGAACAACAATAGAAGAAATAGTAAGTATAAATAAATTGAAAAATAGGAACTTAATATATATAGGACAAAAATTAGAAATTGTTACAAACACTAGTGTTGAAGGAAATGTAGAACATTCTACAGGGAAAATGTATTATACAATCAAAAGGGGAGATACATTGTGGAATATAGCAAGAACTTATGGAACAACAATACAGAATATAGTAAACTTAAATAATATAAAAAATCCAAACTTAATATATCCGGGACAAAGAATAATGGTAAAATCATCAAACCAAAATGTTGTAGAAAATAAAGAACAATATTATACAGTACAAAGAGGAGATACATTGTGGAGTATAGCAAGACGATATGGAACATGTGTAAGAAGATTAGCAAGAATAAATGGAATAAGAAATCCAAATTTAATATATCCAGGTCAAGTTTTAAAAATAATATAAAAAAGATATTTAAATAGAATATGAAAAAGAATAGAAAAATAATAGCTATAAATATAGGAAATTGTAAAATAACATAAAAAATTATTAAAAGTGAATAAAAATTAATAAAAAAGCACAAGCTTACTATAGATTTTGTAATATATTTTTATATAAATTATTTATTAAAAAATTATTTAGAAATAGAAAGGCTGGTGCTTTTTATGGATAATAAAGATTTAGGAAAAAATATTAGAGAACAATCTGAAGAAGTGGGAGAAGATGCTACTAAATATGGTGAATTTGTTTCATCTTATTTTGCATGGATTCCATTAAATAAACAAAAAGAGAAGGCAGAAGAACTCCAAAATATAACTAAAAATAAAAGAAATGATAATGTGAATAATAATTAAATACAGATAAAAAAAATATTAAATATAAAATAAACATAAAAAGTAGAAAAAAATAGAAAGAGTGAGAAAAAAAGAGATTAAACAATAAAATGTAAAAATAAAAGTCAATAAAGGTCAGAAAAAGTCAAAAAAGAATATTGAAAAATTAATAAAAAAGGATATAATATATATTGTAAGTCAAAGAAAGTCAAAGACAAAAAAGAACTAAAAACATTGGACTTGTAAAATAAAAATATTTAATAATGTATTGTAAATTAATCGCACAATATGACAGAAAATTTAAAAGGAGGCTGATAAAATGAGAATGTCAGATGTAATAGAAGATTTTATAAAGGAATTGTTTGATGAAGATGAAAATGATTTTGTAGAAATACAAAGAAATGAATTAGCACAACATTTTAATTGTGTTCCATCACAAATAAATTATGTAATATCAACAAGATTTAAGCCATCACAAGGGTATTATGTTGAAAGTAAAAGAGGCGGTGGAGGAAATATTAAGATAAAAAAAATAACTAATACAAAATCAGACTATATAATTCATATAATAAATAATATAGGAAAAAGTATAACAACAAATGACATAGACATTTTGTTAAGTGATTTTTTAACATATAATATAATAACTTCGCAAGAAGCTAAACTTTTAAAAGTGGCAACAAGTGATAATGTTTTAAAACTGGATAAAGATATTAAAGATGAAGTTAGAGCAAGGATATTTAAAAATATGTTATTAAATATAGAATAAACAATTTTATTATTATACTAGAAAAACAAGTGAAAAAAATATAAAGAATAAATAAGTTTAAAGGAGTGATTAATATGTTATGTGAAAATTGTAAAAAAAGAGAAGCAAATGTTAGATATTCAGAAAATATTAATGGAGTAAAAAAAGAAATGCACTTATGTGAAGAATGCAGTAGAAAATTAGGAATTACAAGCCAAATGGATTTCAAAATGCCATCATTAGATATACCAAGTTTCTTTGGTAGTTTCCTAGAAGATTTTAGTACATCTGAATTTATGCCATTATTAAATGAAGTAAAGCAATTGACTTGTGATAGTTGTGGTTCAACTTTTGATGATATTATAAATACTGGAAAGTATGGATGTGCAAATTGTTATGATGTATTTGAGGACAGAATGGATCCAATTTTAAAGAAATTACAAGGAGCAAATAGACATAGTGGCAGATTGGGAAAGACATCAAATAATAAAGTGAAATTTGAAAGTAAAAATGGAAAAACTACTCAAAAAAATGAAAATTCAGAAGAAAATAAATTATCAAAATTACAAGATGATTTAAAACAAGCTATTAAGGAAGAAAGATATGAAGATGCTGCAAAGATAAGAGACGAAATTAAGAAAATGTCTAAATAAAGAATAAATATATGAATGAAAAATATAATAGAAAGGTGATATAAATGAATTGGTATCTACAAAGTGGAAATGAATCAGATGTAGTAGCAAGTACAAGAATTAGATTTGCAAGAAATTTACCAGAATTTAAGTTTAATTTAAAGGAAAAAGATGATATAGAAAGACTAAAAAATAAAATAAAAGAAAATGTTTATTTAATTGGGTATGGTTTGAGATATTTAGAACTTAAAGATATGGATGATATAACAAAAATGAGCTTAGTCGAAAAGAACTTAATAAGTCCAGAGTATGCTGTTTATAATGAAAATGGTGCAATTCTAATAAATGATGAAGAAAATATTTGTATAATGATAAATGATGAAGATCATCTTAAAATACAAGTGTTTAGTAGTGGATTTGAACTGGAAAATGCTTTAAATTTTGCAATAGAATTGGACAAAAAAATTGAAGATGTTTTAGGTTATGCTACTAGTAAAAAATATGGATATTTAACAAGTTTACCAACAAATTGTGGAACTGGATTAAAAGCTTCTGTAATGCTTCATCTACCAGCACTTGCAATTACAAAAAATATAAATCAAGTATTTTATACAATAAATAATTTTGGAGTAAATATAGTAGGGGCATATGGAGAAAATAGCAAAGAATTAGGCGATGTTTACCAAATTTCTAATAAGAGAACTTTAGGCGTAACAGAAAAAGAAATTATTGAAAATCTAAAAATAGTTACAGAAAAAATAATTGAACAAGAAAGAAAAGCAAGAAAATTCTTAGCAAAAGATACAATTGACCTAGAAGATACAATATATAGAAGTTATGGATTATTAAAATATTGTAAAAAAATATCATTAGAAGAAGCACAAAAGTTAATATCAAATGTAAAAATGGGAACTGACTTAGGAATCTTAAAAGAATTAACAGACAGTCAAGTACAAAAATTAATTTTGTACACAAAACCTGCAAATATGCAAAAATATTTAGGAGAACAATATGAAACATTGGAAAGAGATATAAAAAGAGCAGAAGTTGTTAAAATGATAATGTGTAAAAATAATTAATAAAATTAAGTATATTTATATAAAAATTAAATAAAAAGGAGGAGTGAAGAGATGACTTATAAATTTACTAATAGAGCAAATAAGACAATTGAAATTGCAAATGATATAGCTTTAGACTTAGGACATAGTTATATAGGAACAGAACATATTTTATATGGTTTAGCAAAAGAAGGAAATGGAGTAGCTTCAAGAGTATTAGAAAATGCACAAGTAACAGCAGAAAATATTTTAAATAAAATAGAAGAGTTAATTGGAAGAGATGAACCGGTCGAAAATATAATTGATTTTACACCAAGAACTAAAAGAGTTGTAGAATCTGCATTTATTGAAGCTAGGAAATTAGGATATAATTATATAGGAACAGAACATATTTTAATCGGAATATTAAAAGAGGGCGATTGTATAGCTGTTAAAATATTATTAGATTTAAATGTAAATATTCCAAAACTTTATAATGAAATAATTAAGGTTATAAATGAAGGTGAAGAATATAATTCTGATGGAATAGAAAATACTAATACTACTTCAAAAAGAGTAAAAGCAAAAGGAAGTTATAATCAAACACCAATATTAAATCAATTTGGAGAAGATTTGACTAAAAAAGCAGAAGAAGGAAAACTTGACCCAATTATAGGTAGAAAAGAGGAAATAGAAAGAGTTATACAGATTTTATCAAGAAGAACCAAAAATAATCCTTGTTTAATTGGAGAACCTGGCGTTGGAAAGACTGCGGCGGTGGAAGGACTAGCACAAAAAATAGTAACTGGAGATGTTCCGGAAATTTTAAAAAACAAAAGGGTTGTAACACTTGATATTTCTGGAATGGTGGCAGGTGCAAAATATAGAGGAGATTTTGAGGAAAGAATAAAAAAAGCTCTTGATGAAGTAAAAAAGGCAGGAGATATAATTTTATTTATAGATGAAATTCATACAATTGTTGGAGCAGGAGCTGCAGAAGGGGCAATAGATGCTGCTAATATTTTAAAACCTTTACTTGCAAGAGGAGAAATTCAATTAGTTGGTGCAACAACATTAAATGAATATAGAAAATTTATAGAAAAAGATGCAGCGCTAGAAAGAAGATTTAGTCCTGTTACTGTAAATGAACCATCTGAGAAAGATACAATTCAAATTTTAAAAGGAATTAGGGACAAGTATGAGGCACATCATAATGTAAAAATAACAGATGAGGCAATAGATGCTGCTGTAAAGTTGTCTATTAGATATGTTAGTGATAGATTTTTGCCAGATAAGGCTATAGATTTAATTGACGAAGCGGCTTCAAGAGCTAGATTAAAGACATTTACAGAACCAGATAATTTAAAAAAATTACAGGAAGAAATTGAGACAGTAAAAAACGAAAAAGAAGAGTTTGTATTAAATCAAAAATTTGAAAAGGCAGCTGAGTTAAGAGATAAAGAAAAAGAACTTAGAGAAAAGTTTGAAAAAGAGCAAAGCAAGTGGAAAAATAAGAACACAAAATCAATTGTTAATATAACAGAAGAAAATATAGCAGAGGTTATAGCAAGTTGGACAGGTATTCCAGCAAAAAAAATAACTGAGGACGAAAATCAAAAGTTAAAACATTTAGAAGAAGAACTCCATAAAAGAGTGGTTGGTCAAAATGAAGCGGTTGAAGCTGTGGCAAAAGCGATAAGAAGAGGAAGAGTAGGACTAAAAGACCCCAAAAGACCAATAGGTTCATTCTTATTTTTAGGGCCAACAGGAGTTGGTAAAACAGAATTATCAAAAGCTTTAGCAGAAGTATTATTTGGTGATGAAAATTCTATGATAAGAGTAGATATGTCAGAATTTATGGAACCACATTCAGTTTCTAAATTAATAGGAGCACCTCCAGGATATGTAGGATTTGATGAAGGAGGACAGTTAACAGAAAAGATAAGAAGAAAACCTTATTCAGTAATATTATTTGATGAAATAGAAAAAGCACATCCAGATGTAATGAATATGTTACTTCAAATTTTGGAAGATGGAAGACTGACAGATAGTCAAGGAAGGACAGTTAACTTTAAGAATACAGTTATAATTATGACATCAAATTTAGGGGCAAGATTAATTACAGATAGAAAACAATTAGGCTTTACAAGTAAAAATATAAAGACAAGTGAAAATGCAAATAATGATAAAGAATTAGAGCTAAAGGAAAGAAAAGAAAGAGCAACTAAAGAATATGAAGAAATTAAAAAAGAAGTTATGGCAGAATTGAAAAAAGAGTTACGACCTGAGTTTATAAACCGTATTGATGAAATAATTGTATTCCATAAATTAAATGATGATGAGATTAATCAAATAATAGATATAATGCTTAAAGAAGTTATAAATAGATTGAAAGAACAAAAATATGAAATAGAATTAGAACCAGAAGTTAAAGAATTGATAGCAAAAGAGGGAATGGACAAAAATTTTGGTGCTAGACCATTAAGAAGAACAATACAAAATTTAATTGAAGATAAATTGGCAGAAGAAATACTAGATGGAAATTTACAAAAAGGAAAAATTACTAAATTTACAGTAAAAGAAGGGAGAATGAAACAAGTTTAAGGGCAACAGATTGTATCATTCATATAATAAAGGCAGTGGCTTTAAGAGAAAAATAAATATTTATTTTTCTCTTAAAATAATTTTATTAAACTACTTAAATATGCTTAATATTGCGGGTTTTATCAGACGACTTTTTGTTATTAGATAGAAATTTCAAAAAAATTTGAAATTTTTTTGAAAATGGTATTGACATTTATTTTAAAATCTTGTATACTAGTCAATGTCGAAAGGACATGGTCGTTTAGCTCAGCTGGGAGAGCATCTGCCTTACAAGCAGGGGGTCATAGGTTCGAGCCCTATAACGACCACCATTCTTTTACGGCCTGGTAGTTCAGTTGGTTAGAACGCTAGCCTGTCACGCTAGAGGTCGACGGTTCGAGCCCGTTCCAGGTCGCCATTTTTTTATTATTTGGCTCGATAGCTCAGTTGGTAGAGCAGGGGACTGAAAATCCCCGTGTCAGTGGTTCGATTCCACTTCGAGCCACCAATAAAACAACGTATGAACTAAAAAGTTTATAGGTTGTTTTTTTATATATAAAACTTGATTTTATTTTAAAAATATACTATTATATAGGAAGCCAACTGCATATATTAATAATATAATATATTGTAGGAGGCACAAATGAAAAAAACAAATATTTATATAATATTCATATGTATGCTTATTGCAAATTTAATTTGCATAACATCAACAATAATAAATAATAAAAAAAGAGAAAAACAATTTGAAGAGAGTATATTAACATTTTCAGAAAAAAATGAAAAAACGATATATTCAATTAATAAAATTTTGTTTTTCAGCAGTAGTAATGCAAAAAATAAGACAAGCACAGGGAGCAATTTTACAATAGAAAACTTATATACATATACAGATATATCAATATTTATAAATACAAATCCAGAAGAACAAAATTTAGAAAATGGATTAAAAAATATAACAATAAAAAATATTACTTATAAAAAATTGCCAATAATAGGACAACCAAATTTATATTATAAATCTGTTAAAGATTTTACTAGTGGTGAAATAAAAGAAGAAAATAAAATAAAAAATGAACTTAAATTAGAAGTTGTATCAGAAAAAACAACAGATTTAGACAAACAATTATTATATAATAATGTTTATCCAATTACATTAAGCTATATAAATCAAAATATAAAAACAGATTACACTATGCTAGATATATCAAATCCAATTACATATGATGGAACATTGTTAAAAAAATGTGAAATTCCATTAAATCTTATAACAACCCAAATAGCTTTTGAAATTGAAATAGAAAATATTAAAGGGCACAAATTTGAGACAACCATAAATTTTGATATTCCATATGAAAATGATGGAAAATCTATTTATGATGGCAATATAGTTGTAAAAAAAGAATTAAAAAACAATTTTTATAGGTATGAATAATATATAAATAGTTCAATTATATATTAAAATAAATTAAATAATTTTTATTAGAATAATATGCAAGGAGATAAAAATATGTCAAATTTAATAATTGCAGATAAATTAAGAAAAAAATATCATAAATGTGATCAAGTAACAAATTTAAAAGAGATGTTATATAGGTCAGCAGACATTTATAAAAATAGAATTGCATTTAAGTTAAAAGATGAAAATAAAAAAATATATACAGTAACTTATGAAGAATTTAAGAATGATGTTGTAGCATTAGGAACTTATTTAATTGAGAAAGGACTAGAAAACAAGAAGATAGCAGTTATTGGAAAGAATTCTTATAAATGGGCAGTTTCTTATTTTGCAGCTACAATAGTAGGAGTTGTAGTTCCAATTGATAAAGAACTTCATTCAGATGATGTAATAAATTTTATGAATGTATCAGAAACTAAATGTATTTTAGGAGATATAAAAATTTTAAAACAAATAGAACAAAATATGCAAAAATTAGAAAATAAAGATACAATGTTTCTAGCTTTTGATATAAAACAAAATAAAGAAATTATTAAAACATATAAAGAGGCTCTAGAAAAAGGAAAAAATTTTGTAAGTGAGGGAAATAATAAATTTGAACAAATTAATATAAATCCAGATGAATTAAAAATTTTGTTATTTACATCTGGAACAACAGGAAATGCAAAAGGTGTATGTTTATCACAACGTAATATTTGTTCTAATATTTTATCAATATATGGAATTGTAAAAGTAAAAAGAAGTGATTTGTTTTTTTCTATTTTACCACTACATCATACATATGAATGTACAATAGGATTTTTACTACCAATTTATGGCGGAGCAAGTATTTGTTATTGTGAAGGATTAAGATATATATCAAATAATATGCTAGAATTTCATCCTTCTGTAGTATTGTGTGTACCATTGCTATTGGAAAGTATATATAAAAAAATAATGAAAAACTTAAATAAATCTTTGCCTGAAAAATATACAAAAAATGAGTCAAATATGATTGAGAAATTACCATTTTTCTTAAAGGCAATTGTAAAAAATAAAGTTAAAAATACTTTAGGTGGAAGAATAAGAGTATTTATAGTAGTGGCAGCTCCAGTAAATCCAGAAATAGCAGATACACTAGAAAAGTTAGGATTAAATTCATTACAAGGATATGGATTAACAGAATGTGCACCACTTGTTGCAGGAAATACAGATTTTTATAAAAGAAATGATAGTGCAGGATTACCAATTCCAAATGTAGAATATAAAATAGAAAATCCTGATTCTGAAGGAGTGGGAGAAATTATAGTAAAAGGTCCAAATGTTATGCTTGGATATTATCAAATGCCAGAAGAAACAGAAAAAATAATGAAGGATGGATGGTTTCATACAGGAGATTTAGGAAAAATAGATGAAGAAGGATTTTTATATATTACAGGAAGATGTAAAAGTGTAATTGTAACTAAAAATGGAAAAAATATATATCCAGAGGAAATAGAATATTATTTAAATGATAGTCCATTAATATCTGAAGCATTAGTACAAGGAATAAAAAAAGAAAATGATGATGAGACATATGTTAATGCACAAATTTTTCCAAATATAGATGCAATTACAGAGTATTTAAAAGGAGTAGTTCCAACAAAAGAGGAAATTAAAAAAGTAATATCAGATGTTGTAGCAAATGTTAATAGCAAAATTCCAAATTATAAACATATTAAAAATTTTGTTATAAGAGAAAAAGAATTTGAAAAAACAACTACACAGAAAATTAAAAGATATGGTGATAACATGAAAATAGAAAACAACAATAAAAATTAAATAATATATGTAGAATATAAGAAGAAAACATAAAAAGATTAATCATATATTTTATAATATAAAGAAAAAGGAATAAACTATAAGTCTATTCCTTTTTACAATAGAGAATAATTAATATTATTTTCTATCAATATACTAAATAAATATTTAGAATATTATGTTTTGAGTAGGATTAGCAACATCCTCCTCTGCCACCACCGCAACAGCAGCAAATTAATAATATAAGGATAATAATCCAGCAGCAGTCATCACCAAATCCGAAACCACCACATCCTCTGTTTTCTGGCATAGTATAGACCCCCTTTCAGAAGAAATTTTCTTTTTGTTTGTTCCTTTGTATAATACATATTATGAAAAAATAGAAAATTGGTTACAGTATTTAAATAATTTTTTTAAAGATATTAAAAATTAGCTAATCTAGCAAATTGTAATTAAATAAAAAAGTAAGAAGTTAAATAAAAAACTTGAATAACAGCTTTATTTTGTATATAATGAACAAAAATAAACGAAAGAAGGTAATTGTATGGCAAATGTAAAATTAGATTTAAAGAATTCAGGAATTACAGAAAAAAACATATTAGAATATAAGGAACAAGTAGAAAATATACACAAAGAATTACATAAAAGAGCAAATGATGAAAAAGATTTTGTAGGTTGGTTAGAATTACCAACAAACTATGATAAAAAGGAATTTGAACGAATTAAGAAAGTAGCAAAAAAAATAAATAAAGAGTCTGATGTTTTGATAGTAATCGGTATAGGTGGTTCTTATTTAGGAGCAAGAGCTGTTATAGAGGCATTAACAAGTTCATTTTATAATATATTACCAGATGAAAGAAGAAAAAATTTACAAATCTTATATGTTGGAAATAATTTAAGCCCAAACTATATTAATGAATTATTAGAAGCAATAGAAGGTAAAGATTTTTCAATTAATGTTATATCAAAATCAGGAACAACAACAGAACCAGCAATTGCATTTAGAATTTTTAGAGAAATACTAGAAAACAAATATGGAATTGAAGAAGCAAGAAGTAGAATTTATGTAACAACAGATAAAGAAAAAGGAGCTTTAAAAACATTAGCAGATGAAGAAGGATATGAGAAATTTGTTATACCAGATAATGTTGGAGGAAGATATTCTGTTTTAACTGCTGTAGGTTTACTTCCGATTGCGTGTAGTGGAATTAATATTGATAAATTAATGGAAGGTGCTCAAATAGCAAAAGAAAGATATGATGACCCAAATTTAAAATATAATGAATGTTACAAATATGCAGTTGTAAGAAATATTTTATATAAACTATATAAAAATACAGAGATATTGGTAAATTATGAACCTAAAATGCACTTTTTTACAGAATGGTGGAAACAATTATATGGAGAAAGTGAAGGGAAAGATGAAAAAGGAATTTTTCCAGCAGGAGTTGATTTTACAACAGATTTACATTCTATGGGACAATATATTCAACAAGGTAGAAGAAATTTGTTTGAAACAGTAATAAATATAGAAAATTCAAATTCAGATATTACTATACAAAAAGATGAAGATAATTTAGATGGATTAAATTATTTGTCAGGAAAAACATTAGACTATGTAAATAAAAAAGCAATGGAAGGGACAATAAAAGCACATGTTTCAGGAGATGTACCAAATATTGTAATAAATATAGAAAAATTAGATGAAGAAAATTTGGGTGAATTGATATACTTCTTTGAAAAAGCATGTAGTATTTCTGGAATGATTTTAGGAGTAAATCCATTTAATCAACCAGGAGTAGAAGAGTATAAAAAGAATATGTTTCATCTATTAAAAAAACCAGGGTTTTAAATGACAAATTAAAGAATTAGATATTAAGAAGGTATAGAAGAAATGATTATTAAAGAAGATTTTAAAATGCAACTAAAAGACATAGGAAAAGAAAATTATATTAAAAATAGAGCAATTTTGGAAATATTTGAAAATATTGGCACACATCATTCAGATTTAGCAGGATATGGTCCATTAGATATACAAAGAACAGGAGTATCTTGGGTATTACTGGATTGGAAATTAAAAATCTTAAAAAGACCCAAATATGGTGAAAATCTACATGTAAACACATGGGGAAGAATTAAGAAAAAAGTATATACATATCGTGATTTTGAAATGTATGATGAAGAAAATAATTTGTGTGTAATAGGAACATCAAAATGGGCTTTAATAGATATAAGTACAGGTAGAATTACAAGAATAACAGATGATATTTATGAAAAATATCAACTTGAGGAAAAAAGGGTATTTAATGAAGAAGAACTAAATAAAATAGAAGCACCAAAATGTTTTTTATCAGAGATAAACTATAAAATAAGTAGAAGAGATATTGATATAAATGGACATATGCACAATTTGTATTATTTAGACTTAGCTTATGAAGCTTTACCAGAAGATGTTTATGAAAAAAGACCATTTGACAATGTTAGAATACAATATAAAAAAGAAGTAAAATATGGTGATGAGGTAGTTTGTAAATATACATTTGTAGAAAATAAGCATATAGTATCAATATATAATAAAGAAGAAAAAGATAAACTACATGCTATAATTGAACTATTTTAGACTATTTATATAATTAGGGAATAATTTTTTAAAATATTATAAAAAATATTTAGTTTTAAGTTAGTAAAGTATAATTGTGACATCAAATATTTATAAAAAATGAAAAAATAGTTGAAAAATGAGGAATAAATATGGTATAATAGAACACGGTTTAAAAAAGGGAGGAATAATAATGAAAGAAGTTTTAAGAAAAACAAATATTATTGGTACAATAGGACCAGCTAGTGAAAGTGAAGAAATGTTTACAAAACTTGTAAAAGCTGGATTAAATGTTGCAAGAATTAACTTTTCACATGGAGGATATGAAGAAAATGCAGTTAAAATAGCAACAATTAAAAAAGTAAGAGAGGAATTAAACCAACCAGTAGCATTAATGCTAGATACAAAAGGTCCAGAAATTAGAACAGGAAAATTAGAATCTGGAGATGAAAAGGTATTACTTGAAGAAGGTCAAGAATTTACATTTATGAATGAAGATATTATCGGAGATAATACAAAAGCATCTATAAGCTATAAAAATTTATATCAAGATGTAAAACCAGGAGCAACAATATTAGTTGATGATGGAGCAATTGAATTTAAAGTAGTAGAAGTTATTGGAAAAGATGTTAAATGTAAAGTAGTAAATACAGGAAAATTAGGAAGTAGAAAAACAGTAAATGTACCTGGATTAAAATTAAATTTACCAGCATTATCACAAAAAGATATTGATGATATAACAAATGGAGTTAAAGCTGGATTTGATATGATAGCAGCTTCTTTCGTAAGAAGAGCATCAGATGTTCAAGAAATTAGAGATTTATTAAATAAAAATGGTGGAGCTCATGTTAAAATCATTTCAAAAATCGAAAGCCAAGAAGGTATAGACAATTTTGAAGAAATTTTAGCTTTAACAGATGGAATTATGGTTGCTCGTGGAGACATGGGTGTTGAAATACCAATGGAACAAGTTCCAATAGTACAAAAACATTTTATTAAAAGATGTAATGAAGTTGGGAAACCAGTTGTAACAGCAACACAAATGTTAGAGTCAATGACATCTAATCCAAGACCAACAAGAGCAGAAGTAAGTGACGTTGCAAATGCAGTATATGATAGAACAAGCTGTATAATGCTTTCTGGAGAATGTGCAATGGGTAAATATCCTGTTGAATGTGTTGAAGCAATGGTTAAAATTTCAAAATCAATAGAAGGAACAGTAAACTACTGGAAAAGATTTGACAAAAAGAATTATGATTTAGACTCTAAAGATTTAGAAGCAAATATTGCTTATACAACATGTGTAACAGCTAAAAATGTAGAAGCAGATGCAATAGTTGCATATACAAACACAGGAGATTCAGTAAGAAGAATTGCTGGAATGGGACCTGCTTGCCCAATCTTTGCAGTAACAGATAATGAATCAACATATTATCAATTATCAGTTGCATGGAATGTAACACCAATTTTAGTAAAAGACAAAAAATCAATAGAAGAAACAATTGAAGCTGGATTAGCTACATTAGAAGCTCAAAATGTTTTAGAAAAAGGTGATACAGTGGTATTAGCTGGTGGAGCTAAAATATTACAAAATGCAACAGAAAACAAAGTAATTGGTGGAGTTGTAAGAATATAGTTATTGGTAAACAATGCCTATTTTTTAGATATAAATAATTTAATATGTAATAATAAAAATTAGAAGTAAAAAACGAAAAGTTTAACTTCTAATTTTTTTGTTCATATATAGTAGCAAAAGTCGAAAAAACTCATATAATGATACTAAAGGAGGAAACAAATATGTTTGGAAGATATAAACAATGTAGTTGTATGAATAATGAATTTAAAAATTCATGCGACTTAAACAATGACATTATAGAAGAAAGCTGTAATAATACAGCAAATAATTTTTATTCATCATGTAATCAAAAAGATTATATGGATTGTTGTGAATGTGGTTTTGATGAAGAATACAATGTATTTCCAGAAAATCCAATGTTGGCACAAAGCTATGTACCAATACAATATATGAATAAAACTTTTAAACCATGTGTGGGCCTAAAAATGGGAACAATCTTTCCTGAATTAGTGAGTCCATACGAACCTTGTCAATCTATGCGTGAAATAGATTTTATAGCATCAAGAAATACTATAAAGGAGGGGTGTAACAAATGTCAGTAGAAGAAAATAGAAATTGTGGATGTAATGATAACAATATGAATGATTTTTGTGATATGCCAAATATGGTTAATAATAGTCAAGGAAGAACTATAGACTGTTGTGCAAAAGAGGAAATGTTACAACAAATTAGATGTTATGAATTTGCAATTAATGAACTTGCATTATATTTAGATACGCACCCACAAGATGATAAAGCTTTATGTTTGCATAGAAAGTATTGTAGAGAAGCAAAAGAATTAAAAGATAAATATCAAAAGGTTTATGGACCATTGACAATTAATTTCCCATGTAATAAGTGGAGATGGATTGAAGAACCATGGCCTTCATTTATTTTGGGAGTAGATATTTATTCTTTTTTATTTCAATGAGAAAATAATTTTAAATTTCAGTTTTTTTATTACTTGTTATGCTATGATGTTATAATACATAATATATTTGTTCATTACATTTGTTAAAAATTTGTAATTGTTTATCTTAAGCCTCTTTCACTCAGGCCTACAATGAATATAGTTATATTTTTATAACTTTTCGAATGTGATTGGAGCAATAGTAGAAATTATTTTAGAATTTCTTATGTTGTGTATTGAACCGAGAAAATTATCAAAATATAACTATATTCATTGTATCCGTGAACATTACTCAAGATAAGCAATAACAAATTTTAAAACTCATTACATTCAAGCATATATTATGTATTATAACATCATAGCATAACGAGTAATGAAAAGAACGAACCTTAAAGAAAATAATCATAAATTGACAAAATTTGCATTATATGTTATTATATATATGTATAAAAAGTTTTGAAAAGTATATATACATGGCAGAAAAAATTATTAAAATAAGGATTATCTAAAATGTTAATATGCTTTATATTTTTGCAATATTATATAAAAATAAGTATGGAGGAAATTAGATGAAAAATAAAATCGAAATAAAAATTTTAAGCACTATATTAATAATATTTATGTTGTGTCAGATTGTTTTACCAACATATTCTAGTGCAATTAAAACAACAAATACTAATACAAAAGTAATAACAGATAAAACAACAGAAAATAATTATTATTACATTTCAGACTTAGAATATATAACTGAAAATAGATGGTCATATGTAGGCTATGGAAATATTATGAAAGATAAAAATATTGATGGTGGAAAAATTAGCTTACTAATGGATGGAACACGAGTTTATTTTAGTAAGGGAATGGGAGCACATGCTTCATCACAACTTACTTATGATATTTCTGCGTATTCTGATACATATACACGTTTTGTTGCAAAACTTGGGATAGATAGTTCGAGAAATGGATTAGGAGAAGTTTGGTTTAAAATAACAGCTTCTAATGATGGAAATGAATGGACAGAACTTTACAAATCAGATACAATAACTTCTGGACAAAATGCAATAGAAGTTGATATTGATATTGCAAACTATAAATATTTAAGATTATTTGCAGATAAAAATGGTGGAAATGCAAGTGACCATGCAGTTTATGCAGATGCAAGAATTGTAAAAGAGAATTATGATATTTCTTCAGAGTTATATCAAGGAATACAACCACTTTCATATTATGATGAAATTCTTTCAAAAAATACACCAGAAAAAAATTATGCAAATAATTTAGATTTGGTATTAAAAAGAGAATTTGTTAACAGAATGGGATATTGGACATTACAAAACAGTATAAAAGATGATACTACAGGAGAAATAAAAGAGACAATAGAGTGGCTTTTAAATGATAAAAATGCTTTACAATTATTTATAGAAACAGGAAATGTTGGAGATGTTTTAAAATGTTTAAATTCTCTTAAAACACTATATAAAAATTATAAAGACATTTTATCAGATGAAGGAGATGGATTAATATATAAAAAGATGTTAATTGCTTTGGCTGTTGTATATAGTACAGATTTACTATCAACACCATTAAGTTTTAATTCACCAGGATCTTCTTATGATATTGTTGAAAAATATAAGATTATTAAAGAATTATATGATAATAATTTATTTGCAAGAAAAGAAGAATTTAAAAATTATAGTATGGAATTAATTAGATTTGTTATGAATGACTCTGTTGCAAATAATGAAATAAAATGGTTACGTGGATATTCAGAAACAAGATATTCAGATGATTTAAATCAACGTTTAAATCCATATAGTTATATGCCATATGTTTCTCCAAATTATAATCAAGATAAATTATATGATAAAAACAACTATGATAATTACAACAATAAATATAAATTAAGTGAATATAATATACCATATGGTTTAAATGAA
Organism: uncultured Clostridia bacterium; assembly: GCA_963559065.1. Classification (GTDB taxonomy): domain Bacteria; phylum Bacillota; class Clostridia; order TANB77; family CAG-508; genus CAG-269. Next base: position 35,420 of record CAUWIY010000001.1, read on the forward strand.
GATGGAAGCAAAACATCGAGAACATGGATGGTAATGGAAGCTGGTGGAATCTGTTGGAATATTTCAAGATTAGGACAAAACTTAAGTAAAGTACATGGAATTCCATCAGTAGGGGTATATCAACCAGGACATGAAGCGTATCTAACTTATTCAGAAGATTCAAATGGAAACGGAATGTGGAATATAGGAAATAATATATCTGGATGGGGACAAAGTTGTACTACATGGTATGGAGGAAATCGATATCGTCTATTATTTAACTGGAATAATAAGTCATTTACAAAAATGCACATGAACAATTCTCAAGTTGGTAACAGTGCTGGCTACCAGTTATTAGGACAAGCGGCATTAAACAATTATAAAAAATATCAAGAATCTTTCTATTATAATTTAATTGCTAATTCATATGATGATTTAAGCAAAAAAGAAGAAATTTATAATAAATCTTTAGAAAAATTAAATATTAATTTAGATACTTATGATAATTTGATTAATATTTATAAACAACAAGGAAACAAAACAAGTGCAGAATGGAAAAAGCTTGCTAAAAAAATAATTGACTCTTATACATATTATCCAATGGCAATGGTAGATTTGTTAAAACTTATAGAACCATACTTAAACAATGATGATACAGTAGAAATAGATATGCTAAAAACAGATGCACTAAATAAAGCTTCAAAAGCAACAGACAAAGAAAGTTTACAACCAAATGCTTGTAAAGAAATCGCAAATGCGTTAATAGGAACAGATAAAGTTGATTTAGCATCATTCTCATTTGATGGAGAAAATGCTGGAAAAATAGTTATGAATTCAAAATATGATGATTATGATTTTCAAGTTCAATATAGTTTAGATGGTGGAAAAAGTTGGAAAGCAACATTAGAACATAAAATTTTACTTTCAAAAGAACAGATAGAGAGTATAACTGCTAAAAACGATATAAAAGTAAAAATCTCTGGTTCGAAAGAAGTATTTACAATTGATATTGTTGAAGGACAAGATATTTCTTTGAATTCACTTACAATAAATGATGAAGAAGATATTTTTGTTGGTAAAGTTAATAATTTAGAATATAGTGTAGATGGTGGGAAAACATGGTCAGATTATAATAATTCTATTCATTTTGAAGGAACACAAAAAATCAAAGCTAGATATAAAGCATATGATAGATATTTAAGTGGAAATATTACAGAGTTTGAGTTTACTAAAGATACAAATCCAGAAACAAACAAATATATAAGCATAAAGAATCTAAGTTTTGTTTCATCAGGAGTTTCACAAAATGGATTTGCTCCTGAAAATATGATTGATGCTAGTCCTTTTACATCATGGCATACAAAATATGGAGAAGTAGCTAAGGATAAGACATATGTTATAAGCTTAGATAAAGTAAGATATTTATCTCAAATTACATATGACCCAGCAGGATTAAATGGAAGAATAAAATCAGCAAAAGTATATGTTAGTTTAGATGGAGAAGAATGGACTTTAGTAGCAGAAGAGACAAATCTAGCTAATAACGAAGATAGAAAAACAATTAAATTAGCAGAATCTATGCCAGCAAAATATGTAAAAATAGAGGCAACTGAAACATATGGAAATGCAGAGGGACCAAATAAATATGTAAGTGGAAAAAGATTTAATTACTATGAAGATTTGACTAAAGAATATAAAGAACCATCAATTAAATATTCTATTACATCATTAACAAATCAAGATGTTGTTGCAACACTTGATTTACCAAAAGGATTTACGGCAGTAGGAGAAACAACATATACATTTAAAAATAATGGAGTCCATAATTTTACATATAAAGATATGAATAATAAAAAACATACAATTACAGCGGAAGTTAATTGGATAGACAAAGAAGCACCAACAGCTACAGTTGAATATGACATTACAGAAACAACAAAATTTGAAGTAAAAGCTACATTAAAAGATTTTTCAGAAGAAAATGTAAAAATATTGAATGCAGATGAAGATGGTAGCCATACCTTTATAGAGAACGGTACATTTACATTTGAAATACAAGATCAAGCAGGAAATATTGGATATGTAAAGGCAGAAGTAACATGGATAGAAAATGATGAAAACACTGAAGGAGAAGATGAATTATACCTTAATACGGATAATTATCATATAAAAGAAAATAATATAATATCAAATATTGATGCAAATACAACAACTAATGAATTTATGTCTAATATAAAAACAAATGCAACAAGTATAAAAATACTAAAGAATGGAAATCAAGTTGATGTTATATCAACAGGAAGTGTATTGGTATTAAATGATAAGATTAGTTATACTTTAGTTGTAAATGGAGATATTGATGGTAGCGGAGATATTGATATAATAGATTTATCAATGTTAAATAAACATTTAATTGAAACATCAATAATTAAAGATGAAACTAAAAAAATAGCTGCTGATATAAACGAAGATGGCGAAATTAATATTTTAGATTTATCTATTTTAAATAAAAAACTTATAAAATAATTGGATATTAAGAAAGTAAAACTTTTAGATTCTACATATAGAAATTGTTTATAAATTGTATATCTAAAACGTTAGGAGGAAAAAATGAAAAAAAGGATAATTTTAGGAATTATAATTTGTATATTATTATCTAGTTGTTTAATTGTAAATGCAGCAAGTAATGGTGCAAGCTTACAAGTAGAAAAAAATGAAAAAACAATAACAGTGACATTAAAACTACCTGCAATAAAAGATGGTTTAGATGCTCTTGCTGGAAAAATAGAATATGATAAATCTAAGCTAGAATTTGTAGAGGTAAAAAAAGTTAATGAAAAATGGCAAGAACCTTCATACAATAATAATAGTGGAAAATTTACTTTATTAATAAATTCAGAAACTGTAAAAGAAGCAAATGATGCTATAAGATTTACATTTAAAATTAAAGCAAATGTTACTGGAAATACAAAAATAACAATCTCTGAACTAACAGGAGCAACATCTAAAGATGAAAAAGTAGTATTAGATAGTGTAAATGCAGTTATAGAGATTAGCAATGGTTCAACAGATGGTGGAAATTCAGGAAATGGAGACAATAATAATATAATAGATGGTGGAAATACTGAAAACGGAGATAATAATATATTAGATGGAGGAAACTCTGGAAATAACAATAATATAACAAATGAAGAAAATAAAAATAATGTGTACAATAATAACATAACAAATGGTAAAAATAATAGTGTTGATAATATAGCACAAGGAAAATTTCCACATGCAGGAAAAAGCTTAACTGGATACATTGTTGTAATTGTTGCAATTTTAGCAATATTTAGTATAGTATTAGTATTTAAACAAAAAAATAATAAGATAAAATAATATTATAGATAAAGTATAAAAACAGAAATGTGAATATTGTTGAATTAAAACTCTACTTATAAAGGTAGAGTTTTTTCAAATAAATATAACTATAGAACTTAAAATCTACTTTTGGGAGTGGATTTTTTATTTTTTACTTAATATACATTAAGTAGAGGTGACTATTATGGAGAAAAAAGTAAAAGAAACATATAACAAAGAGGGAAAAAGCTTAACAGAATTAATACAAGAGTGGATAAATGAAAATATATCAATACTATATTGTGATAATGAAAGAAAAGAAATAAAGATAGATAAGTAGTTATTTAAATAACTCTAAAATAAGGAGGTAATAATGCAAGAATTATATAGTAACTATTTTAATCTATCAACTAATAATGTGTGGAAAGTTGCAATATATGCTAGATTGTCTATAGAAGATGAAAAAGATGAAAAATACAAAGGGCAATCTGAAAGTATTGAAAATCAAGTTAAATATTTAATGTCAATAGTAACCAAAAAAAAGTGGACTTTAGTTGATATATACAAAGATGATGGATACACTGGAACTAATTTTAATAGACCAGATTTTAAAAGAATGATTAATGATATAGATAGAGGAAAGATTAATCTTGTAATAACAAAAGATTTATCTAGGCTAGGAAGGGATTATATAGAAACTCGGAATGTATATTGAAAAAATATTTCCATCAAAAAATATAAGATATATTGCTGTAAATGATAATATAGATACATTTGACAAAAGAAATGCAAATAATGATATAACGCCATTTAAAGCAGTAATAAATGACATGTATGCAAAAGATACATCAAATAAAGTTAGATCTACTATAATAACAAAAGCTATGGATGGTCAGTGTATAAAAGCATTTTTACCGTATGGATATAGAAAAGATAAAATAGATAAAAATAGAATACTAGTAGATTATAATGTATCAGATAATATAAAATTAATATTTGATTTGTATAAATCTGGTAAAACTAAAACAGAAATTGCAAATAGATTAAATGAACTAGAAATTTCGACACCTTTAAAATATAAACAGGAAACAACAAAATATTATAATCCAAATTCAAAAGCAACTTATAAATGGAATAGTACATCTATAAGTAAAATATTAAGAAATCAGATTTATGTAGGGGATTTAATTCAACTTCAACATACAAAAGTAAATTATAAGATAAAGAAAATAACAGCAGTTCCAAAAGAAGAACAAATTGTAATTTTAAATAATCATGAGGCAATAATAGATAGAAGTACTTTTAATACTGTACAAAAAATGCTTGATAGAAAGGCAAATGAATGGAATTATTCTAATAAAAAGAAACACTTGCTGACAGGGCTTGTTTTTTGTAAATGTGGTAGTAGAATTACATATAATAAAAATCATGGAACAGTATTTAGATGTGTTTGTTCTAGTTATAAAAAATATGGTAATAAGTTTTGTTCTAGTATTCATTTAAAAGAAGCGGAACTTTTAGAAATGGTTGCAAATTCATTGAAGCAAAATATAAAATCATATTTGAAAATAAAAGATTTGAAATATACTTCAGTACCAGTAAATGATAATAATACAAAAAAAATAGAAAAATTAGCAAACAAAAAACATCAAATAAGTAAAATTATTGGTAATTTATATGAAGATAAAACATGTGGAAGTATTTCTATAGAAACATTTGAAATGCTAATAAAAAAATATGAAAAAGACATGAAAGAACTAGATATGCAGATTGCAAGAATGAATAAATTAAATAAAAATATTCAGGAAATAAAATTAACTAATAGGCAATTAGAAGAAAAAATTAATTATTTATTAGAGTGCGATACTATAAATGAAGAAAATAAAAGTTTAGTTTTCAAATTAATAGATAAAATTATAATAGATGATGATAAAATAAGTATAGAATATAAATTTAATAATTTGAATTTATAGTTTCCCTAAAGAGAACCAAGGGTGGCCATGGGAAGGGGGAATGTGCTAATGTGGACTTATAATAAAACTTTACAATATCCAATTAATATAAAATGTACAGATCCTCGTCTTGCAAAAGTAATTATTAGTCAATATGGTGGGCCTGATGGGGAACTTGCAGCATCTTTAAGATATTTGTCTCAAAGATTTGGTATGCCAGACCAAAAAGCTAAAGCTATTTTAAATGATATAGGAACAGAAGAATTGCGGACATCTTGAGATGGTAGGAACGATAGTACACCAATTGACAAAAAATGCAACAATAGAAGAAATAGAAAAAGCAGGGTTAAGTGCATATTATACAGATCATGGGGTGGATGTATATCCACAATCAGCGGCAGGAGTACCATTTACAGCAGCATATATTGCAGCAAAAGGAGACCCAATAGCGAATTTACAAGAAGACTTAGCAGCAGATAAATAAGATTATAAATGCAACCAAAAACAATTTAGAAATTGATACTAATTTTTAATAAATAAATTTTAGAAAGCTAAAAAGCTTAAAATTATATTGTACTGACTTTCCAGTCTAAAGACATGGGAAGTTTTTTATGTTATAAAATTTATTGTTAAAAACAAAAAATTAGATAGGAGAGTGGAAAATTGAACAATTATTTAGAGATAACAGACTTGAAAGATATGTTAAATAAAACTAGAAAAATATATGGAAATAAAACAGCATATAAAATAAAAATAAAAGAAGGTGAATATAAAACCTTTTCACATGAAGAAGTAAGAAATATGGTAGATGCCTTAGGTACAGCATTAATAAATTTAGGATTAAAAGGAAAGAGAATAGCTGTTATTGGAGAAAATAGATATGAATGGGAAATTGCATATTTATCAATAGTGTGTGGAACAGGAATTGTAGTACCACTAGATAAAGCATTGCCAGAAAATGAACTATCATCACTTATAGAAAGAGCTGACATTGAAGCGATTTTCTATACAAAGAAATATGAAGAAACAATAGAAAAAATAAGTAATGAAAAAACAAATAAATTAAAATATCTTATTTCTATGGAAAACGAACAATGCCAAGAAGGAAAATATTCAGAAATGGAACTAATTGAAATAGGAAAGAAACTAATAAAAAGTGGTAATAGGGAATTTTTAGATGCAAATATAAATCCTGACGAAATGAGTATAATGCTATTTACATCAGGAACAACTTCTGCATCGAAAGCAGTAGCTCTTTCGCATAAAAATATCTGTTCAAATTTAAGTGCTATTGGAAAAATTTTGGATGTGAATTGTGAAGATACTTTACTTTCAATCTTACCAATACATCATGTATTTGAATGTACAGTAGGATTTTTATTTGCACTTTACAAAGGTGCACAAACTGTATTTTGTGATGGAATAAGACATATAGTAGAAAACTTGAAAGAATATAATGTTTCAGTAATGGCTTGTGTACCAGGAATATATGAAAAAATATTTATTATGATAAAGAAACAATTAGAAAAACAAGGAAAACTTCAAGAATTTTTGGAAAATGAGCAAAAATATAAAAAATTATCAATGAAGGAGAGAAAAAATGAATTTAAAGAAATACATGATATTCTTGGAGGAAATATAAAATTATTTTTAAGTGGGGCTGCAGCTTTGGACCCTAAAATAGAAGAAAAATATAGATTACTTGGATTAAATTTAGTTCAAGGATATGGATTAACAGAAACATCTCCTGTTGTAGCGGTAGGAACAGATGAAAACTATAGATTGGGTTCTATAGGAAAGGCTGTTCCAAATGTAGAAGTGAAACTTAAAGATGTAAATGAAGAAGGAGTGGGAGAATTAATAGTAAAAGGACCTAGTGTGATGTTAGGGTACTATAATAATGATAGTGCAACAAAAGATGTAATAAAAAATGAGTGGTTTTATACAGGTGATTTAGCAAAGATAGATAAAGATGGATACATATATATTTGTGGAAGAAAAAAGTCAGTAATAGTATTGAAAAATGGAAAAAATGTATATCCGGAAGAACTAGAAAGCTTGATAAATAAAATAGAAGGAGTAAATGAAAGTTTTGTATTTGGAAAACAAGTATCAGAAGATAAAGAAAACATAAAAATTAATGTAAAAATTGTTTTTGATAGAGAAAAAATAGAAGAGGTATATAAAATAAAGGAAGATAAAGAAATTCATAATTTAATATTTGAAAAATTAAAAGAAATAAATAGTGCAATGCCTAAATATAAAGCGATAAAAGGTATGATTCTTACAGAGAAACCATTAATAAAAACAACAACCAATAAAATAAAAAGGCAGGAAAATTTAGATGAAATTAACAAACTTAGAGACTAAATTTTTAGGAAGAAATATTTTTTATTATGAAGAGATAGATTCAACTCAAAAAGAAGTCTTTAGAAGAGCGGAAAAAAACATAATCAAAAATGGTACTCTAATATATGCAGATATACAAACTTCTGGTAAAGGAACACATGGAAGAACATGGTACACAGATGAAAGAAACAATATAGCATTTTCACTTTTTGTAGAAATGAATTGTGATATATATAGACTAATGGGATTGACTAAAAAAATTGCTGAAATTATATTAGATATTTTTTATAAAAGATATGGAATTTGTTTAGAAATAAAAGAACCAAATGATATTTATTACAAAACAAAAAAGGTAGGAGGAATTTTAACAGAGACGAAAATAGTTTCTAATAAAGTAAAATATTTGGTTCTTGGTATTGGAATAAATACTAATAAGACATTTTTTGTAGATGATATAAAAGATGTTGCAACATCAATAAAAAAAGAATTTGAAATAACTATAAATACAGAAACTTTTATGTCAGATTTTTGCAATAATTTTGAAGTAGAAATAAATGAAAGGATGAGTTAGATATGAAAATAGCATTTTTATTTCCAGGTCAAGGAGAACAATATGTTGGTATGTGTAAAGATATTTATGAAAAATACGAAGATGCTAGAAAAATATATAAAAAAGTAAGTAAAGAAGTAAATATAGATATAGAAAAAATCTCATTTGAAGGACCAGAAGATACTTTAAATGAAACAGAAAACACTCAAATAGCAATTTTAACAGAGAGTTTAGCCATACTAGAAATATTAAAAAATAATAATATACAGTCAGATATTTCTGCAGGGCTAAGTTTGGGAGAATATTCAGCACTAATTAATAGTGGTTGTCTTTCTTTTGAAGAAGGAGTAAAACTTGTTAAAAAAAGAGGAGAATATATGCAGAAATTTTTACCAGTAGGCAACTGGAAAATGGCAGCAATTATTGGACTTAATGAAGAACAAATAGAAAGTGTTTGTAGGAATACTAAAAATGGGTTTGTTACTCCAGCGAATTATAATACAGAAGGTCAAATAGTAATATCTGGGGAAGAAGAAGCTGTAATTGAAGCAGGAAATGAAGCTAAAAAAATGGGGGCTAGAAAAGTAATAATGTTAAATACTGCAGGGCCATTCCATACTATAAAATTAGAAAAAGCAGCACATGAATTTAGAAAAGAATTAGAAAATGTAACTATAAATAAATTTAATTCAAAAGTAGTAAAAAACATAGATGGTACAATTTATAACAAAGAAGATGATATAAAAGAAATTTTAGAAAAACATATGATTAATCCAGTTAGATTTACAAAAACAATTAAGACAATTTTGGAATTTGGAGCGGATATTATAATTGAAATAGGGCCTCGGAAGAACTTTATCAAGTTTTGTAAAAAGGATTAAAACCGATAAAGAAATTAAAATTTTAAATATTAATAATGTAGAAACTTTAGAAAAGGCTATAGTATTTTTAAAGGAGGAAGTTAAATGTCAAAGGTAGCATTTATAACAGGTGGAATTCGTGGGATTGGAAGACAAATAGCAATAACATTAGCAAAAGATGGTTATGAAATAGTAGTTAATTATAGAAAAGAGAATGAAGATTTAGAAATTACTAAAAACGAAATACAAAAATATAACAAAAAATTTATGGCTGTTAAAGGAGATGTATCAAACTATGACGATTGCAAAAAGTGTGTAGAAGAAATTATAAATGAATTTGGTAAAATAGATGTTTTAGTAAATAATGCAGGAATAACAAAAGATAATCTTTTAATGAGAATGAAAGAAGAAGATTTTAGACAAGTAATAGATACAAATTTGATTGGAACATTTAATGTAACAAAAAATGTAATTCCACATATGACAAAAGCTAGAAGTGGAAGAATAATAAACATTTCTTCTGTAGTAGGGATTTCGGGAAATGCTGGGCAAACAAATTATTCGGCATCAAAAGCGGGAATAATAGGATTTACTAAAAGTTTGGCAAAAGAAGTTGCATCAAGATTTATATTAGTAAATGCTGTAGCACCAGGTTTTATTGAGACTAATATGACTAATGTATTAAAAGAAGAAATAAAAGAAGAAATTTTTAAAAATATTCCTTTAAGAAGGCTGGGAAAAGCAGAAGATGTTGCAAATGTTGTTAAATTTTTAGCATCAGAAGAAAGTTCATATATAACAGGTCAAGTAATTAATGTAGATGGTGGAATGTTAATGTAAGGAGGAAGTCTATGGAAAAAAGAGTTGTAATAACAGGAGTAGGAGCAATAACTCCAATAGGTAATAGTGTAAAAGAATTGCAAGAAGGAATAGAAAGTAATAAGTGTGGAATAGATAAAATTTCTTTATTTGATACTAGTACTTTTAAAACTAGTTTAGCAGCAGAGGTAAAGAACTATAATGAATTAGACTATTTTGACGCAAAACAAGTAAAAAGATTAGATAGAGTTTCACAATTTGCAATAATTGCAGCAAGAGAGGCTGTAAATGATAGTGGTATTAATAAAGAAAATACAAATTATGATAATGTAGGAGTTTTTGTTAGTTCTGGAATAGGCGGATTGGGAACTATACAAAAACAATGTGAAGTAAATTATATTAAGGGGAATAGTAGGGTTTCTCCGATGTTTATTCCAATGTCAATTTCAAATATGCCAGCAGGAAATATATCGATAGAATTTGGATTTAAAGGGGAATCTACATGTAATGTAACAGCATGTGCGTCATCTACACAAAGTATTGGAGAAGCATATAAGACTATAAAACATGGATATGAAGAAGTTATTATTGCGGGGGGAACAGAAAGTTCAATTTGTCCTGTTGGGATAGCAGGATTTGAAAATATGAAAGCTTTATGCCTAAGTGATGATAAAAATAGAGCAAGTATACCGTTTGATAAAGAAAGAAGCGGATTTGTAATGGGAGAAGGTGCAGGAATAGTTGTTCTTGAAGAACTAGAACATGCTAAAAAAAGAGGAGCAAAAATATATGCAGAAGTAATTGGTTTTGGTTCTACAACAGATGCTTATCATATAACTTCTCCAGAACCTAATGGAGAGGGTGGAGCAAGAGCGATGAAAAGAGCGATAGAAGATGCTAAAATTAAATTATCTGATATAGACTATATAAATGCACACGGTACATCTACTCATTTGAATGACTCAATAGAAACATTGGCAATAAAAAAAGCTTTAGGGGAATCAAGCGAAAAAGTAATGATAAGTTCAACTAAGAGCCATATAGGACATTTGCTAGGTGCGGCAGGAGGAGTAGAAGCCGTAATATGTGTAAAAGCTCTTGAAAAACAAATTGTTCCACCTACTATAAACTATAAAGTTAAGGATGAAGAATGTAATCTTAATATCATTGTGAATGAGCCCCAAAAAGCTAATATTAAAATTGCAATGTCAAACTCACTTGGTTTTGGAGGGCATAATAGTAGTATTATTTTAAGAAAATGGGAGGAAGAATAATGGAATATGAAAAAATAAAGGAACTAATGGCAGATATGAATAATTCCCAATTATCAGAAATAAATATTGATTTTCCAGATGGAACTAAAATTATAATGAAAAAGAATGTACAAAATGAAAAAACAGTATCTGAAAGAACAAATGAACAAAATCTCTATAAAGAATGCGGAGTAAAAAAAGATAGTGAAAAATGTATTGATGAGAAAGGCATTGATGAAAAAATAGTAAAATCTCCAATGGTAGGAACTTTTTATACAAAGTCATCTCCTACTTCTAAACCATATGTTGAAATAGGAGACTGTGTTAAAAAAGGAGACACATTGTGTATTATAGAAGCTATGAAACTAATGAATGAACTTGAATCAGAATTTGCAGGTAAAGTAGAAGAGATATTAGTAAAAGATGGGGAAGTAGTTGAATATGGAACTCCACTTTTTAGAATAGGAGAATAGAAATGCTAAATAAAGAAAAGATAAAAGAAATAATACCACAAAGAGAACCATTTTTAATGATAGATGAGGTTGAAGAGTGCTTGCCAGGTGAAAGTGCAACTGCATATAAAAATGTAAATGAAAGTGAATGGTATTTTAAAGGACACTTCCCAGGAAATCCAATTATGCCAGGAGTTTTGATTGCAGAAAGTTTAGCACAAACAGGAGCTGTTGCAATATTATCTATGAATGAGAACAAAGGAAAAAATGCTTTGTTTGGAGGAATAGATAAGATGAAATTTAAAAGAATGGTTAAACCAGGAGATAGACTTAAATTAGAAGTTAAAATAATAAAAAGAAAAGGACCAATAGGAGTAGGGGAAGGAATTGCAACTGTTGATGGAAATGTTGTGGCAAGAGGAGAATTAACCTTTGCTTTAGTTTAAATGAAAGGAAAATATAAAATATGAACAAGATATTAATTGCAAATAGAGGAGAGATTGCTGTTAGAATAATTCGAGCATGTAAAGAAATGAATATAAAAACAGTAGCAGTATATTCTGAAGTAGATAAATATGCTTTACATACAAGATTAGCCGATGAAGCAATTTGTATAGGCCCAGCACCAGCGAATAAAAGCTACTTAAACATAAAAAATATTGTAGAAGCAGCCTATATAACAAAGGCAGATAGTATTCATCCTGGTTTTGGATTTTTGGCAGAAAATGCAAATTTTGCAAGAATATGTGAAGAGTCAAATATAAAATTTATTGGTCCAAAATCAGATGTAATTGATTTATTGGGAAATAAGTCAAATGCAAAAAAAATGATGAAAAGTGCAGGGATACCTGTAATACCTGGTTCAGATGGGAGTGTAAATTCTTTGAAAGATGCAGCTAATATTTCAAACCAGATAGGTTATCCAGTAATGATAAAGGCTGCATCAGGAGGTGGAGGTAAAGGCATAAGAATTGTAAATAATGAAGAAGAACTTCAAAAGGCGTATAATGTTGTAAGACAAGAAGCAAAAAATGCGTTTAATGATGATGAAGTGTACATAGAAAAATTTATAAAAAAACCAAGACATATTGAAGTACAGATATTAGCAGATGAACAAGGAAATATTGTGCATTTAGGAGAAAGGGATTGTACAATTCAAAGAAATCATCAGAAAATAATAGAAGAAACACCATCTACTGCAACAAATGAAAAATTAAGAAACAAGATGGGGCAAGTTGCTATAAAAGTGGCACAAACAGCAGGATATACAAGTTGTGGTACAGTAGAGTTTTTGTTAGATGATGATAAAAATTTTTATTTTATGGAAATGAACACAAGAATTCAAGTAGAACATCCAATTACAGAAATGCGAACAGGAATAGATATAGTAAAAGAGCAAATTAGAATTGCAGGGGGCGAAAAGTTAAAAATAAAACAAAAAGACATTGAATTTAAAGGGCATTCAATAGAATGTAGAATAAATGCAGAAAATCCAAATAAAAAATTTATTCCTAGTCCAGGTACAATTGAGGGGTTACATTTTCCAGGAGGAAATGGAATAAGAATAGATTCTGCGATTTACTCAGGATATACTATTCCACCTAATTATGATTCGATGATAGCAAAAGTTATTACATTTGGAACAAATAGAAATGAAGCTATTAGCAAAATGAAAAGAGCATTAGAAGAAACCGTTATTGAAGGTATAGAAACTAATAGAGATTTCTTATTTCAAATTATAAGGACACCAAATTTTATTAGAGGTACTTTTGATACTTCTTTTGTAGAAGAAGAAATTTTAAAAAGGAATGATAATAAATGATTTTAGATAAAATAAAAAAGAGAGAACATATAGAGACAAATAAAATTTCTAATGTAGATATACCAGTAGGAAAATGGATAAAATGTGAGAAATGCAAGGAAATTTTGTATAAAGAAGATATAAGAAAAAACTTAAGTATATGCCCAGTTTGTGGGAACTATTTTAGAATGCACATTGATAGAAGGATAAAATTAATAGTAGATGAAGGAACATATAAAAATTTTGATATTAATATTAAAGACTCAAATCCACTTGAACTAGAAGACTATCCTAAAAAATTAAAAATTATAAGAGAAAAAACAAAACTAAAAGAAGCTGTTGCCTGTGGAATAGGAAAAATTAAAGGTGAAGAGGTTGTATTATGTATAATGGATAGTGGTTTTTTAATGGGAAGTATGGGGACAGTTGTTGGAGAAAAAGTAACATATGCAGTTGAAATGGCAATACAAAAGAAAATTCCTCTTGTAATATTTTCTGTTTCTGGTGGAGCGAGAATGCAAGAAGGAATAATATCACTTATGCAAATGGCAAAAACAACAGCAGCTTTAACAAAACTTGATGAAGCTAAATTATTATATATATCTGTATTAACAGACCCAACTTATGGTGGTGTAACAGCTTCATTTGCAAGTTTAGGAGACATTATATTAGCAGAACCACATGCTATGATTGGTTTTGCAGGACAAAGAGTTATAAAACAAACAATAGGTAAAGAACTACCAGAGGGTTTCCAAACAGCAGAATTTTTACTAGAACATGGATTTATAGATAAAATAGTTGAAAGAAAAGATTTAAAGAATACTATTTATGATTTAATTCAATTTCATAAAGGGGGGATATGATGGAAGAAAAAGAGTATTCTGCATGGAAGAAAGTAGAAATTGCAAGAGATTCTAAAAGAAAGACTTCTCTTGATTATATAGAAAAAATATTTGATAATTTTATAGAACTTCATGGTGATAGAAATTTTGGAGATGATAAAGCTACAATTTGTGGTTTAGCAAATATAGGAAAACAAAACTTTACTATAATTGCACAACAAAAAGGAAGAACAACTAAAGAAAATATTGAAAGAAATTTTGGAATGCCAAATCCAGAAAGTTATAGAAAAGCTATAAGATTTATGAAACAAGCAGAAAAGTTTCGGAAGACCAGTAATTACTTTTATAGATACAAAAGGTGCTTATCCAGGAATTGAAGCAGAAGAAAGAGGACAACGGAGAAGCTATAGCAAAGTCAATGTTTATAATGTCTAAGTTAAAAGTACCTGTTATATCAATAATTATAGGAGAAGGTTCTAGTGGAGGTGCTTTAGCAATTGGTGTTGCAAATAAAGTGTTTATGCTAGAAAATGCAATTTATTCAATACTTTCTCCTGAAGGATATAGTAGTATTTTATGGAAAGATTCTTCAAGATGTAAAGAAGCAGCAGAAAAAATGAAATTAACGGCAGAAGACTTGTATAATTTAAAGGTAATAGATAAAATAATTAAAGAACCAAAAAATATAAACGATGAGACATTTACAGAATTAACAAAAAATATAAAAGAAGAAATAAAATTATCAATTGAAGAGATGTCTAAATTAACGGAAGAAGAGATTTATGAAGAAAGATACTTAAAATTTAGAAATATGGGAAAATTAATAAATTGATAGGAGGAATTGAAATGCTATTAAAAGATAAGAAAATTTTGATAATGGGAATAAGAAATAAATGGAGTATTGCTTATGGAATAGCTAAATCAGCTTATGAAAATGGAGCAAAAATACTGTTTACATATATGGGAGAAAATGAAAAGGATAAAATAGAAGAACTTATAAGTGAATTTAAAGGAAGTAGAGCATATATGTTAAATGGAGCATCTGAAGATGATTTGGTTAGAGAAACATTTGAAAAAATTAAATTAGAAAATGGAAAAATAGATGGAATAGTGCATGCAATAGCACATGCTAATACAGAAGATTTACACAATGATTTTATTTTTACATCAAAAGAAGGATATTCCCATGCAGTAGACGTAAGTTCATATTCATTTGTACTTGCAACAAGAGTTGCAAAAGAAATAGATATGTTAAATGAAAGTGCTAGTTTACTAACATTAACATATCATGGTTCAACAAAAGTATTAGAAGGATACAATGTTATGGGAGTTGCAAAAGCAGCGTTAGAAGCTAGTGTTAGATATTTAGCACAAAATTTAGGAAAAGATGGAGTTAGAGTAAATGCGGTTTCAGCAGGGCCTATAAAAACACTATCAGCTAAAGGAATTAAAGATTTTAGTTCTATACTAAAAGTGGTAGAAGAAAAAGCACCATTACACAAAAATGTAACAGCAGTTCAAGTTGGAAATGTTGCCACTTTTTTATTAAGTAGTATGTCAGATAGTATAACAGGTCAAGTAATATATGCTGACAATGGATATAATATAATGGGAGTTTAAAAAATAATTTTAGGAGGATATTTAAAATGAAAGAAGAGGAAATTTTTGAAAAATTAAAAAAGATAATAGTAGATCAATTAGGAGTAAATGAAGAGAACATAGAAATGAAATCAACATTTGTTGATGATTTAGCGGCAGATTCTTTAGATATTGTTGAACTAGTAATGAGTATAGAAGAAGAGTTCGAAATTGAAATAGCAGACAGTGATGCTGAAAAAATTGTTACAGTTCAAGATGTTGTTAAATACATAAAAGAAAATAAATAATAAATTCTAAATCATAATATATATTAGAAAAAATAGTACCAAATATTAATTGGTACTATTTTTGTACATAAAAGCACTTAATTTTCATATTCTTTAATATGGAGGCAAAAACATGGATGATTTTAGTATTGAAGAAAAAGAAATTGTAGAAATAAATAATAAGAAATATACTGTAATAACAGAATTATCAAATAATAGACTGAGTTTAGAAAGTTTAAAGAAACTTTTAATTAATTATGTAATAGAAGAATTGTACAAAGATAAATAAATATGGAGGAAATGATTTTGAAAAATAATAAGTATAAAGTAGCTGGATATTTAAGACTTTCTGTTGAAGATGGAAACAAAGATGTAAGTAATAGTATTGTAAGTCAAAAAAATATAATACTGGATAAAATAAAAACTTTGGGAAATGATTTTGAACTATTTGATTTTTATGTTGATGATGGTTATACAGGATTAAACACAGACAGACCGAATTTTCAAAGAATGTTGATTGATGTGGAAAGAAAAAAAGTAAATTGTATAATAACGAAAGATTTATCTAGGCTTAGCAGAAATAACTTTGAAGCAAATTATTATATAGAAATATATTTCCTTGAAAAAGAAATTAGGTATATATCAGTATTAGATAATATTGATACATTTGAAAGAAATACAAATAATGATATTATTCAATTTAAGACTTTAATTAATGATTGGTATAGTAAAGATATATCGAGAAAAGTAAAAAGCGGAGTGTGGGCAAGAAAAGAACAAGGGCTATATGTTGCTGCTAAAGCACCATATGGATATGTAAAGGACGATAAAAATAAAAATAAACTAATAATAAATAATGAAGAGGCAGAAGTAGTAAAAAAGATATTCAATATGTACAATTTAGGATTTACAATAGGTGAAATTGTAAGCAAATTAAAAGAAAATAAAATATACTGTCCAAGCTATAAAAGTTTTCAAAAAAATATAAATGGCAAATATGGATGGACATATTCTACAGTATCAAAGATATTAAAAAATAAGGCATATTTAGGGCATATTGAATATGGAAAGTGTATGAATTTAAGTTATAAATCAAAAAAAGTAAAACAAATTCCAAGGAATGAATGGAAGATATATAAGAATGCGCATAAACCTATTATATCGCAAGAATTGTTTGAAAGTGTTCAAAAGAAAATTGAATTAAATCAAAAGGCTAAAAGTCATGTTCATATATGGCTACTAAATGGTATAGTACACTGTAAAGAATGTGGCAATTTAATGCAGCTTAAAGTAAAATATAGAAAAGATGGCAAGAGTATCTCATTTAAGAGATTATACTGCTCTAGTAGTATAAATAAAAAAGAATCTTGTAAACGTAAATATAAGGGAATAGATTTGTATGATGTTACACAAATAGTTACAGACAATTTGAATAAAAAAATAAAGTATTTGGTAAAAGAAGAAGATGTTAAAATGGCAATAGAAGAAAAATATATAAAAATAAATATTGAGAATTATCAAAAAATAATAAAAATACAAGAAAAAGAACTAGAAAAATCAAATAAAATAATTTTAGAATTATATAAAGATTATAAGGCTGGGATTATAGCAGAAGAGGATTTTAAATTTATGTATAATCAGGAATTGGAAAATAAAAATAGAATAAATAAAAAGATAGAAGAGACAGATAATAATATAAGTAAAGAAAAAATTTTTTCAGATATTGATATTATAAAAACAATAAATAAAATAGAAGATTCAAAAAACTGGAATAAAAATCAGATTGCGGATATTATTGATAGTGTTGAAATTGATAATCAAGACAACATTTATATTAAATACAGATATGAAATGAGAAATGTTTAATGAAAAATTATAAAGCAGCGATTTATTTAAGGATTTCTAAAGAAGATACAAAATTGAACAATAGTATTGATATACAAAGAGAGATAACAACAAATTATGCAATTAAGCACAATTTTAATATAGTAGAAGAATATGTAGACAATGGATATTCTGGTATGTTAGATACAAGACCAGAACTAAATAGATTAATAAGAGATATTGGAAAAAATAAAATAGATATGATTATAATAAAAGATATGAGTAGACTTACAAGAAATAAAAATTTAACAACATATTATACAGATGTATTTTTTCCTATAAATGGTGTAAGACTAATATCAGTTACAGAATATATAGATACAGGAAAAAAACATGAAACAGATGACATTATTGCTCTTTTGGGGATAGTTAATCAAGGTTATATAGAAGACATTTCAAAAAAAATAAAATCAGTCAAAAACAATTTTAAGTATCAAGGTAAATTTATAGAGGGAAGTATAGCTTATGGTTATAAAAAAGATAAAAAGAATAAACATCATATTATAATAGATAACAATGTTTCAAATATTATAAAAAAAATTTTTGGACTATATTTAAATGGGACAAAGCCTTCAGACATTGCAAAGAAATTAAATAGTCTAAATATTCAAACTCCATCACAATATATGAAATTGAAAAAACAAAGTACATATTGGACTAAATCTAGTATTAATAGAATATTAAATAATCCAATATATTGTGGAAGGCTAGTGTTAAATAAGTATAAAAATGACTTTAATACAAAAAAGAGAAACACTATTCGAAAAAGTGAACAAAAATATTTGGAAAATACTCATGAGGCAATAATAGAACCAGAAGAGTTTGAAAAAGTTCAAGAGATAAAGAATAGTATGACAACTAAAAATAGGCAAGAGTATATTTACTTATTAAAAGGATTAGTATATTGTAAAAATTGCGGAAGAAGAATGACTTATAAAAATAGTAGTCCAGTAAGAATAGATACAAAAGGTAACATAACAGGAAAAAAGAATGATTGTGGATATTTTGTATGTACACAGCATTGTAGAGATAAAAACATATGTAATGAGCATATTAAAATTATGGAAAACGATTTGGAAAAAATAGTGCTTAAAATAATTTTGAGCAGATTGAAATTGGTTAATGTAGATAAAATAGTTAAAGATGTAAAAAGATATGAAAAAGAGATTAATCCAATATATAGTGAATATAAAAAATTGAAAGATGAAATGATTAAACAAGAAGGTAAACTAAAAATGATATATTCAAAAAAAGTAGAAAAAGTTATATCACAAGAAGAATTTATAGAAGAATATAAAAAATATAAAAATGAAGATGAAAAAATAAAAAATAAACTAAAGGATTTAAAAATAAATAATGATAACCAAATACATAAAAACAATATTGATAAAATTATTAAGAATTTTTTTGATACAAAAGGTTTTGATAATAATATAATAAGAAAATTTATAGAAAAAATTGAAATAGGAAAATGTGAAGAAATAAAAATTACATTAAGGATATAAATGTTATATTAAATATATAAAAATGGTTGCAATTTGTAACCTTACTGAGAACAAAAAGCAAGAGCAACGTATGAAAAGTTAATAGATTTATCTAGGGATAATGCAGATGTAGTTGATGTATTAAGATTCTTAAGAGAAAGAGAAGTAGTGCATTTCCAAAGATTTGGAGAGGCACTAAGGGGTGTTCAAGATAAATTAGCAGAAAAGAAATTTTATATGGATAAAAAAGGATTATGCAATTAAAAAATATAAAAAGTCAAGCAAAAGCTTGACTTTTTTAGTGCTTTTGGAATATTTATAAAAAGATAATAAAAACATTTTATAAAAATAAATTATTTATATAAAAAAACAAACTTTTTCATATACAAAAATATCTAATAAGTATAGAAAAAGAAAGGAGGATGTTTTGAAAACAGAAGAAGATGAAAGAAAAGAAAAATTAATAAAATATATAGAAGAAAATGAAGTAAAGTTTTATAGATTAATAATACAATATGTGAAAACAGAAGAACAGACAATGGATGTATTACAAGAAGCAATTTATAATGCTTTGAAGAATATAAATAAGCTTAAAAAAGAGGAATATATGCAAACATGGTTTTATCGTATTGTAATAAATGAATCATTAAAATATATAAAAAAGCAAAAACATAATATGACACAAGATTTGCAAGAATATGATATGCCTTGTGAAAGTAAGGAACTGGAAATGTCGGCTGATATACTTGATTTATATCAATCATTAAATAAATTAAAGCCAAAATATAAAACTGTTATAGTTCTAAAGTTTTTTGAAGATAAGAGTTTAGAAGAAATTTCTAAAATAACAACAACTAATTTAAGTACAGTAAAAACTAGATTATACAAGGCTTTAAAAGAATTAAAGATGGTTATAGGAGATGGAAATATTGAATAAAAGTTTAGAAAAATTAAAAAAATATTATGAAGAAACTAAGATACCGAAAGATTTCGACTTAAAAGTAAAAAATATGATTAAAAATGCTGAAATCAAAAATGAATATTTTCAGGAAGACAGAAAAAACTTTTGGAATGTAACTGCAAGAAAAATGGTTATAATAGGAGCTACTTGTTGTTTTGTATTTGTTATTTCATTAAATATAAATGAAAGCTTTGCAGATACATTAAAAGATGTACCGGTATTAAATAAAATTGCTGAAGTGTTTACTTTTAGAGAATATGAAAAAGAAACAGATTATGCGAAAGAAAATGTGAAAATTCCTCAACTTACAGAATTAGAAAATAAAGAATTACAAGAAAAAGTTAATGGAATGATTACAGGAAAAATTACAGAACTATTAAATGAAACAGAAAACAATGCTAAGCAAATAAAAAAAGAAATTGGAAATAACACTAAAGGTTCTATTTATGGAAAAATGAGTGTGCGTATTGATTATGAAGTAAAATATAATAAAAATAATATATTATCATTTATATTAATAAAAGAAGAAGGCTTAAATACTAGTTCAAGGGATATTTATACTTATAATTATAATATAGAAACTGGAGAAGAAATCACACTAGAACAACTTTTAGGAAAAGATTATAAAAAAATATGTAATGAACAAATAGAAAAAGAAATTACAAGACAAGAAAAAGAAAATAAAAATAAAAAATATTTTAATAAAGAAGATATGTTGGGAATAGGAGAGGATAGTTATTTCCATGGTATATCTGATAATCAGTCTTTTTATATAAATGAAACAGAAAAACCAGTTATTGTATTTGATAAATATTCGATTGCACCAGGATATATGGGAGTGCCAGAATTTGAAATTATAAAATAAGGAAGAGATATAATAATGAAAAGAACTAATAGAAAAAGAATAAACTTAGTAAAAGTTGGAATAATTTTTGTAATATTTGTTGTTTTAATATTTGGAATGGATTTTTTATTAGAAAAACCAAAGGTGGAATTAATAGGAGAACAAAATGTTAATATAAAATTGGGAGAAGAATATAAAGAATATGGAGTAAAAGCTAAATTACACAATAAAGATATTGATAAGCAAGTTGAAATAAAAGGAACAGTAGATACTGGTAAAATAGGAAAATATACCGTAAAATATTGTTTAAAAGACAAAGAATATGCAGAAAGAATAGTAGAAGTAAAAGATAATGTTAATCCTGTAATTCAATTGAAGGGAGAAAAAATAATAAATCTACAGCCAAATACAGAATATAAAGAACAAGGATATATTGCAACCGACAATTATGATGGTAATATAACAGATAAAATTAAAATAAAAGAAGAAACTATAAATGATCAAGAATATAAAATAATTTATGAAATTCAAGATACATCAGGAAATATTGCAAAAGATGAAAGGATTGTAATTAGAAATATAGAGAAAGGACAACCTAAAGAAAATAATAGTGTTATTTATTTAACATTTGATGATGGACCAAGTATGGATATAACACCTAAAATATTGGATGTTTTAAAGGAAGAAGATGTAAAAGCAACGTTTTTTATTTTAGATTATAATAATAAAAAAGAAGAATTAGTAAAAAGAGAAGCAAAGGAAGGACATTCAATTGGACTACATGGAATATCACATAATTATAAAGAAATTTATCAATCATTAGAAGCGGGAACAAATAATTTTATTAATTTGAATAAAAAAGTTAAAGAGTCAACAGGAATTGATACAAAGATAATAAGATTTCCAGGAGGAAGTTCAAATACAGTAAGTAAATTTAATCCTGGAATAATGACAAATTTAGCAAAGAATTTATTAGAAAATGAATATAAATATTTTGACTGGAATGTAAGTTCTGGAGATTCAGGAGATGTAAAAACAAGTGAAGCGGTTTATTCAAATGTAACTAAAGGCCTAAGAAAAAATAGAAATAATGTTGTTTTGATGCACGATTTTGCAGGAAATACTAAGACTTTAAATGCTTTAAGAAAAATTATTCAGTATGGAAAATCACAAGGATATAGATTTGAGAAGATAACAGAAACAACTCCAATGGTTACACAAAAAATAGCAAATTGATTGATAAATAGTTAAAAGTAAAAAAGAGTTTTAAATAATGTAAAAAGCGTTACATTTTAAAACTCTTTTTTGCGATATAAAAGCTATAAAAGTAAAAATACAAAGCATTTTAAAATAATTGTAAAAACTTCTTGATATTTTCTTAAAGTTATTGTATGATATATAAGTATAAATAAATCGGTAAAAATAAAATAAAATAGCGGAAAATTGAAGGGAGTAAGAAATGAAAAAAATCTTAACAGTAATTACAATAGTTATGACATTATTTGCAGTTTTTGCTAGTGTAACTCCAGTTTATGCAACAGAAAAAGCAATTGATGAAGAAACAGAAAGTAAAATTATTGAAATAAAAGAAAATCAAGCAAAGACGTTAAAGGAATATCAACAAAAATATGGGTCAGATACATATGGCTTAGTAGCATATATTCTTAACATTGTAAGAATATATAGTATTCCATTTTGTTTTTTGGGAATAGCTATAGGTGCTATACATCAATATGTAATTGGTATTCGTAAATTGGATACATTAGAGAAAGGTATGGGGTTAATGGTAACGTTTGTAACCTTATTAATTATATGCCAAGTTTTACCATTAGCATTTGCAATGTTCATCAAGTTTGGAAGAGGCTAAAATAAGCATATAGAAAGGAATGAGAAATAACAAATGAAAGTTTTGTTTGCTGTAAGTAATGAAGAAATATCAGAATCAATAGTAAAAAGGTATCAAAGAGATTATAAAGAAATTATTTCATATAAAAATGTATATTACTTTAATGCAATATTAAAAGAGTTACAAAAAGATAAAACATATGATAGGATAGTAATAAGTGAGGATTTAGAAGCATTTACAAATACACAATATGATCAAATAGACAAATTTATATTTGATAAATTAGATAGTATTAGTGATGAGGCGTCTAATTTAAGAGGAGAAGATATTCCTATAATTTTAATATGTTCAGATAGAAGAGAAAAAGCAGAACAAATGCTGGTAAAAATGTTTGGAATAGGAATCTATAATGCACTATTAGGAAATGACAGAAGCATACAAAATTTATGTGCATTATTAAATAAACCAAGACTAAAAAAAGATGCAAAAACATATTACAAAATCGATTCTGATGATGTCACATATCAGGCTGAGAATGAAAATGATGTTAGTGAAATAGAAATACAAAATATTTTAGCACATTATAAAAGATTGGGAAAAGATGAAAAAAAATATGTAGAAAGTTTTGATAATATTGCTTCACAATATAATGATGTACAGTTAAGAATTATTAGCAAATTTTTACCATTAAGTGTAAGAGCGGTTTTAGAGGAAAAATCATCAAAATATCAACAAATAATTTCATTTAATAATAAGATTTCAGACAATTTAAGAGGAGATAAAAATATTGTTAAAAATAAAGAAGCAGAAGGAACTGTTGGAAAACTTTTAAGAAATCCAAATAAAGAAAATATTTTATCAAGACCAGTAGTTATTCCATCAGCAGTTAATATGACAAGTGGTAAAAAGTTAGCAAAAACTAATAATACATATATAGATAGTGAAGAGCAAATTAATAAAACTGAAAAAACAATAATAGAACAAGAAAATAAAAAAGAACTAAGAGAAGAACCTAAAGTATTACTAGAAGATGAAGAAGATAAAAGGACTCCAGAAATACAAGAAGTAGAACCAAATGAAAAAATTACAGAAATAGCAGAAGTTCCAGAAAAGAAAAAAAGAGGAAGACCTAGAAAAAATCCAGTTGTTCAAGAGGTAGAAGCTAAACCAAAAAGAGGAAGAGGAAGACCTAGAAAAAATCCAATTCCAGAAGAAAAAGAAGAAACAGTATTACCAGGTTTAAGTGATAATAAAAATACAGAACATAATGTATTGCCAGGATTTGAAGATGATGACGAAGAAGATTTAAATGTATTACCTGGATTTACAGATATAGATGAAGAAAAAGAAGAGGATAATATATTACCAGGATTCACAGACATAGATGAAGAAAAAGAGGAGGACAATATATTACCAGGATTTACAAATGTGGATAAAGAAGAAAATAATAATAATATATTGCCAGGATTTGAAGATGATTATGAAGATGATACTAATAGTATAGAATCAATATTGCCAGGAATTACAAAAGCAGAAGAGCAAAGAACAATTAATAATCATATAGAACAGAATATATCTAGAGGAATGTTTTCAGATAATAACAAATATGGTCGAAATATTGTGAAAGAAAATGAAATGACAAATGTATATCAAGATGTTGATATATCTAATTTATTAACAACAGGAAAAAAAGTAGCATGTTTTGTAGGAACTAGTAAAAATGGAACATCTTTTATTATAAACAATTTAGCACAAATTACTTCATCAATGGGAATTGATACTGCAATATTAGATACAACTAAAAATAGAAATTCTTATTATATATATACAAAAAATGAAGAAGAACTTAGAAAAATAGCAATGAATAGTATTAGTAATTTATTACAAGGAACAGCGCAAGGAATTGAAGCAAGGAAAAATTTATCTATATATACATCATTGCCAGAAGAGACAGAGGGAATACAAAATGCAGGATTGATTTTACAATCTTTACTAAAAAAACATTCTTTAGTATTAATAGATTGTGATTTTGATACACCAATATCATACTTTGAAAAAGCACAAGAAATTTATTTGGTACAAAGTTTTGATGTACTAACAATTCAGCCATTGACAGCATTTTTAAGAGATTTAAAATCTAAAAATATATTAAAAGAAAATAAATTAAGAGTTGTTCTTAATAAACAAGTAAAAATAAGAGGAATAAATGATAAGACAATTATAGGAGGAATGGCAAATTACAATGACCCTTCTATGTCATTTATGACAGAATTGTTTAATGTAAATACTGTTAGATATATTACAGTTCCATTTGATGAAATGGTATATCAGAAATACTTAGAAAGTTTAATTAATTGTGAAGTATCAACAAAAGGATATCCTAAAAATGTATTGCAAGTTTTAAATGAATTAGCTAATATGATATATCCTTTAGTATCAGGAAAGTCAACATATACACCACCTAGGGTGCAAACAAACGGATTTACACCAAGTATGAATTCAACACTAGACCAAATGAAAATGAAATATTAAAAGTAAAAATAGGGGGGAAAAAAGTGTTAATAGCAATTGTAGTAATACTAATTATTGTAGTAGTATCATTAATTTTATATAATGTTAGTATTCACAAAAAAATACAAACATATAAAAATATAAATCAAAAAATAAATAATTTATCAATTGTACAAGATTTTATGAGTACAATAGGAGCAAGTTCTACAGTAGATGAAAAAATAAAAACTATAAACAATATATTAATTGAAAAATATGAAATAAAATATTCTACTATTGTTGTATTTAATGGAGCAGAATATGAAATAAAAGCATCAAATGTAGATGAAAGACATTGGGATTCTTTAAGAGCATTACAAGATGTAGATATTTTTAAAGATAGTATAGCACAAGCAACCCCTAAATATGTTACAGTAAATAGTGAAGGAGAAAGATTACCTTATCAAAAAATGGAATTTGGTAGAGCAAAATCAGCTATATTCTTTCCTTTATATATTGATAATGTTTATATAGGATATTGGATTATAGAAAGTGGAACACCACATGATTTTGACAATGTTGATACAACTGTTTTAGAAGTAATTAAAGATAATATAGTATCTGTTTTAAAAACAGTAGTACATCAAAAAACATTAGAATCAATAGTAAGAAAAGATTTGTTCTCAGGACTATATTCAGAAGAATATTTATATGGAGAAGGAAGAAAAATAATAGATCAATATACAACATCGACTGTTTGTATGTTTAAAATTACTAATTTAGAAGAAATTAACAAAAAATATTCTAGGGAATTAGGAAATGAAGTTATTATAGAAATTAGTGATTTTATAAAAGAAAATATATCTGACCAATATGTTTTTGTTAGATATATGGGACCTAAATTTGTAATTGTATTTTCTGGTGTGGAAATAAATGGAGTAGTAGAATTTGTTAATGATTTAAAAGAAAGAATAGAAAAAAAGCAAATTACATTAGAAGATGATGAAGAAGAAAATGAAGATGAAGAGCAAGTACAAAAAACAAATGCAAGATTAAATTTTGCTATATCAACATATTATAAAGGAACTGGATTAGAAGAAATTTTAAAGAAACTAGAAGAGTACTTAGATAATGCAGACATAAAGGAAAGTAATATTACTAATATTTAAAAAGGAGGATATATATATGGATTTTGATAAAACAATGAGCTTTCAAGTAGAAAGAGAGGAAAATCATAAAACAAAAGAAATATTAAAAGAAGTATATGAATCATTAAGTGAAAAAGGATATAACCCAATAAATCAAATAGTTGGATATATTTTATCAGGAGACCCAACTTATATTACAAGTTATAATGATGCAAGAAATAAAATAAGAACTATTGAAAGAGATGAACTATTAGAAAAAATGGTTAAAAATTATATTGGGTTAGACTTAGAATAATTAAAAAGGCAAGTATAAGATATGAGAAAATTAGGAATAGATTATGGAGATGCAAGAGTAGGAGTTTCTATAACAGACCCATTAAATATAACAGTTCAAGGTTTAGAGACTATACAAAGAAAAGACTCTGATAAAATTGTTTTGAGAAGACTAGATGAACTATTAGAAAAATATGAAGTTGATACAATTGTAGTAGGAATGCCTTTAAATCTTAAGGGTGAAAAAACAGTAAGAGCAGAAATTACAGAAAAATTTATTCATAAATTAAAATGTAAGTATAACAAAATAAAAATTGTAGCAGTAGATGAGAGACTAACAACTGTAGTTGCTCATAAAACAATGAATTTTTTGGAAGTAAATAAGAATAAAAAACGTGATATTGTAGATACTATATCTGCAGTATATATTTTAGAAAGTTATATGAAACAATTAGAAAATAACCAAAACAATAATTAAAAATATATATTAAATTTTGCAGTATTATAAATTTGAGTAGAAATATATAAAAAATTTATAAATAAGATAAAAAATCTTGCAAAATTTGTAAAAATAAGATAATATAATGTTGATATTTAATTTATTAAATATGAATAAAAAATTAGTGAAATGTAAAAAATATTTTACTATAAGATTGAAAGGAGAAATTTATGGACGAGAATTTTGAAGGAGAAGAACTTGATAACATTGTAATATTAAATGATGAAGATGGAAATGAAGTAAAATTTGAATTCTTAGACTTAATAGAATTAGATGATGAAGAATATGTAGTATTACTACCAGTTACAGAAGAAGGAGAAGAAGATGAAGGAGAAGTAGTAATATTAAAAGTAGAAGACAGTGATGATGAAGAATCAGAAGAAGAATCATATGTAAGTGTAGAAGATGAAGAAATATTAAACAAAGTATTTGAAATATTCAAAGAAAAATTTAAGGATGATTTTGATTTTGTAGATTAATTTTATAAATTATCAATTTAAATTTATAATTTAATTGATAATACAAAT
The DNA here is from genome assembly GCA_963559065.1 of uncultured Clostridia bacterium. GTDB lineage: Bacteria > Bacillota > Clostridia > TANB77 > CAG-508 > CAG-269. The sequence goes on from CAUWIY010000001.1 coordinate 63,440, forward strand.
TTAAAGGAATAGGACAGATACAATCTGTCCTTTTTATTTCGACTAATTTAACAATGTTCCCATTGGTCGATTTAGTTGAAATCTCAGTTGGTGAAGTACCAATGTGGTGCTAATTAAAAAGCTCTAATAACAAAAATAATGTAAGAAGAAAAGAGGATAAAAATGAAAAAGTTTTCTACATATTTATTAGTAATGTTTATGATTATGTTTTGGATATTAAGAATTATTATAACAATAACAGCTCAATTTGGAAAAAGTTTTTGGGGAATGGTGCCAATAAATAACACATTTGAGGTTGTTTTATTATTTGCATTTTTAATATGTTTAGTACTAGTTGTAAAAAGAAAATTGTTTGGAGCATTATTATATTTAATGTTACATGCAATTTATTTTGGTGGAGATATTACAAGTAAAGTACAAATTATGTCATATGGAAATAATTTGACATCAACACAAAATTTAGAACTTGTAATTTCTATAGTGGCAATTATATTGCCAATTGCAGTATTATTGGATTTGTTATTGGATAAAAATAGAAAATTAAATCCAAAAGATAAAAAGACAGATTGGTTCTATGGAAATCAGGAATTTGATAGAAAATTAGATGATAGAGCAGATAAGAACAATTATAGGACTATGTAATAGGAATGTAAAAAAAGAGGGTAAAGATATGAATAAAATTGTTACTATTTGTGGTAGTATGAAATTTAAAGATAAGATGATGGAAGTCGCTAAAGATTTAGAAATTAAAAATAGATATGTTGTTATTCAATGTATTTATAGTAATGATAAATTTAGTGAAAATGAACAACAAATTTTAGGAGATTTACATTATAATAAGATTGAAATTAGTGATGCTATTTATGTAATTAATGTTAATGGATATATTGGAAGTTCAACAAGTAAAGAAATTGAGTATGCTAAAAAAATAGGTAAAGAAGTAATGTATTTAGAACCTATAAAATAAGTAAAAAGGAAGTGAAAAAATGGAAAAAAATAATAATCAAGAGGAGTTTCATAAGACAAACATAAATTGGTATCCAGGACACATGGCAAAAACAAGAAGACAAATAACAGAAGACTTAAGACTAGTAGACATCGTTATAGAGCTATTAGACGCAAGAATACCAATATCAAGCCAAAATCCGAACATCGCAGAAATAACAAAAAATAAAAAGAAAATAATAGTATTAAACAAAAGTGACTTAGCAGATGATAATCAAAATAAAAAATGGATAGAATACTTTAAAAACAAAGGAATTACAGCAGTAGCAGTTGACTCAAATTCAGGAAAAGGAATAGAAAATTGTATAAAAGAAATTGAAAATAGCATGAAACAAGAATTAGAAATCCATGCTGTAAAAGGAAGAACTGGAAAGAGAATAAAAGCAATGATATTAGGAATTCCAAATGTAGGAAAATCTTCGTTTATTAATAGAATTGCAAAAAGAACAACAGCAAATGTAGGAAATAAACCAGGTGTAACAAAACAAAAACAATGGATAAGAATTAATGAAAAAATAGAATTATTAGATACACCAGGTGTATTATGGCCTAAATTTGAGAGTGAAGAAGTTGCATTAAATTTATGTTTTACAGGTTCTATTAAAGAAGAGATTTTAGACAAATTAGAAATTGCATATAAATTAACGGAATTTCTATTAAAAAATTATAAAAATAAATTATGTGAAAGATATAAAATAAGTGAAGACTTTATAAAAGAAACATTAGCTCAAGAACAACCAGAAAACTATAATATTTATGAAATTATGTTAGAAATAGGAAGAAAAAGAGGTTGTATAATGTCTGGTGGAAGAGTTGATGAAGAAAAAACAGCAAGAATTTTGTTAGATGAGTTTAAAAATGGTAAATTAGGAAAGATAACAATAGAACATGTCAAATAAAATGCCATAAATAAAATATCAAAAGGAGAATATATTGTGGAATTTTTAGAATTTAAAAAAGATATAACAGAAGTAAAATTAATGCCACCTTTAACGTGGGCATATGTTGGAGATTGTGTTTATGAATTATATGTTAGAACTAAACTAGTAAATGAAACAAAATTAAAACCACATGAATTACATATAAAGGCAATAGGATATGTAAAGGCAAAATCACAAGCTGAGAAATTAAAGAGCATTTATGATGAACTTACAGACGAAGAAAAAGATATTGTTAGAAGAGGAAGAAATGCAGAAAATCATCATTTACCAAAAAATGCGAATGTTCAAGATTATATGTATTCAACTGCGTTTGAGGCATTAATAGGATATTTATATTTAACAAAACAAAATACTAGACTTAAAGAAATATTGGAAAAATAAAATTTGAAAATAGACTTAATATATGTAAAAAACAAAAAAATAACACAAAAAGTAAAAAAGTAAACACTTAGAATATAGTGAGACACAATTAAAAATATAATTAATAAAATTACTTGACTAAATTAATAAAAAATGATATAAATATTAAGTCAATGTGGCCCCTTGGTCAAGCGGTTAAGACGCCACCCTCTCAAGGTGGAATCATGGGTTCGATTCCCGTAGGGGTCACCAAAAATGCAAAATGTTAGAGTATCAAAGATTACACTAGATAATTGTGATACTCTATTTTTACATTTAACACTTTTTTAACACTTTGGTTTTCTTATAAGAGGCTATTTATTCTATTTACAGCATTGATTTTAGTTTTAGGTAATACATGTAAATATATTTGTGTGATTGTTATATCAGAATGTCCCATTAAATCCTGAACAGTTTTTAAATCTACACCGTGAGATAAAAGCATAGTTGCATAAGTATGTCTTAAACTATGAAATTTTTTATAAGAGAGATTATTAGCATTTAATACTTTTTTCCAATTGCCAAATAGGGTTTTAGCAGAAATGGGTTCTCCATTTTCATTAAAAACGAAATCTGATTTTTTATCCATATTTGATAATATAGTTACTATTTTATTAGGCAAATCAACTCTACGGATTGAATTTTGAGTTTTAGGTGTATTATATATAGTTTCTAATTGTTTATTTCCGTTGTCATCAAAAACATATACTTTTTTAACAGTTTCTTTTACTTCTAAATATTTTTCATCAAGGTTAACATTTTCCCACTTTAAGGCAAGTATTTCTCCTTGTCTTAATCCAGTTCCAAGGGCAGTAAGTATCAAATTTTCAAATTTATGTCCTTTAAATGCCTTTTTTAATTGTTTTATTTCATCTTCATTAAAGTATTCTATTTCAGCCTTAATATCTTTTTTTGTATTTTTATTTGGAATGGTAATATTATTGCAAGGATTCTTTAAGATAAATCCCTCTCGTTCTGCATATGAGAAAAATTGTTTTAGTAGTTTGTTTAACTTTTTTATCTGTGAATATGTTTTATTTTTACCAAGCTTGTTGTAATATTCTTGTATTTGAATTGATTTTGTATTATATACTTTTAATCCAGATATATCTGAATCTTTAATATAATTTCTATAAGTTCCCTCATAAGACTGAAAAGAGGATGGCTTTATTTCGTTTTTCTTTATTTCAAATAACCATTTATATATTAATTCATCAATAGTTACATTTTCGAAATCCAAAGACATACCATTTTTTATTTTATTTATATATTTTTCCGCTTTTTCTTCTGCCTCTTTTTTACCTGTTCCATAAAATTGTTTTCTTATAGGTGTACCATCTGCTTTATGTCCTATTGTTTTTGTTACTCTAAAATATTCTTTTCCATTAGATTTAAAGTTGGTTTTTTTTGCCATTTTACCTCCTATAAAATAAGATAAGTACTTCTACTTATCTTTTGTTTAAAATTTTCCAAATTGTCCTATTGCTTTTCCTATGATTTTAAATTTAGTTTCTTTTAAATTAATTACTATTGGTTCCATTGGGTAAGTAGACATGGGTTCTAGCATAACAATTTCATCATTGATTTTTTTATATCGTTTCATTGTTGCTTCATCATCTCCATTTACAATAGCAACAATTATATCTCCGTTTTCTACATAGTCTTGTTTGTGGATTAAAGCATAATCTCCATTATGTACTTTCAAATTCATACTTTCTCCAGATACTTTTAGGTAAAAATAATTATCAGGTGTTGTCATTCCATATATATTTGGATCAACTGGTAAATAACCTTCTAAATATTCTTCAGCTAGTATTGGTTGTCCGGCTGTAATTTTGCCTAAAATTGGAATAATAAATAATTTATCTTTAGTACCAAATATATGTCGACTCGATGATAATTGTGAATTATTGTATGTTTTTTCTTTTTTGAGTGTATCTCTAATTTTATCTTCTTCATAAAAATATGCAAATTCGGTTTTCAATGAGTTATATAATTTCTGTTTTGATTTATTTGAAATAAAATCTAAATCAGCTAGTATTATATTAGGGTTAAAGTTTTCAGGAGTTGTATAACCATCGTTTAAAAATTTTAATAATTGTTGAAACAAATCATGATGTATAACATATTCTTTTGCATTTAGTTTTTTTTCAGCAGAAATATATTCTTGTTCAATTTTTTCTAAATCTTTATATAAAAGTAAAAGATTAGAATTTGAACTGGCATCAATATAGCCACATATTTGCATTAATTCATCATAAGAAACAATATTATTAGAAGCATTAGCTAATTTTTCTAATATCTTAGGTTTAGGGGGTGTGTCCAATTTCATATTCATGTATTGAGATAAATAAGTTCTATTTATTTCAGATTTTTTTGAAAAATCTCTTTGGCTATTATAAGTTTCATTTATATTTTTTAAAATTTGTGCAAATTTATTTTTATCAAACATAAAAAATACCTCCAAATATAGTATATATCAACGGTTAAAAAAAGTCAACAAAAAAAGTTAAAAAAAATTTACCAAAAGTATTGACATATGATTTTTAATTATATATAATGGCGATGGTTAGAAAAAATTAACCAAGAAAAGAGGTGTGAATATGGAAATTAATATGAAGGCATTTACTACATTATTAAAAGAAAAATTTAATGGAAATCAAGCAGAAATGGCTAGAAATATAGGGATTAGCAAATATCAACTAAATATTATTTTAAAAAATAATGGAAAAAACGCTGGTAAAAAAGTGATAGGTGGTATTATAAAATTTTGCATTGCGAATAATTACAATTTTATGGACTATATTTTTTTAACATAAAAAGTTAAAAAAAATTAACCAGAAGAACGCGAGGTGATGGTATTGAGCATTTCAAAATATGTTTCTGCAGAAGAATATTCAAGACAAAGTGGAATAGGAGTTGAAGAAGTTAAAAGACTGTGCAAAACAAATCAATTAAAACATTTTATGACAGAAGGTGGATATTACAAAATAGCGACTGATAGTGACTCTGTTTCAAAAGAATTATTTGAAGAGGAAAAAAAGAAAAGAATTGAAGCAGAAACAACATTACAATTATTACAAAAGATTTTATTAGAAAGAAGGTAAACCAAATGAAAAGAACATGGAAGAATTTTAAATTAGACAAAAACAAAGTCTATATGAGAATAGGACAAGCAGTAGTATATAGTACATTATACATAAGTGCAGTAGCATTTACTGTTTGGGGATTTTTGCAAAACACGATTTATTAGGAGGTGGAAAAATGGGAGAAAAAAAGCAAATTTACCCTCTTATGCTAAGGCTCAATAATAATATTTCGGATGGATTTGCTAGAGGGCAAGATAACAATACAATTATAGAAAATGACGATACTGTAGAACTTCAAATAATTGTAAAAGGAAGTAATTATAGAAAAGAAGAAGTATATGAAAGCGTTAAGACAATTTGTCAGAAAGCTCTTGAATACTATTGCGAATAGCTTTTAAGCCTTGTTCAACAGTAGAAGTATTTGGCTCAAGATGTGCAATATTATTAGTTATAGCTAAATTTATAGAATAATTATCAGTATATATTTTGCTTAAAGTTTCATATTTTAATGTCACATTTATCATTGTATTTTTACAATGGCGAAAATCAAAATCAGATTTTATAGTTTGATTTGGAGCTAAAAAAATATTAGAAAATTCTGTAATAGGTTTTACAGGAATACCTGATAATTTAGTTTTTGACCAATCTAGTTTTGGATTTGTATCGATGGAAATTATTTTGCCAACAGAATTTCCAAAATTCTTTATAACTAATGTATGTAGAACATTATATTTACTTTTTTCTATATAAAAAACAATATTAGCACGTGAACTTTCAACAATAGCTTCATTAGATTGTTTTAAAGTTTTTACAGAAATACAAATAGCTATTATAGAAGTAGTTAAGCTAGTAATAATTGAAATTATTTCAATAACATCAGAAGTGCTCATAAAATTACCTCACTTTCGAGGATATTATATATTATTTTACAAAATTTTACAAGAAAGGAGATGAAAGAAAATGTTTATAAGTAACAAAGAATACGATGAATTAAATGCAAGAAATGTAGAACTTGCAAGAAAAATTAGAGAATTGACAAAAGAAAACAAAAAATTAACAGAAGAAAATTTAGCAGTACATGAAGAAAACAAAGATTTAAGATTTGAAAATGAAGAACAAAAAGATATTTTAAAAGAAATAAACAATTTAGCAAGAACACAACAATATGGAAGTGTAAAGAATTTACAAAATAAATTAAAAGAACTAGCTAGACCGCTAAATCAAAACTAGTTCAAAACATAAACTTATATAAATTCATATCTGTATTTATTTTAACACGAAATAATCAGATATGCAAGAAGGAGAATTGAAATGTTAGAAAATAGAATGGTCGAAGATGACTATATAGAAACAAACAATGATTATGACAGTTATTTAGAACATTTATTTGAAAAAGATGATGAATATTGGGAGGAAGATTTAAATGATTAATTTAAGTTTATATCAAATAACAAATGCGTTTCCAATGTTAATAGAACAAGAAGAAATGTCAGAAGAAGATAAAAAGATAATCGAAAAAGAATTAATAGAATTATTGCAACAGAAAAGTCAAAATTTAATTGGTTATACAAGAAACATAGAATTAACTATTGAATCAATGAAAAACGAAGAAAAACGAATTTCAGAACAAAGAAAAGTATTAGAAAATAGGCTTATAAAATTTAAAGAATATGTAAAAGGTTGTATGGAAAAAAGTGGATTTACAAAAATAGAAACTGAGTTAGGAAGTTTAACGATTACTAAAAATCCAGTAAGTATAGAAATCATAAATGAAGCCGAGATACCAGAAAAATTTAAGGAAGAAGTAATAACAATAAAAATAGATAAAACAGCAATTAGAAATCATTTTAAAGAAACTGGAGAAATACCATCAGGAGTAAATATAAATACACAAAATACTAGTTTAAGAATAAAGTAGGAGAAAGTATGGATTATTTAGATTTAAAAGATATTAAAGAAGGAGAATACTATGGAAATTAAAGAGATGAACATATTTGAAAAACTGTCTAATATAACAAATGAAATTTCTAAGGTAAACAAAAATTTAACAGTTGGACAAGGCAAAAGTGCATATAAAGCAGTTGGAGAAGCAGATGTATTAAAATCAGTAAAAGAATTGGAATTTAAATATAGAGTTTATAGTTATCCAGTAAATAGAGAAGTATTAGAAAGTACAATGTTTACTACTACAAATGAATATGGAGAAAAAAACAATATTTTTAGTAGAATAAAAACTACTTATAGATTTGTAAATATTGATAAAACAGATGAATATGTAGAAACAATAACATTTGCAGAAGGAATAGATGCACAAGATAAGGGTTCTGGGAAGGCAATGACTTATGCAGATAAATACGCACTAATGAAATCTTATAAAATAATAACAGGAGAAGATCCAGACCAAAATCCAAGTGAAGATGTATATAAAAAGAAACAGAAATCAGTAAGTGCAACTAATAAAATTACAGAAGTAGAAGCAAAGTCAATATATTCTCTTATGATTAGAAAAGGTTATGATGTTATACCAACATTAAAGGAATATTTTAAAGTAAACAATACTGCAGATTTGACTAAAGAACAGTATATAGAAATTGTGAATAAGTGCAATACATTACCAGATAAGAAGTAGGTGTTTATATGATAGGAAGTCCAGAAAAATTATTAAGTTTTATATTTAAATTAGATAAAAATAAGATGTATAAAATTGAAGAATATAGACCTAAAAGAAGTTTAGATAGTAATGCTTATTGTTGGGTACTATTAGGAAAATTACAAGATAAATTACATATACCAAAAGAAGAAATCTACAAAGATTTAATAAAAAACATTGGAAGTTTTGAAATAGTTCCAGTAAAAAATGAAGCAGTAGAAAGATTTAGACAAGCATGGAGCAATCATGGTTTGGGTTGGATAACAGAAACGATGAAAAGCAAATTAGAACGGTTTTACAAATGTAGTTACATATTATGGTTCGAGTAGTTATAATTCGTCAGAAATGGCAAAATTAATTGAATTAATAGTACAAGAATGTAAGCAATTAGATATAGAAACAAAATCACAACAGGAAATAAATAGCTTGTTGAAAGAGTGGGATAAGAGATGAAATCAATAATACAAAGTAAAAAAGAGTGCTATATAACTAAAAGCACAACAAATCTACATAAACATCACATTTTTGAGGGAACAGCAAACAGAAAATTAAGCGAAGAAGATGGAATGTGGATTTGGTTAAGAGCAGATTGGCACAATATGAGTGATTATGGAGTGCATTTTAATAAAGAATTAGATTTAGTTTTAAAAAGAACAGCACAATTGATATGGCAAACATATTACAACAAAACAAAAGAAGACTTTATAGCCAGATACGGCAGAAATTATTTAGATTAAACAACAGGGATAAGACAAAATAAGTTTTATCCCTTATATTGTACGAAAGGAGATAAAAATGGCGAGAAAGAGAATGATAGACCCTAATATATGGCAAAGTGAAGATTTTAGCAAGTTATCAACTTTGGGAAAATTAGTTTTTATAGGTCTATTCTCTCTTGCTGATGATGAAGGTCGAGGAAGATGTAATCCAGTATATTTAAAGTCTACATTATTCCCTTACGAAGAAGGTATAAGGAGTGCCGATATAGATAAAACCTTATCAGAGATAAGCTCTAATATGTCCGTAATCTTTTACTCTTGTGACGGAAGTAGTTATTATAGCCTTTATAATTGGAATACATGGCAAAAAATCGATAGACCTAGTCAAAGTAAGATACCAGAATATGATGAAAAAACAATGCAAAGATTATTCGGAGATAATTCGACGAATATTCGACGAACTGTCTCTCCTAATAAAAAAGAAGATAATATAAAAGAAAAAGAAAATAAAAGAATAAGAATAAAAGAAATATACAATTCCACTTGTACGAATTTACCACAAATTCAAAAACTTACAGAAAAGAGAGAAAAGACAATAGATAAGTTTCTTAAAGAATTTACAGAAGAACAGTTTGAACAAATATGCCAAATTGCAAATTCTTGTGAGTTTCTTACAGGACAAAATGATAGAAAATGGAAAGCTGATTTTGATTTTCTTATGAGAATAGATAAAGCGACAAGCGTACTTGAAGGAAAATATAGTAACACTAAAAGCGGAATAAACGATTTTAAACAATTATGGGAGGAGGCAAAATTAGAAGATGAACAAAACGGAAACAATACAAGTAATAACACTTTTAGCTGGTAATTATGACAGTATAGCAAAAAAAGATAATACACAAAAGCAATTAATGATTAATACGTGGCTAGAGTGTTTGGGAGATTTAGATTATAGACTAGTATTAGAAGCAGTAAAAAAGACAATGATAACAAGTCCATATCCTCCAACAATTGCAGATATAAGAAAAAATGCAATAGAAATGATAAAACCAACAACTAGCAAAACGGCAATAGAAGCGTGGAATGAAGCTTATAAAATGATATGCTGTGGACTGTATATGACAGAAGAACAATTTGAACTTGCTAGTACTGAGGTAAAAAAGTTTTTTGGAAATGTAAGACAAGTCAGAGAACTAGCACAGACAGACACAGATATAGTAAATAGCGTTACAAAGGGTCAGTTTTTAAAACAGTATGAAGTAATAGTAAACAGAGAAAATGAACAAAAGCTATTACCTCAAAGTATGCAAGATTTTATAAAACAGTTGGCTGAAAGAATGGATATAAAACAGATAGGAGAGTGAAAAACAAATGATTACAGCAGAGACAAGACAAATGAGTTTTAATGACATACAAGATAAAACAAAAATAAGATACATACAAATTTTAAATAGATTGGACAAACCTAAAACAGCAAAAGAATTAGCAGTAGAATTATTTGATTTAGGATTTATACCAAGTACAGAAAGAAATTATACAGCACCAAGGCTAACAGAATTAGAAAAAATGGGATATGTAAAAGCGATAGATAAAAAGAAATGTGAATATACAGGGAAAACAGTAGCAGTATATGAGAGAACACAAACAGGATTTGAAGCATTAAATTATCAGCATATTCCAAGATTGGATTAGGAGGTAAATATGGAAGAATGCTATGAATATTTTCAACACCTTAAAAATTTAGTTAGTAATTTAAACAATAAGCAATATGAAGAATGTGAAGAATTTTTAAGCGATATGGAACAGTCTATAGATGGAGATACAACTCTAAAAGAAATAGAAAAATATATTAAAAAATATAAATCAAAAAATAAGATATTATTTATAACGTTTAAGACAAGAAATAAAAATAAACTAGCACATATTTGCAAATATATAATTGATTTAGAATGGCATAACGAATGGGCAATAGCAGTTGCTGGACAAAGTACACCAACAATATTTGGCTGGTTTGATGTTTAGGATTAATCTATGAAATATAATTATCCACCGCTAGAACGGTAAATGTGTAAAATGTGGTTGGATGTATGAGACTAGAAGACCCAAACTTTAGAGGTACAAACAATTGTGAATATGCAGAAGAACACATAAAAGGAATAAAACAAATTTTAGGGATACAGGAGAAAATAATATGAACAAATACAGAAACAAAAAAGTAATTGTAGATGGGAAAGAGTTTGATAGTATTCAAGAGAGCAAAAGATATAAAGAATTAAAGCTATTGTTAAAAGCAGGTAAAATAAGCAATTTAGAATTACAACCACGATTTTTATTACAAGAAAGCTTTAGGAAAAATGGAAAAATATTTAGAAAAATAGAATATATAGCAGATTTTCAATACATAGAAAATGAAAAAACAATAGTAGAAGATGTAAAAGGAATGCAGACAGATGTATTTAAATTAAAGCATAAAATATTTGAAAAAGTTTATCCAGAATTGGAATTAAGAATAATAAAATAAGAAAGGAAAAATAAAAAATGAATAATATAAATTATAAAGAACTAACAGAGATAACTGTAAAAAATCAAGAAGAGTTGGATAATATACCATTAGATTTTAAAGGGAGAATATACATAGAATTTGGAACATATTGGGATAAGGCAGTAGTAAGAAACAAATACAACAGTTCAGTAGTAGCATGGGGAAACAGTTCAGTAAAAGCATATGGGAATAGTTCAGTAGTAGCATGGGACAACAGTTCAGTAGTAGCATATGGGAATAGTTCAGTAGTAGCATATGGGAATAGTTCAGTAGAAGCATGTGGCAACAGTTCAGTAGTAGCATGGGGAAACAGTACAGTAGAAGCATGTGGCAACAGTTCAGTAGAAGCATGGAACAACAGTACAGTAGAAGCATGTGGCAACAGTTCAGTAGAAGCATGGGGAAACAGTTCAGTAGTAGCAAGGGACAACAGTTCAGTAGTAGCATGGGGAAACAGTTCAGTAAAAGCATATGGGAATAGTTCAGTAGTAGCATGGGACAACAGTTCAGTAGTAGCATATGGGAATAGTTCAGTAGTAGCATGGGACAACAGTTCAGTAGTAGCAAGGGAAAACAGTTCAGTAGAAGCAGGAGGCAATACTCAAGTTGTGAATAAACTATATAAAGATACTGTAGGAAAAATTAATATATCAGGAAATGCAAGAATAGTATATATGCCTAAAAATATAAACGACTTTATTAACTTTTACGGAATAAAACATACAAAAATAAAAGCTATATTCTATAAAGCAGTGAGAAAACACAAAGATAATACATATCATGCAGATTATAATAGCAATTTCACATATGAAATAGGGAAGTTTAAAGAAGAGATATGTGATTCAGATATAACTAAAGCATGTAGTTATGGAATTAATATATCTCATCTAAACTGGGCTTTGAATTTTGGAAAGGATTGGAGAAACTTAGCAATATTAGAAGTAGAAACAAAAATATCAGATATAGTAATGCCGACAGATACAGATGGAAAAGTTAGAACATCAAAAGTAAAAGTGTTAAGAGAAGTACCTTTAGATGAATGTGGAGTATATGGGAAAATATTAGCAAAAAGGAGACAAACTAATGGTTAAAATAAAACAAGGAAACATATTAAATTGTTCAGAAAATATAATTGTCCATCAAGTTAATGTGCAGGGAATAATGGGAGGCGGAGTAGCTAGACAACTAGCACTCCAATATCCTGGATTAGAAAAAGAATATTCAAAACATTGTAAAGAACTAGAAAATAATTATAAATTATTAAAAGGAAATGTATTCTTCTGTGGAGTAAGTGATAATAAAACAATATGTAATATGTTTAGTCAAAAGCCAAACTTTGATACAGATTATGAAGCAATGAAAAAAGCATTAACATATATAAAAAGATGGGCAGAAAATAATAATTTAAGTATAGCAATGCCCTATGGAATAGGCTGTGGAATTGCTAACGGAGATTGGAACAAAGTATATAAGATAATAGAAGAAGTATTTAGTGATTATGAAGTAACGTTATATAAGTTGGAGGTATCAAATGAAAAAAACAAAGTATTATAACAAAAATATATATGAAATAGAGAACAAAATAAAAACAGCATTTGTAATACTAATAGTATTTATATTAGGGGTGGTTACAGGATTATTTATAAACAATTTAGAAATACAAAATAAAGAAAAACAAATTAGAGAATATCAGGTTGAAATAGATAGTTTAAGAGAAAGTGTTTATTTGTTGGAGAAAGAGGTGTAAAGATGACAAAAGAACAAGAAGTAATAGAATATTTTAAAAAACAAAGGGATATTTGTCTTGAGAACGCAGAGATTTGTGATGATAATAACTTTGATGAAGAAGCCATATGTTTAAGAAAACAACAATATATGTATGAAACAGTCTTAAATATGCTAAAAGAAAAAGACAAAGAGATAGAGAGTAAAAATAGATTACTACAAATTGTAGGAATAGAATTAAATGAAGCAGAGACAAAAATAGAAGAAAAAGAAAAAATAAGAAGTTTAGATATATATAAACTAATTGAAGATTGGGAAACAGGGCAATTAATTCCAGCTCAAAAAGTAAAAGACAAGATAGAAGAAATATTGAATAATGGAGAATATAGAATAATATTTGAAGGAGATGCAGAAATTCCTGATGATGCAAAAATTATTAACGCACAGAAATATATAAAATTAGATGTATTAAAAGAACTACTAGAAGGGAGAAAATAAAATGGGAATGGTGTCTAGTGGAATAACACATTGTGAAAAATGTATGAAACCATTAAAAGATAATGAATATGTATTATGTGAAATATGTAAAAAAGACAAAGAGATAGAAAAATTAAAAAAACATAATAAAGATTTATTAAGGAAATTAAGAAATAGAGTTAAAGAAGTAAAGAAACTAAATAAATATAGTTTATATAAAAAAGAATTTAAAACATTAAATGAACAACTAAAAAATAAAGATAAAATAATAGATTTAATGGCAGAGAAAATGGCATTTGACTATGATATAAACAGCATAGTAGATGTATATACATATAAAAGACAAATAAAACAATACTTTGAAAGTAAAGCAGAAAAGGAGTAAAGAAAATGAAAGTTAAAGATTTAATAGAACACTTACAAAAATATGACATGGAACAAGATGTAGTAATTAGATTTGCATTAGATAACGAAGATGATGTTGGTTATGTATTAATACCATTTGAAACAGGATTATATTTTAAAGATGAATGTGCAATATATGCAGAATATACAGCAACAAAAGAAGATTGCGATTTTATAGGACAAGTAGATTTAAAAGAAGCATATAAAAAGATGAAGGAGGAATAACAGTGGAAGAAATAAAAGTTGGAGAGTATGTAAGAACTAGGGGAATTATTGGAAAACTTATAAGAATAGAATTTGATAAAATAGATACTTCGTTAAAATGGTATGTTTTTAATGACAATAAAAATGAAAGATATGTAAATAAGCCATATATAACAAAACACAGCAAAAACATAATAGATTTAATAGAGTGTGGAGACTATGTGAACGGAGAATTAGTAACAGGTATATATGACATTGTTAATAATAATTATGAAAGCGTAGGAAAGAAAATAACAACTAAATATAGAACAGCACAATTTACTGGATTAGATATAAATTATTATATATATGCAGAAGATATTAAAAGAATACTAACCAAAGAACAATTTGAACAAAACTGTTACAAATTAGACTAAAAGTAGCAAACTTTATATAGAAAAGTAGTACAAGTTTGCTAAAAAAAGTATAAAAATAGAACAAGTTTAAGAAAGTTAAGAGAAAACCTTATAGAAGAAAACGGATAAATTAATATATAAATATTTGAAAGAGAGCTGACACAAATGACAATAAATCACGTATATAAAATAATAAATCAAACAATGAACTTATTAGAAAGTGTAGATATGATAAGTTTAAACAATAGGAAGTATAATCAAAAACAAGTAAATGAAGCATATAAAATTCTGGACAATTTTAAAAATGAATTAATAAGAGAAAATACAAAAAATAAACAGAAAGGAGCACAAAAGAAATGACCAGAGAAGATTTAAAAGATTATAAGAATAATCAAAAATGGATAGAAGGAAGGTTACAATACATAGAAGAATATAAAACTAGTATAACAAACATAACAGCAGTATTATCAGATATGCCAAAACGGAAGTAGAGAAGTAGAAGATAGTATGGCTGAAAAGGTAGCAAAGTTAATTGATACAATGAACGAGTTATTAGAAAAAATAGTAAAAGAAAATGAAAAACAAAAGGCAATATTAGAGCAATTAGATAAATTAAAACAACCATATAAATTAATGATAGAAAAAGTTTATATACAAGGAAAATCATTAGTAACTGTTGCTAGTGAAATGAATTATAATTATGAATACATAAAAAGAATGAATGGAATAGCATTAAATAAATTTGATAAGATGGGAGAACAAACATGAAAGATTTAAAAATATTTACAGAAAATGTTGAAGAAAAAGCAATAGAAGAAATTGATTTATTATTAAAACAAGAAGCATTTAAAAATTGCAAAGTAAGAATAATGCCAGATGTTCATGCAGGAAAAGGATGTGTAATAGGATTTACAGCAGATTTAGGAGATAAAGTAATACCTAATATAGTTGGTGTAGATATAGGCTGTGGAATGTTGTGTGTGGAATTAGGAAGCATAGAATTAGACTTGAAAAAGTTAGATGAAATAATAAATGAATATATTCCAGCAGGAAGAAATATAAGAGAACATAAATTATTAGATTTTAAACCAATAAAAGAATTATATTGTTTAAGGGAGCTGAAAGAAACAAAGAAGTTCGATAGAGCAATAGGAACACTAGGTGGAGGAAATCATTTTATAGAAGTTGATGTAGATGATGAAGAGAATAAATATTTAGTAATCCATACAGGAAGTAGAAACTTAGGAAAACAAGTGGCAGAATATTATCAGAATTTAGCAATTCAATTATGTTCTGGTAAAGAAGAAATGTATCAAAAGAAAGAAGAAATAATCAAAACATATAAAGAGCAAGGAAGAAGAGTAGAAATACAAAAAGCATTGAAAGAATTAGAAGAACAATATAAAGAAAATAAACCAGACTTACCAAATGAACTATGTTATTTAACAGGTAAATATAGAGAAATGTATTTACATGATATGGAAATATGTCAAAAATATGCTTCAATAAATAGAGTAGAGATATCACAAAGAATTTTACAAGAAATGTTCCCTAATTCATCATATAAGGAAAAAATTGAAACAATAGATTTAGGATATAGATATAATACAATGGTAATTCAAAATAAAATAGGTATTGATTTTAAAGCATTTGAAACAGTACACAATTATATATCATTTGATGATAATATAGTAAGAAAAGGAGCTATATCAGCTAAAAAAGGAGAAAAAGTTTTAATACCAATAAATATGAGGGATGGAAGTATAATAGCAGTAGGAAAAGGAAATAAAGATTGGAATTGTTCGGCACCACATGGAGCGGGAAGAGTAATGTCAAGACATAAAGCAAAAGAGATGTTTAAACTAGAAGAGTTCGAAAAAAGTATGAAAGATATATATTCAACAAGTGTAGTAGAAGAAACAATAGATGAAGCACCATTTTGCTATAAACCTATGCAAGAAATAATAGACAATATACAAGATACAGTAGAAATACAAAAAATAATAAGACCAATATATAATTTTAAGGCTAAAAATTAAATAAGATACTAAAAGTTACTGAAAGTTACTACAGAAATATGTTATAGTTATAATTGATAATATTATGAAAAGTCGCAGATATGAAAATATCTCATAAGACCAGGCGACAAAAGTAAACTTTAATGAACAATCCCACATTTAAGAGTTGATGTTTTAAATATCAGCTCTTTTATTATGCTATATAGGTCTGAATAATACTGTATAATACTGAATAAGTCTAGGTAGGTTCTAAAATCATTTAAAAAGTATTGACTTTTTTGAATAAACTCATTATAATATATTAGAAGAAATGAGAAACGAGCTAATCAAATATATAAAATGTGGGACCTTTATTAAAGAACAATAATGGGGAACGAAAGTAACTCATTTCTAAAGAGAATTTTAAAAATTTTCATTTGTAAAAATGACAAAAATACTAGAGTCGGCAAACTCTAGTATTTTTACTTTATGTACTATTCAAACATCTTCAAGATGTCTTTCATAGATTTTATAACATAAAGTTTAATGAGAATTTTAAATATTTTTTTCATCTGTACTTATGACCTCCTTTCTATAAAGATTGGAGGAAATTAAAATGACGAAATTATTATACTATTAGTTAGAAAAATATTTAATAAAAAGTCGAAAAAAGAAAAATAAATTAGAGCTTATCACGCGATAGGCTCTTTTATTATGTTATGAAAGGAAGAATGAAAATGAATGATAAAGCAAAATACTTAGAAGTAAGTAAAGAAAAAAACGAAAAAATACAACAAATAAGAGAAAAATTCTCAAAAATATATGATTTTATTGAAGAAAACTGCAAAAATTCAAGAGAAACAAGTCTAACAATTACTAAATTAGAAGAAGCTCAATTTTGGGCAATAAAAGGAATTACAAGAAATTAGTTATTACCAGTATGCTAGGTAACTGATAATATAAAAAAGCTGTTATTTTTGGAATAATCATTTATTAACCCCTTGTAAATTTATCTATATAAACTAATACAGAACTTTCCTAGCGAGTTCTAAACATGTAAATAGTACGAAGTATGTAAACATATATAGAAAGATTATATATAACTTACATATTTTGTAGTGTTTATAAGAAAAGAGGTAAAGATATGGAAATAAAAGATTATTTATTAGATGAAATGAAAAGATTAAATAGACTAAATGATAGTTTAGAAAAGAAAATAAATCAAGAACAAGCAGTAAATAATGAGCCTGAACAAATTATAAATAATGTAAAAGTTATATGTACAATTGCTAATACAGTATGTAATTTACACAGTAATTATATCATCTAATTTTAAATTTGAATAAACAGTATTGTAAATACTAGCAATTTTATAACAAACCAAAAATGCGAATAATGTCATAACATGTCGGAATATAAAATAAGATGGAGGAAATAGCTATGACAAATGAAGAGAGATACAAAAAATATATAGAAGAACATTGCTCAAAATGCAAAAACAAAGAAAGATATGATTGTGAAATAAGAATACACAAAAAGGGGGATACAATCATAACAAAGTGTGATTATTATGAAAGATAAAATTAATTGGGCAAATTGTATGAAAAGAAGATGTGAGCAATGTAAACATTATGATTATTGTTTTAGATATAGACCAAAGAAAGGAAAAAAGAAAAATGAAATTCAAAATAAATAATACAGAGTGGGCAATAAAATCAGTTGATGAAGCTACAATAAATAACGAAATGAAACAAGAAGGAACTTTGGGAGTGACAATATACAAAACACAAGAAATACTATTATTAGAAAATCAAGCTAATATTATAAAAATATTAAAACATGAATTAACGCATGTATGGTTATATGAGTATGGACATAACCAAAATGATGATAAAACATTTGATTATGAAGATGTGTGTGAAATAGTAGCAAGCAGTAATTATTTTATAAATGAGATAGTGGAACAATATGAAAATAAAAGTAAAACTAAGTTATACGCAGATGATAAATTTATAGGAGTATTAGTAGATGAACATTAATCAAAACATAAATAAATTATTATATGCCTTGTCTATAAAAGAACAAATATATAAAATAAATAGTTTTCAATTTTATAGTGAAAAGAATTGTAAGTATTGCACTAAATATCAAATACTAAAAAGAGAACAAGTAGAAATATACAACGAAGAAACAGATGAATTTGAATTACAAGATAGATATAAACAAGATTATGAATGTTATAGCAAAATAGATTTAATGAAATATCTAGCGAAAGAACATAGAAAAGGAAATGAGGCAGATGGAAGATGAAGAAATAAAACAAGAATATGAAAATCTAACAGAAATGCAAAAAAGATTTATAGACTACTATATTGAAACAGCAAATGCAACAAAAGCTTGTGAAATGGCAGGATATAAAGGAAAAAATCTTAATAGATTAGGTTCACAAAACTTGTCAAAACTAGACAAATTTATAAAAGTAAAACTTCAAGAAAAAGAAGATAAAAGAATAGCCTCACAAGATGAAGTTTTACAATACCTAACAAAAGTAATGCGTGGAGAAGAAAAAGACCAATTTGGATTAGAGGCATCATTACAAGATAGAACTAAATGTGCAGAATTACTAGGCAAAAGATATGGAACATTTATTGAAAAAAAAGAAGTGTCCGGAGGATATAAAATAGAATTAGTGGATGATGTAAATGAATAAAGAAAGAATAAGCATTCAAGAACAAATAGAAAAAAATATGAAAGTAGGTGCTAACTAATGCAAGAAATATGGAAAGATATTGAGGGCTATGAAGAGTTATACCAGGTTAGCAATTTAGGAAGAGTAAAATCGTTAGATAGAGAGGTATGGAATGGAAAAGCACTCTTTATGAAAAATGGAAAAATCTTAAAACCTAAAACAGCAACAAATTATAATAGAGTGCAACTATCAGGAAAAGATTATTATATACACAGATTAGTTGCAGAGGCATTTATTCCTAATCCTAATAATTTGCCACAAATAAATCATATAGATGAAAATACAAGAAATAATAAAGTGGATAATCTTGAGTGGTGTACATGTAAATATAATAACAATTATGGAACAAAAATAGAAAGACAAGCTAAGAAAGTAAGAGGAGTTATGATAAATAATAAGCCAATAGAACAAGTTGATTTAAATGGAAAATTGATAAAAAAATACAATTCTGCTTTACAAGCTGGTAAAGAAACAAACATAGATAATAGCAGTATATGTAAAGTTGCGAATGGTAAGCTTTCAAAAGCAGGTGGCTTTTTATGGAGGTGGTGCTAATGCAGTCTAATACCGAAAGAATAAGCTTACAAGAACAAATAGGTAGGGGCTATGCCTAGCTACATTTTGGAACTTTAAAGGCGATGAAGTAATTCTAATGGGATCTAAAGGAAGCAAAAAATCAAAAACAATAGCATTGAGATGGATGTATTTATTAAAGAAATATCCAAAAGCATGCTTGTTAGCAACAAGAGATACAGCAACAACATTAAAAGATAGTGTATATGCAGATTTAAAATGGGCTTGCAGAAAATTGCGATTAGATAGTGAATGGGATTTTAAATTAAGCCCTTTAGAGGCAACAAACAAAATAACAGGGCAAAAGATATTCTTTAGAGGATTAGATGATTGGCAAAAAATAGCATCTATTACAATTGATGACCCAAATTTGGTACTATGCTTTGAGTGGTTTGAAGAAGCATTTGAAATAGTAAAAGAGGAAACTTACAATAATACAAGAATGTGTTCAAGGGGATTACTACCAACAGGATATTTTAGACAAACAGTAGCAAGTTTCAACCCGTGGAGCAATCAACATTTTATAGTAAAAAAACTTACATCAAAATTAACACCAGATGAAGAAATATTATCTAAAAACGGAAAACAAGAGTTAATAATAGAAGAAGAACAAGAATTTGAATATTTAGGAAAACAAGTAAAAGAAAAAACGAGCCAATTATTAATGATTACTAATTATAAATTGAATGAGTTTTTAGATATAAAAGATTATGCAACATATGAAAAAATGCGTAAAGAAGATTATGAAAGATATAAAACAGCAGGTTTAGGTATGCCAGGAATTGCATTAGGATTAATATTTAAGAAATGGCATATTGAGGATACTGAAAAATATAAAAATACATTTGAATTAATAAGAAGAGGTTTGGACTTTGGATATAGTTCAGACCCTTCTTGTTTTTTACAATTTAGTGTAGATACAAAGCATAAAAAGATATATGTATTTGATGAATTTAGTGCATGTGAACTAGACAACGAGCAATTAGCGAATGCAATAAGACCAAGAATACCAAATTATGCTTTAATTAAGTGTGATAGTGCAGAACCAAAATCAATAGCAGAACTTAATAAATATGCAATTAATGCGATACCAGCACAAAAAGGACCAGATAGTATTTTACATGGAATAAAATGGTTGCAAGGGTATGAAATTATAGTAGACCCAAAATGTAAAGGATTAATTGAAGAATTAGGATTATATAGATGGAAAACTGATAAATACGGAAATCCATTAGAAATACCAGAAGATAAAAACAACCACAGAATAGATGCTCTTCGTTATGGAAGTGATGATTTATATTTAGCGAGTTAGGAGGAAATCATGACACAAACAGAAATAATAAAAAGTTCATTACCAAATTTGGATAGTGAAATAATAAAACAATTTATTACAGATGATATAGCAAGTCCTTTAAAAAGACAAATGAGAATAGGTCAAAAATATTTTGAAGGAAAACATGACATATGCTTTAAGAAATTAAATGAATATAAGATAATGGGCAAAGAAAAAGATGAGATAACAGGTAAACAAAAAGAAATAGAAAAGATAATTGAAATACCAAATAAATCGCTAGTTAAAGTAGCCCATAGGTATCATTGGAAATTAGTTAAGCAGAAACAAAATTACGTAGTAGGTAAGCCAATTACTATATCTTACGAGCCTATAGTTAATGAAGAATTAACAGAAGAACAGAAAAAGAAACTTAAAAAGGTAAATAAAGCAATTGTAGATAAGTTTTGGAATGTTCTAGGAGTTGGTTTCGATAATTTTTTAAAAGAATCTGTAGTAACTATGTCAAATAAAATTAATGCAGTTTGGCATGTTTATTATGATGAATATGGTAATTTCAAATATTGCAATACAGAACCACTAGATATTGTTGATATATATGATACAAAAACTCAAAAGACACTAACAGATATTTTACATAATTATCAAATTATTGATAATGGAAAGAAAAAAAGATATGTAGAGTGGGAAAACGCTAAAGAAACAAGATACTATATAGAAGAAACAAACGAAATAGCAAATACACAAGAATATTTATTAGATGTGTCAAGAATTAATCCTGAACCACATTGGGTAACAAAACAACTATTTAATGGACAACTAATAAAAATAGAGAAACAT
Organism: uncultured Clostridia bacterium; assembly: GCA_963559065.1. GTDB lineage: Bacteria > Bacillota > Clostridia > TANB77 > CAG-508 > CAG-269. The sequence continues at coordinate 85,441 of CAUWIY010000001.1, forward strand.
GGTTGGGGCAAAGTGCCATATATAATTATAAAAAACAATGAAGAAAGACAAACAGATTTAGAGCCAATTAAAGATTTGATAGACGCATATGATTTAATTAATTCTAATTTTATTAACACAATTGAAGACTTAAAAGAGTTTATATATAAAATAAATGGATATGGTGCTGAAAATCTTGTTGAATTAGTTGAAAGAATAAAAATTATGGGTATTGTTAGAAATAATGATGCAACAGGAAAGATAGAAACAGAAACGATACCATTTCCATATGAAGCTAGACAAATTATTCTTAAGTTATTAGAAGAGAAGATATATGAATTTGGAAGAGGAGTAAATACGAACAAAAGCGAACTAATCGGACAAGCACCAAGTGGAATTAGTTTGGAGTTCTTATATACTGATTTGGATTTAAAAGCAGATGAATGTATAGCAAATCTTACAGAAGGATTATATCAGTTATTTTGGTTCATTGCAGAACATTTAAAAAGATTAGGAGAGATACCAAAAGATTTAAATGTATTTGACTTTAAATTTATATTTAACAAATCAAGAATATTTAATACAACCGAACAAATACAAACATTAAATAATGACGCAACTATAAGTACAAGAACAAAACTTGAAAATCATCCTTATGTTGATGATATAGAACAAGAGTTACAAAGATTAAAAGAAGAAAAAGAAGAAAATATGAAGATGCAAAGTAAAATATTTAATAGTAGTGGTGGTTTCGATAATAATCACGACAAAGATGACACCAACGAATAGGAGGTGTCAATTTTATGGCAAGAAAACCACAAGGATATTGGGAAAAACGTTCTACAGAGTTAATGAAAAGACTAGAAAAAGGAACAGAAAACACCATAAATTCATTAATACAAGCATATGAGCGAGCAACCAAAAGTATAAATAAAGAAATAGTAAAGATATATAAAAATTTTGCCAAAGATACAGGCTTACAAAAAGAAACCTTACTAAAATTACTAAATAAAAAAGAAACAGAGCAATATTATAAAAACTTATTAGAGGTAATAAATAGCAACATAACAAATGAAAGTATAAAAAAGAAGTTATTAGCGAAGTACAATGCCCCTGCTTATGCTTATAGAATTAGTAGATATGAAGCTTTACAACAAAATATAGATGTTAAATTAAAGAAATTGGCAGATATAGAACAACAATTAATGGAAATTAGATATGTAGATACGATAAAAGAAGGCTATTATCATAACATATATGATATACAAAAAGGAACTGGGCTGGGTTTTAGCTTTGCACAAATAGATGATAGAACAATAAAATTAATGCTTAATGAAAATTGGGTAGATGGTGGTAATTTTTCTCAAAGAATATGGAATAATAGTGAAAAGTTAGGTAATTATCTAAGAACACAATTAACAGCTGATACAATGTCAGGTAAATCAATTCAAAAAATAGCAAGTGAATTGTCAGAATATATGAACGTTGGTTTATATAATGCAACAAGACTTGTGAGAACAGAGGTATGCCATTTTGCAAATGAGGCAGAAATGTTAAGCTATGAAGAATTAGATATTGAAAAATATAGATTTATATCAACACTTGATAATGTAACTTGTGAACATTGTGCCGGACTAGATAATAAGGTATTTAATGTAAAAGATAGAAAACCACGGTAAGAATTGTCCGCCAATACATAGTAATGATAGATGTACAACTGTAGCAGAGTTTGATGATGATGTAATAGAAGGATTACAAAGAAGGGCAAGAGATGAAAATGGCAATAGTATATTAGTACCACAAGATATGAACTATCGGAGAGTGGAAGGCAAAATATATAGATATGACAGAAGTAGAAAAAGGAGCAATAGGAGAGTATTCAAGTTCTAAAGCATATACATTGAACGAAAAATTAAGATATAATTTAAAACTTGATAAAAATGAAATTGAATTAGTAAATAATATAGATAAAGGACTTAATAAACTACCTAACTACAATAAAGTTACATATAGACAAATAGGTTTTGACTTTCAAGGTGCAGAAGAGTATAATAATTTTATAAATAGGCACAAGAATAATAAATATATAAACTATGGACAGTACATTTCTTCTTCAAAGTATTATGGAGATTATGAAGTAGATGACAATTTAAAAGTAGAAATAACAATAAAAGGGAAATCTGGAAAAGATATTAGATTATTAGCAGGTATATCAAAAGAAAATGAAGTATTATTTAAAAGGGATGTATGGTTTGAAATAATCAAAATTGATAATAATAAAATATGGTTAAAAGAGGTATGATATGAGTATAAAAGATTTAAAACACGAGATATTAAAACCAGTATATTGTATGTGTAATGAATGTAAAAATCTAAATTTTGATACAGGAATATGTAAAATACATAAAACAATTCCACCAAAAAATATTTTAGGAGGAAATCCATTCAAAGAAAAAGACAATAAAGAAATATGTAAATATTTTGAACAAAAATAAGTTATTAATATTTTAAAATTATAAATTAAAGTCGTAGAAATACGGCTTTTTATTATGCCTTTTTGGAGCATGCAGGCGTAAAAGAACAACTTACAAACACATACGAGAAGCAACCTCGTAAAAAGCGTAATGGAGGTAAATATGATTAAAGAATTATTGAAGAAATTAGGTTATACAGACGAAGATATAACCAAAATCGAACAAGGATTATCTGATGAAAAGATATTCTTAACGAAAGAAGAAAATATTGAAGAAAGATATTCTAAATTAAGGGCTCAAAAAGAAGAACTAGAAAATAAAGTCCAAACATTAACTGAAACTAACACAAATATTCAGACAGAGTATGACAATTATAAAAAAGGTTCAATTACTCAGGAAGAATATGAAACTAAAGTGAAAGAAATACAAGATGAAGCAGACACAAGAGTAAAACAAAATAATTTTGATAGTAAGTTATCATTGAAATTAATGGGAAAGGAAATTAATGCAAGAGATTCTAAAGACATTATAGCTAATTTAGATGTTTCTAAAATTACTTTAGATGGAGATAACTTTATAGGACTAGATGAACAAATAAAGAATTTGAAAGAAAAGAAATCCTATTTATTCAATGAAGAGCAAACTATTATAGAAGGGCAAGACGGAGCTGGTAGACAAAAATTAGACAGTGATAAGCCAGATTTAAGTAAAATGTCGTATGACGATATATGCAAGTATTTGGAAGAAAATCCAGATGCAGAAATTTAAGAAAAAGGAAGGTAAATAAAAATGGGAAAATTTGATGCAAAAAGCTTTAATGAAAAAGCATTTAAGTATTCAGTAGAAAGAATACCAAACTTAAAAACTAATGAATTGAAAAAATCTAAAGCATTAGTTGGAAATAAAGATATTAGGGACGCACTTACAAGTGAAGATGGTGCACAATATGCAAGAATTGCAATGAGAGGATTAGCTGAGGGAGATGCAGTTAACTATGATGGTCAAACTGACATTACAGCAACATCAACAAAAACATTTGAACAAGGTGTAATAGTTGTTGGTAGAGCAAAAGGATTTGTAGAGAAAGACTTTTCTTATGATGTAACAGGAGGAAAAGACTTTATGGAAAATGTTGCAGAACAAATTGCTGATTATAAAGATGGATTAGACCAAAATACTATATTAGCAATATTAAAAGGTATATTTGCTATGACAGGAACAAAAGAAACAGAATTTGTAAAAAAACATACAACAGAGATAAATGGCAAAATGGAAGCAACATCTTTAAATACAGCAACAAATAAAGCTTGTGGGGCTAATAAAAAGAAATTTGCTATTGTATTTATGCACAGTGATGTTTCTACAGGTCTTGAAAATTTAAATTTAATAGAAAGATTAAAATATACTGATAAAGATGGGATTACTAGAGACTTAGAGCTAGGAACGTGGAATGGTAAATTAGTCATCGTAGATGATGAAATGCCAACTAAAGAAGTTCCTGCTGTATATGAAAAAACAGTTGACACTGATATAGTCCCAGGTAAAACATATTATACTAAATCAGGAAGCAACTATAACGTAGTAGGTACACCTTCTAAAGAAAGTATAAGTACATATTATGAATTAAAAGATGAGGCTCATATAGAATATACAACTTATATTCTAGGTAATGGGTCTATTTCTTATGAAGATTTAGGAGTAAAAGTGCCTTATGAAATGGATAGAGACCCAGCAAAAAATGGTGGACAAGATACTTTGTATATTAGACAAAGAAAATGTTTTGCACCATTTGGAATTTCTTATGAAAAGAAATCTCAAAAATCATTATCTCCAACAGATGCTGAGTTAGAAACAGGAACTAACTGGACATTAGTTAATTCAGGAGAAGATGAAGAAGGGCAAAGAAGTTATATAAATCATAAAGCTATTCCAATAGCAAGAATAATCTCTAGGGGGTAAGAATTTCTTACTCCTTTTTAGGAGGTAATAAATGGAATTATTAGATAAGGTAAAAGAAAGACTTGATATAACAGATACAAGTCAAGATAAAAAGATACAAGGTTATATTGATGATATTACTGATAAAATAAAATCTGTTTGTAATAGAACTGATTTTCCAGAAGAATTAAACTATCTTGTAATAAATTATGCTATGAAGTGTTACGTGTATTATAAAAATAAAAACAGCTCTAACAATGAACAATTGCAAGTTACTAGTGCAAGTGATAATGGACAATCTGCTAGTTTTAAAACAGTGGAAATTGTTTCAAAAGATGATGTGAACCTAGATAAAGTTATCGCAGATAATATAGCAGAGATTAGTAACTATGCGTATATGGGGTGGTAGTATGAACATGCCTGAAATATTTAAACAAGCAATAGCTGATACATTTTATGATAAAGATATTGAAATATGGACAAAAGGAATTATAAAAGATGATGAAGGTTCTGTAATAGGAAAGGGAAAGCTAGAAAAAATAGATAGTTTTAAAGGCAATTTTCAATTTAAGACTAAAGAATATATTCAACAGGAATATGGAAAAGAACTAGAAGCAAATGCAATAGTTACTTGTAACGAAACAAAAGCTGAAATAGGAAATATTCTTGTATATAATGGCTCAGATTACGAAATAAAAGGTTTAATTCCTTCTGATAGTCATATTACATTACTTGTGAATGGAAGTGGTGTAAATGGCTAGTATAGAAGGATTAGATGAATTGCTTGCAAATCTATCTGGATTAGGTGGAAATATTAAAGAAAGTAGCAGGAAAGGACTTGAAAGAGGAGCAAAAAAGATACAAAAAAATGCTAAATATTTAACGCCTGTTAAGAAAGGACATCTTCGTAATTCTATAAAGACCAAATCGCAAACAACACAAGAAGGAGTAGAAGCACAAGTTTTTACAAATCTTGAATATGCTCCATATGTTGAATTTGGAACTCGGTGTTAGAGGAGCTTCTAGTCATATACAAAAGCCAGAAGGAGCGAACATACATTATAATTCAAGGTGGATGGGACAAAAACCCCAACCATTTTTAACTCCTGCATATCTTCATGCTAAAAATACAGGAGAAGTAGAACAAGAAGTAATTAAATCAATACAACAAGAAATAAGCAAGTTAGGAAGTGGTAAATAATGATAAATATGAAGCCACAAATATTAAAAAAATTAGAAGAAATCTCAGATGTTGAGGTTTCTTATTTTTATCCTCAAAATTGGGCTAAATTGCCAGCAATATCTTATTATGAAATGGATAATTCGGTAGCAAGTAAAGCTGATGATGAGGAATATAGCAGTAATATTGCTATTCAAATAGATATATGGGCTAAAAGTTCGAGTGAATGTTCTAAGTTTGCTGTTCAAATTAATGAGAAAATGGAAGATTTAGAATTTGAAAGAACTTTAGCTTTGGATTTATTTGAACAAGAAACGAAAATATATCACAAAACAATGCGTTTTGAAAAAGAAGAAATTTTATAAAGGAGGGCGTTGATTATGCCAAAAAAAGCTTTAAGAGGTTTAAGCGGGATAAAAGTATTTGAATTATTAGAAAATACAGAAACAAATTACAAAGTAGGAGAAGCCATAAATATACCTTACGCACAAAAATTAACAAGGGATGTTCAGACATCGAATGACCCAATATATGCTGATGATGAAATATATGATGATGAAGAGATATTTGATGGAGAAGATTTTGAGTTAGAAATCCCAGAGGCTGATTTAGAATTAATGTCAGTTTTTGAAGGCGGAAAATATGATCAAGAGTCAAAAGAATATTCTTGGGGACCAGATGATACAGGAAAAGATTACGCAATGACATTTAAAGCTAAAAGAAAAGACGGAAATTATAGAATGTTTAGATACTATAGATGTAAATTTAAGAAAGTAAAACAAGACTTACAAACACAAGATAATGGAACACAAGTATCTGTATTAACAATAAGTGGTACTTTCTATAAAAGGGCTTTATTATCTGACCCTAAGGTTAGAGTATATAAAGACAGTACACAGGCATCAGATTTAACATGGTTAGACACATTACCAACAGTTCCAGAAGTGAGCAGTCTTTAATTAAAATCTAATAGGAAAGCAGTTTTGCTTTCCTTAAAAGTTTATTTAGGAGGAAATAAAAAATGAGTAAAAATAATGAAGAAAAAAGTTTACCAAAAACAATAAGATTATATGGTGTAGAGATAAAAAAGATGCCTTGTGGCAAGTATTTTGAAGCTCTACAAACTTTAAAGGATTTGCCAGAAGACTTCATAAAAGAACTTTCTGACAATGGGCAAGATTTTAAATTATCAGAAATGTTTACAGTAGAAAATATAATGAATTTAATAACAAAGTTAATGATTATTACACCAAAATTTTTATTTAGTTTTTTAAGTCAAATATTAGATGTTGAAGAAGAAAAATTGAAAGATGAATTAACTCCAATAGAAGTAATAGAAATTTGTAAAAAATTCTGGGAAGTAAACAAGCTAGAAGATTTTTTCAACCAAATGAAGCCAGTTATGAGGGGGATAACAAATCTAATTGGCTTCAAAGAACAATTGCCATCTGCATAAAAATTGGTATAAGCAAAAAAGATTTTATGGAAGATTATTATCCTGATGAAATTCCAATTATAATGCAAGAATTTGCAGAGTTAAACAAAGTTGAAAGTTCCGATGAAGAAGTTGTAGGAGCAGAAGATTTTTAGAAGGAGAAAAATTATGGAATTAAAAAACATAAAAATAGGTATGAAAATAAAAAATATCGAGGAATTGAAAGTATTAGTAAAAGAAGCACAATCAATTCTCGATAAAATTCAAAATTTCAAATATGATATTGAATTTAGTCAATGTGAGCATAATTAAGATATATATCATTAAAATGTTCTTTATAATCAATGCTGTCTGTCAAATGTTCTTGCATTAAAGAAATATATTCATTTTGAAAGTATTCTTGTAGTTTTTCTAAGGAAGTGTCTTTGGTAAAATTGGTATCAAAGTCAGCGTTAAAAGTATCTAAATTACTCATCACATTTTCTATATTAATTGTAAGTTTGCCTTCAAAGTTTTCAGCTTGATTAAATACATTGTTAAGGCTATTTATTAAATCATCAAGACCAGACAAGTTAGCCATGTTTATCCACCTCGCTTTCATTAAAATATAATAATAAACAAAGTTAAAAGATGTTGAAAAATAGCAAAAAACTACTTTATTTAATATAAAAGTTTCTTGTTATTTTTACATTAAATTATCATCATCTTTTAACTCATCTAGTGCATGTTGAGTTGCTGCAACTATAAATGCAGTAAATGTTGTTTGTTTGCCTTTTATTGCACTTTCCACATCATCTATTAAATCGTTTGGAAATCTAATAGAGCGTTGTGTTGTAGATGGAATTATAGGTATTTTAAACTTATCCATAGCACCCTCCTATGATGTTATTATAAACAATTAAATAAAACTCTTCTGTAATTTATTTGGGATACATTTTGATATACTATTGAAATTCAATTAAATTGCATACAAAATACATCTTTTAATATATTATAAACAAGAAGAAGTAAAAAGTATGTCGAAAATGGATGAAAAAATCGACAAAATTTATATTTTTGGAGAGGATTATGATATGGAGAAAAATAGTAAAAATATTTTTAAAAGTTGGAAATTATGGATTGGAATACTTATAGCAATATTGATTATTATTTTTATTTTAAATTATAATACATTGTCGAAGCAGGAGACTGTAGAAAAATTTTTATATTTAGTTTCTGAATCAGAATATCAAAAAGCTAAAAAATATATTACTTCAAATTTTGAATGGGATTTGGCTTCAGTAAAAAAGAAAGAACTTGAATATAAAGAAAGTTTTACATATAAATATGGGGATTACTATTTGAAAGATGATTATGATATAGCATATATATATATAAATATGGAAGATATAAAATGGATGGCTATATATAAATTTAAACTGAAACATACTATTCTTGGATATAAAATAGATAATTATGATTATGAATATACTGATTATTAGACACTTGTAATGTAAGTGTCTTTTTTGAGTTTTTAACAAATTTTAAAATCCCTCTTGACAAAGTATCGCAATACAATTATAATAATAGTGCGATACAGTTAGGAGGTGTTAAAAATTACTGAAAAAAGTAGAGCGGAATACTTTAGAAAAAGAAGACAAGAAAGAAAAACATTTAGTGTGTTAATAGAGAAAAATAAGTATGAAGCGATAGTTGATAAATTGCAAAAAGAGAATAAAACAAAAACCAAATGGCTTAATGAGAAAATTGATGAAGAGTTAAAAAAATAAAAGAAGAAACCCGTTACATATCTTGGCGGATACACGAGTTTCTTGAGTGTAAGAATTTTAGTCCTTACAAATATATTGTATCACAGTATGGACTTAAATTCAAGTAAAAAATTGAATGGAGGTCTTTTTATTATGGAAATAAAAGAAAAAATAAGAAAAATTTATCAAAAAAATGGAGTTGGAATTAGAGAAGAAGACATAGAAAAAATATTAGAAGATGAAGAAAAAACACAACAATTTATGAGGCTATATAAAAGAGAAGAATTAGAAAGTATGAATTATATTTTAGGAAAGCCAGAGAATAATAAAATATTTACTAAAGAAGAATTAGAACTAATGAACATAATAGACTTATTTAATAGGAAAATTGTAGAAATTTGTAAAATTATTTGGGAAAACAAGGATAACGTACAAAGGTTAGAATATTTTATTGGAATAATTAATGAAAGCAGGTGTTCTAAATGTATATAACAAATATATGGCGGAATAGCATTTTGTTTTTATATCCCAACAATAATAGTTATAATATTAGCTTATTATGAAGGAAGAGAGGAAGGGAAAAAATATGCAAGAATTAACAGAGTTCAATATAGAAAAGACAACAGCAGAAATTCTTATATTAAAGGAACAAACGGCACAAAACATAATAGAAATAGGTAAAAGACTTATTGAAGTAAAAGAAAATATAGGGCATGGCAATTTTGGCAATTATTTAAAAGATAAGGTGGAATTTAGTAGGCAGACTGCTAATAGATTTATGAACATTGCAACTGAATTTTCAAATTGCTCAGCGATGAGCAATTTAGGAAGTACAAAATTATTTCTTTTAGCAGGATTAGATGAAGAAGATAGACAAGAAGTAATAGAAGAAAACAAAGTAGAAGATATGACAACAAGAGAACTAGAACAAGTTGTAAAAGAAAAGAAAGAAATAAAAAAACAGCTAGAAGAGGAGCAAGAATTATCTAATGAACTTCAAGAAGCAATAAAAGAAAAGGAAAAACAAATCAAAACATTGCAAAACGAAATAGAAAATATTCAAATACCAAAAAAAGAAATAATAGAAAAAGAAATTATTAAAGAGGTAGTACCAGAAAATTTAATTTTAGAAAAACAATTATTAGAAAAAGAACTTGAAACATTAAGAAAAAGAGCAGAGAAGGCAGAAAACACTTTAAGTAGAATGAAATTAGATAAAGAAATAAATCAAGATAAAGTGTATAGCAATGCAAAATTAGAACACTTACTAGTAAATATAAAAGAATTTCTTGATAATGCTTCAAAATATACTTATTTAAAAAGTGAATTGCAAGAAATACCACTTCAAAACAAAAAAATACTAGAAAGCAAAATAAATGAGGTGGAGAGTTGGACAATATTAATGAAACAAGCATTGAGAAATGAAGAAAATATGGTTGGAAATGTAATTTTCGGAGAAGGAGAGATAATAAATGAGTGATATGATATTAAAAGATAGTAAAGATTTAAATATAAAAGATTTAATAAAAGGACTTACAGAAAGTCAAACAGTAATGAATTATGCTTTTGCAGGATTTAAAACTGAAACAGAGCAAAGATTTCAAGAGGTAGATAGTCGATTACAAGAACATGATGAAATAATAAAAAAGAAAATATATTTAAGTTCAAACAAAGCAAGATTATTAAGAAAAGCGGTAAAAGAAAAAGTAAGAATAGTATGTGAAGAAAATGGACTGGAATATCATCAAATGAAATCTAAGATTTTCCCTAGAATATATGGAAAAATAAACGACCAATATGGAGTAGCAACATATAGAGAGTTACCTGAATATTTTTGGGAAGATATTTTAGAAAATTTAAAAAATCTGATAGTGGATGTAAAAGATTTGAAAAATCAAGTAGCATAAAATTAAACACCAACTTTTAAGTTGGTGTTTTTTGTAGGTAGGAGGGAAAAGTATTGGCAAATGAAACAAAAATAGGCGAATTATCTATAAACTTAAAAATGAGACTAGAAGGTCTTGAAAAAGGACTAGAAACAGCTAAAAAGAAATTACAAGAAATAGAACAAAACAATAAAGAGGTAGAAAATAGTAATAAAAGTTTAGATGCTAGTTATTTAGCAATGTCTGCAACTGCCGTACTGGCGTTAGGTAAAATAGGAGGAGCAATAAAAGATTGTATAAATGAGTACAATTCATATACTCAAGCAATGAGTTCTTTACAAAATGTATCTGAATATACTGGCGAAAGTATGCAAGATTTAACAGGAATAATGAATAAGTTTGGGTCATATATGACAAAGGCTGATTTAGCAACGACTGTTAAAAACTTTTCTTTAATGGGATTTACTGCACAAGAAACAGAACAGATGATAGAGTCTCTAACAAATTCAGCAATTAGAAATAGAAATGCAAATTATACAGTATCAGAAGCTGTAAGAGTAGCAAGTGAGGGATATAGACAAGGTTTATCTACATTATCAGATAGTGCAGGTGTTACAGAAAATTTAAGTGTAATGTTAGATAATTATGCAAAAAGTATTGGTAAAACAGCTAGTCAATTAACAGAAGCAGAGAAAAACCAAGCATATTTAAATAGAACGATGGTGGCAGCTGAACCATTTGCGGGTGCTATGAGTGATTATTTAGAAACTTTGGCAGGAAAGCAAGGACAATACAGCCAAGCAATGAGAGAAACACAAGTGGCATATGCAGAAGCATTAGAACCAGTAATGGCAAAGATGTTAGAAGGTGGAACAGGAATACTAAATTTTATAAATTCTTTAATTAGTTCTAATCCAACATTAACAACAGGGATGACTACTTTTGCATTGACATTGGCAACGACAACTATTGCGGTAACAGCATTAAAAAAGGCAAAGGATGCTTATAGTAATTCTACTTTAAAGGCAACATTTGCTACCAAAAGCTTTACTGAAGCGTTAAAAGCAAATCCAATATTTTTTATAGTAGGAACAATAACAACTGTAATATCGGGGATTAGCATGTTATGTTCAGCTATAAGAGAAAACGAAGAAGCACAAGCAAAGTTAAATGAAACAACAGAGAGATATAATCAAATAAAGGAGGGAACTTATGAATATAAAGATGAAGATATAGCGAAGTTTCAGGAAGAGAAAAAAGTAATAGAAGAACAAATAAAACTATTAGAGCAAAAAGAACAAAAAGAACAAGAAATGCAAAGATTGTCACAAGAAAATAAACAATATTCTGCGTTTGGAGAAAATTCGGATTTCGAAAAATGGAAAGAATTAGATGAACAATGGAAACAAGCGGAAAAAGAGGCTAGAAATTTAGAAAAACAACTTAAGGACAATCAAAAGACAAATGGAATTTATGGAAATTCTTTAGATGAACTTAATGAGAAACTGAAATTGACAACGGAAGCGTTAGAAAAAGCTAATGCTGTAAAAAATATTTCTAAAGCGTTTGACACAAATGCGATAAAAAAACAGCAACAAGAGGCGGCACAATTAAAAATAAATGTACAGGAACTACAAAAATATTTAGATGTACTGAAAAAAGCAGATAAAACATCAACAGAATATCAACAAGCATTGAAATTTATAAGTGATTCTTATCCAGATGCAGTAAGTGCTGCGGGACCATTAATACCAGTATTAGAAGGAATTGTAAGTGCACAGCAATTGCAAGCTGACGAGGCATGGAATGCGTCTCAAATATCTATACAAGGTCATATAAAAAACATACAAAAGGCAATAGAAGACGAAGAAATTCAGAAACAAGTTGCTACTAATATGGGAATTACATGGGATGAAAATTTTGGTAATAAATTGAGAACAATATTGATATTATTACAGACCATAGGAGGATATAAACCAGAAGAAGTTCCTAACATAAAACCAACATATACACCTAAAACATCAAAATCATCAGGTTCTAAAACATATCAAAACAAAGCACTAGACAACTACAAAAAACAAATAGAACACAAAAAAGCACTAGACCAAATAAGTTTACAAGATGAAATAAACATGTACCAAATAGCTTTAAAAAAATATGCAAAAACACAAGATGAAAAATGGGAATTAACAGAAAAAATATACGACTTACAAAAAGAATTACAAGAACAAAGTCTTGATGAATACACAGCAAATATAGAGCATAAAAAAGCATTAGACCAGATAAGCTTACAAGATGAAATAAACATGTATCAATATGCGTATAACACTTTAGCGAAAACAACAGAACAAAAACAAGAAATAGAAGAAACATTATATGAATTAAGAAAAGAATTAGCACAAAAAAATAAAGAATTATTAGACCAACAAACTACTGATTATGAAAGATATATTGAAGACCAAAAAAACTTACGTGGTTCTGAATATGACGCAAAAGAACAAGAAGATGATTTAAATAAAATAATACAATTACATAGAAATTACTTAAATCAGATAATGAAAGATGAAAGGTTATCTCTTGATGAAAGAAAAGAACTTTATCAAGAAGAATTAGATACAATAAGAAACTATGAACAACAAAAAAGAGATTTAAGAGTAGAAAGTGTTAATAATACATTATCACAGCTAACAGATGCAATTACAAAACAACTTGAAGAAATGGAAGAAGCAGACAAAAAAGCTATAGAAGAAAATATAAAATTAGTAGAAGAATGGAAAAATGCTCGTATTGATGCAATTAATGAAGAATACAATGCAAAAATTGAAGCTATTGAAAAAGAGTTAGAGGCTTTAGATAAATCAGAAGAGGAGAAAAGCAGAGCAGAAGAAGACGCAGAATATGAAAGAAAAAGAAATAGACTAGAGCAGTTAATTGCATATGAGCATGATGCAACAACAAAAGCTAATTATCAAAAAGAATTAGATAAATTAGTGGCTGAATATCAAAAGACATTAGATAAAAGAGCTTTAGAGGATAAAAAAGAGGCACTTAAGGAAGAACAAGATTTATTAAAAGAAGAACAAGACAATAAAATACAAGCAATAGAAGATGAGGCAGAAAAAAGAAAAGAACAATATGAAAAACAACTGGAGGAATTAGAAAAATATTATGACAAACAAAAAGAGTTAGCACAAGAAAATGCAGAAAAGATGTTATTAAACGTTGAACAAAATCAAAACCAAATATTAGAATTATTAAAGAAATATGGAAATGCTTATGAAATAACAGGACAAACTTTAGGCGAAAAATTGGCACAAGGTATTAATAATGGAATTGCAGATAAAATACAAAATATTATTCAAAAAATACAAGATACAATTGATGCAGGAATTGAAAATAAAATAAAGGAATGGACATCTGGAATGTATAAATATGAAGCAGGAGCAAATAAGCCACAAAGCAAAACAATTAATGTATATCAAACAAATAATATTGAACAAAATCCAGAAATGCCAAGTGAAACTTATAGAAAATTAAATAATGTTAGCGAAAAATTGGCAGCAGAATTTGCAGGAATGTAGGTGGTAAAATGCAAAAATTAGAAGTGATTAATTTGGCTCTTAATGAAAAGATAACATTTGATAGTGTGGGAAATGTGGATGAGGATATTCTTTTATCACATATAGAAGGGTTAGGTCATCCTCGGAGCAAGTTCACAAAAAAGTCAAGGTGTAAATCAAGATGGGTGTAATAGTGAAGATAGTTTACTAGACCCACGTGTAATAAAATTAGATGTAACAATTAGAACAAAAAATAGAGTTAAATTATATGAATTAAGACGTAAAATAATGCGAGTAATAAATCCTAAAACATATAATAAAAATACAGAAAAAAGAGGAGAATTGCTTATTTATTATACAAATGATTATAAGAAATATAGAATATATGGAAAAGTAGAAGATAGTGTAGAATTTAATGATAGGAAAAGAAATCATGATAAAACAACTATCTCTTTTTATTGTCAAGACCCATATTGGTTAGATGAAAAGGGGAAAAATATAGATATAAAGTCAATATTAGGAGGATTAAGCTTTCCTTTGACATTGGCGACTACATTTTCTAATATTAGTTTTTACAAGGAAATTGAAAACGAAGGAGATGTGGAAGCACCAGTACAAATAGAGTATGTAGGACCTGCAAGCAATCCTAGAGTTACTAATGAAACTACAGGAGAATATATACAAGTCAATATGCAAATTGATGAAAAAGAAAAATTATTAATAGATACACGTGAAGGCAAAGAAACTGTTAATCTTATTACACCAAATGAGGTTAAAGATGTTTATAATAATATAGATTTAAATTCTACATTTTTTAAATTAATAGTAGGAAAGAACTTAATTAAGTATAGTTCTGATATTGAAGGAGCGAAGGACAAAGTAACTATAAAAGACTATACTAATAAGTATGTAGGTGTATAAATGAATTGTATAGAAATAATAAATACTAATTTTGAACTTTTACGGGATTATTACTAATTTTGATAGTTTAATTTGTGTTTGGAATTATTACGAATGTGGTACATTTGAGTTGACCATTAATAAAAGTAAAGCTAATACAAACAAACTCAAGAAGGATAATATGTTAATAATTAACAAAAGAGATGACAAAATTCTTTTGATTGATAAAATAGTAACTACAACAGAGAAAAACAGTAAGACAATGAAAGTAACTGGTACTTGCATAAAGGGAGTTACAAAAAGAAGAATAATTGCTACAAATGGTTATGATAGGGTAGCAGAAACAGAAGCGGAGAATATCCAAAAACATTATATTCAAAAGCATTTGGTAGAAACATATTATGATGATATAAGAACAAAAGAACGAGACATTTCTTGGATAAAAATAGCCCCTACCCAAAATAGAGGGATAAAAACAGTATGGCAAGCAAGACTTACAAATTTACATGATGAATTGAAACATATTTCAGAAGATACTGGTTTGGGGTGGTATGGCTATTTAGATAGAAATGAAAAATGTATTTATTTTGATAGTTTAAAAGGAACAGACAGGACGATAAATCAAGTAGAAAGTGCTAATACTCACGACTTTTTTAAAAGTATGACACATGAACAATTACAAAAATATACACATGATCAATTACAAGGTAATATAAAACATCCATATATTATATTTTCAGAGAAAAAGAAGAATTTATTAGAAGGCAAGACAACAGATGACAACTCAAACTACAAGAATGTTGGCTATGTTGCAGGAAAAGGAGAAAATGAAAATAGACTTATTACTGTATTAGGAAATGCAACAGGCTTTAACAGGATAGAAGTTTTGATTGATTTAAACAATATAGAAGACCCCGATGAACTAAAGACAGAGGGACAAAAGAAACTTGATACATATAAAATAATTCAATCAGTAGAAGGAAAAGTCTATGAAATATCAAATATGGAATGGGAAAAAGACTTCTTTTTAGGAGATTTAGTAACTATTGAAAGTGATGGAATATATGAAAATAAACGTATAATTCAAGCTAAAGAGATTTATGAAAGAAATAATAAAACAGTAGAACTCGGTTTTGGAGATAAAGTTCCAACGCTAGGGGAAGAAATAAAAAGAATAATAGCAAAGCCTATAAATTAGGCTTTGTTTTTATGGAAAGGAATTAATATGGCTAATATTGTAACATTAAAGAGTTTTCCATTTGATTCAATGGAAGTTTTAAATAGTGAAAGTGGCAAGATGGAGCCAGATAGATTATATGAGGCAGAGATATTTAGAAAGTATTTTGCAAAGTTTCTAAGTAATGGAGTTTATTTTGGAAATTATAAAAATTATAAAGAAAATTCTATGAAAGTGACAGCTGATGGAGGGTTGAATATAAGGATTGCAAAAGGTGCTGGAATTATTGAAGGTGCAGATTTTGAAAATGCACAAGAACAAGTACTTACATTAGAAAGACCAGTTAGTGGAAATCGTGTTGACAGAGTAATTGTTAAACTAGATAAAACATTAGCAACTAGAGAAACACAATTGTATATAAAACAAGGAAATGGGACTACAGTAGCTACACTACAAAGAGATGATAACATTTATGAAATATGTTTGGCAGAGGTTATTGTAAAGAGTTCATCTAATATAGTTCAAGGAGATATTATAGATAAAAGATTAAATAGCGATTTATGCGGGATAGTAAATTCTTTAATTAGTGTAGATGGGGAAGAATTATACAGAAGATTTCAACAGTATATTGATTCAATAAAAAATAATCTTGTACTAAAAAATCAAGATAATATTATAGAGGGTAAATTAACTGTCAAAGGAGGACTAGAAGGGAACATCAAAGGCAATGTTACAGGAAATTGTAGTGGTTCTTCTAGTAGTTGCACTGGTAATGCTAGTACAGCAACTTCCGCAAGTAAATGTACACGGAAATTCAGCAACAGCTACAAAATTACAAGTTGCAAAAAAAATTGCGTTAGATGGAGCTGTAAAAGGAGAAGTGAATTTTGATGGGAGCAGTAATGTTACTATTAATACTAGACAAAATAATATTGCAGTATTGAATGGAAAAATAACTTTGACAAATGGTTCAGGAACTGCTACAACTAATTATCCAACAGGATTTACATATAATAATTGTGTTGTGATAGCAGTCGGAATTGATATATATGGAGAAGGATATTTTTCTTATAATATTGCAGGACAAATGGTTTTTGAAGGAAGATTAGGCGATGATGTAATTACTGTAAAATCTATATCAATAGATGGTATAGGTTCTTCTAGTACTAAAAATTATAGACTAGTATTGATGAAGTTACCAACTTTAACAGAAAAAGATTACATTGTAGGAGATATAAACAATGATAACAGTATTAATCAAACTGATTTAAGACTGTTATCAGAATATCTTGAAGGTAAAAATGCTTTAACTAATAAACAATTGAAATCAGCAGACGTTAATAGAGATAATACTGTTGATACAGGAGACACATATAAATTATCAAGATATATAAATGGACAAATACCAAATTTGGATTAGGAGATATTAAATGTCAAAAATACAGGAAATAATAGTAGAGCCAATCAAAGTACAGGTTGGTTCTACTTTTAAATTAAAAATAAAAGTAATAAAGTATTTAACATATAAAGAAATGAAAACAAAGAATTTTAAATATTTTAAAAATTATAAATATAAAGACTTGAATATAAAAATTGGGATGAAAAGGAGAAAACAATGTCAGATTATACAGAACATTATAATTTAGAACTGCCAAAGCGGTTCAGATTATTATGATATAAAAGTAGCAAATAAAAATAATAAAATTATAGATGAAAAGTTGTATGGAAAGGCAGATAAGATTCCTAATAAAGGGCCTTCTACAAATGATTTCACAAATGGATATAAGCAAAAATTAGATAGTTTAAAAAATTATGACGATACTTCTATAAAAAAAGAAATATCGAATATAAAAACAGAACAAGTTACTCAAAATAATAATATCTCAAATTTACAAAAAGAAAATGAAGAACTAAAAGAAGAGAATAAACACTTAAAAGAAGACTTAAATGGATTACCTTCTGGAACAGTTTCAGGAGAAAACATAGACATTACAGATAGTGCTGAAATGAGATTTTCAGAGTTTAATGTGAGAGGGAATAGTAGGCAGGAAAGTAATTTATATAATGGAGAATTAGAAAGAGGAAGTATAAATGACGAAGGAGAAGTTGATGCGACTAATAGAGTTAGAACTACTAAATATACAGAAATAAAAGAAAGTACAAAAATAACAATAAATGCAGATGGAATAGAGCAGTATGCGTTAGTTTTTTATAATACTAATTATGAGCTTATAACTATTTCTTCTTTTGTTGATTTAGGAATAGAAACTGAAATGGTAGCTAATGCAAGATATATAAAAGCAATTTTAAAGAAATCCGATAATAGTGATATAAATGTAACTGATATAGCTAATTTTGTTATAGGAAATACACCAAGCCCAGACTATCCAAGTGAAGTTGAAAGCTGTGGGGATAATGTGAATTTATTAAATATTTCTAGTAATAATGAAACAGTGATAAGAATATTAGATGATGAAGCAACAATAAGTTATGACAATGAAGTAGTTAAGGTTACAAGAAAGGTAATAAATCATTCAAATGCACAAACAGGAATATTTTATGCTTTCAACACAAAAGAAGGAAAAGAATATACTGTAACACCTATATTTTCAAGTGCTGGAGTAGTAAATGTTCGAGTATTTAAGGATAATACAAACACAACAGTATTATCAGGAAATATAACAAGTGGAGAAAGCTATACTTTCATTGCAGAACAAGGACAATACTGGTTAAGATTTTGGATAAGTAATAACTTTGTTGGAGAGTCAATTTTGTATGCGAAAGTAGTAGAAGGAAGAGAAGCAACACCATACAGCCCATATGGACAAGGGTGTATAAATGAAGTTATATGTAATAAGAATATTTCAAATATAGAAAAATTCGATGTATCTGGAGGAATAGGACTAACATATCCTAAAATAATACAAGGTCTAAGGGAAAATACAGAATATACTTTATCATTTTATAAATCAAGAATAATAGGAACAACTATATCTAATACATCTCTTCACGGATGTAGACAAATACATTTCTATCATAATGAAAAAAAACTAAGTGAATACACGTATAATTCTCCTGTATCAAACTTTTCTAGTGGAAACAGAAAATTTGAAATAAAAATTAATACACCATCAAAATGCAATAAAATAATATGCTATTTTGATAATTCAAATGGAGACAACAATGTTAATACAATGGTTTATGATATTCAATTAGAAGAAGGAATAGCAACAGACTATAAAGAACACAAATCTCAAACATATACAATACCAACACAACAGCCATTTAGAGCATTAGGAAATACAAGAGATACATTTGTAAAGAAAAATAATAAATGGTATGAAAGGCATTATAGCAGTAGATATGTATTCACAGGTAATGAGGAATGGAGGAAACACGAGTCAATAAAGAATAATGCTTATTATTTAAATCCTTTATCAAATCCTATTAAAGATATGATGAAAAAACCAACTAATAATAAAGAAGCATTGCCGTTATATTCAAATAGATTTATACATAAATCGACAGAAGATATAGCCTTTTCAAATATTGAAGGAATTTCGATAAGTGTTTTAGGAGATATTTATATTGGTACAACATTAAGTGGAATTTCTAGTTTAGATGAGTTAAAAACATATCTACAACAAAATAAAACATATCTTGATTTTCTATTACAAACACCAACAGACATTGAATGCACAGAAGAACAAAACAAAATATTAGATAAAATAGAAAATGAGGCTAAAACATATAAAAACATAACGCATGTATATTCAATAGATAAAGTAAGCTCAAATGCAGAGATTACATATAAAAAAGATTTAGAAACATTATTTAGCAACGCTCTTACGAAGGAGGTGTAAATAGTGGAAAAAACATTTGAAACAGAAGTATTAACTAGACTAGCTGTAATCGAGAGTAAACTTGATGGATACAAAGAATTAAAGAAAATAACTTATGACAATGAAGCTAAAACAAAACAAAATACAGAAGATATAGAAGAATTAAAAGACAAATTTAAATGGCTTTCGAGAACAACTGTAGGAGCAATAATATCAGGAATTGTGGGACTTGTATTTATATTTATAAAAATAGGATTGGGGGTAAATTAATATGGAAATTACAATAGCAATAGTAGTAATGGCATTAACATTAATAGCAGGAGAAATAACAAAACTAACAAATTTAGACAATAAATGGATTCCATTACAAAACATAATAATAGCTGTAGTAGCAAGTATAGTGTGCATAATATTTAATGTGGAAAATATGGGGGTATTAGAAACAATACTAACATGTATATTTGCTAGTATGTCAGCAGGAGGAATAGCAGATTTAAAAAAAGTTTCAAGCAAGGGGGAAAAATAAAATGGAAGAAGAAATTGTAGAAACAATGGAATTAGCAGAACAAGACAATAGAGGGGAGGCAAACGAATAATGAACATAGAAGAAAGATTATTAACAGTAAATCCATATAGTAGATGTGGAGAAAAACAAGGAACAATAAAAAACATAGTAGTTCATTGGGTTGGAAATGCAGGAAGTACAGCAATAGCCAATAGAAACTATTTTGAAAATTTAAGAAATACACATACAACATATGCAAGTTCACATTATATTATAGGATTAAATGGAGAAATAATAAAATGTATTCCAGAAGAAGAAATTGCATATCATAGTGGTTCTTATAGTATGAATAGAAAATCCATTGGAATAGAAGATTGCCATCCAGATTGGGGAGGAAAATTCAATGAGAATACATATAATAGTTTAGTAGAATTATGTGCAGACATATGTAAAAGATATAATTTAAATACAAATGCAATAATAAGACATTATGATGTAACAGGAAAAAATTGTCCCAAATATTATGTAGAAAATGAACAGGAATGGATAAAGTTCAAAAATGATGTTGCCAATAAAATGGGACAAGCAAATATAGAAATACCAAAAGTAGAAGGGAGTGATGAACCAGTGAGAAGATATAAAAATGGTTCAACAAGAGAAACAATATATGCAGATACAAAATTAACAAGAGTAATAGGAAGTTTAAGTCCTTGGGAAGAGTGCGACTGCTTTGGAATATTTAACGGAAGACCGATGGTAAGATATAAAGTAGATGGAACATCAAATTACAAAATTGGTTTTGCTAAATGGACTGGCGGGGTTAGATAAAATACAGGCAGACTAATTAATTTTGGTCTGCCTATTTTTCTAGTTCTTCATTTATTTTTTCTTTTAACCATGTAGCATATGGTTTATCTAATTTATTTAAAAATTTTTCGGCAAGTTGCTTATCAATTTTAGCAACTAATCTTTTATATCTATCTTTTTCCCATTTGGTTTCTTTTTCATAATTCCTTGACATTTAAAACATCTCCTTTTATAATATTGTATAAGGGGAACACCCCCTTACAACCTAGTCAAACATATGATGTATTTTCATTATGTCTTGCCAAAGTTGTTTTCTATGAGCTTGTAGCTTTTTCATTTGGTAGTGGGAAGCTATAAGCCTTTTAATTTTTTCTGCCATATTTAACACCTCCTTTGTTTGAACTAAATATATTATAACATACGGTACACCGTAAGTCAAGCATATTTTCAAAAAACTTTTAAAATACCAGAAAATACTGAAAAACAGAGGCATATAAGTACTTTGATTTAAAATAAAAACGGCTTAAAATGGATTCTGAATGGTTGATTTTGGACTAAATTTCAATGAAAAAGAAATATATTTACATAACATAAAAAATATGCTATAATGTAATAGAATTGTAATAATTGTGTAATAGAAACTTAATATCATAATTTGAGGAATATGTTATATAATCATATTGTCGAAAAAAGTCAAAACGTGCGATGAAAAAATCTTGCAAGAAGTTTACTTTTGGTATAAACTATTCTAAAATACAAACAATATAATATACTAGGAGTAGAAAAGTGAAGGAAGTTAATTTCGAATTATTTCATGGAACAACAAAAAAAGTAGCAGATAAAATTTTAAAAGAAAATAAATTTATTCCAGGAGAAGATTTAGATAATGAAGATTTTCTAGGAAAAGGAGTTTATTTTTTTAAAGAAAAAGAGCATGCTATATTATGGAATTTAAAAAAAGCAAAAGATAATAGGATGAGAAATTTGAGTTATGAATATTACATTTTAAAATATGCAGTTTTAAAAGCAAATTTAACTATTATGCGAAATAACTTGTTGGATTTAAATTATCCTAAAGATATAGTAAAATATGAAAAAATAGTTAATAGATTTGGGAAAGAATTTATAAATGATAAAGATTATAATGATGCTAAACATAAAGAAAGAGCTATAATAAATTATTTATACAAACATCACTATATGGATGGAATTTATGTAATAAGAAAATTCGAAGGACAAAAAACCAAAACAACAAAACTAAATGTAGGCGATTATATACAAAGGGAGGTTCTATGTATAAAAAAAGAGCAATTACTTAAAAATATTAAAATGGAACCTAATATTAATAAAGAAACATACTATGAAATAAAAAAGATTTATATTTAAAGGAGGGGGAAAATGAACATTTTTGAATATGATGGAGAAGAATTTGATAAAAAATTAGAAGAACTATTCAAAAAAATTGATAAGAAACAATTAAAAGAAGAACTAATTGAATGTGGTTTAGAGATAAAATCACAAGTTTATAGTGTGAAAAATGAAGAGTTTTTAACAGGGGAAAATGATTTTAAAAATGTGAAAGAGTCCCTTAAAATAGAATTTGAAAAAATTTCTATAGAAGAAAATAAAAATTTAATTAATGAAGGAAAAGAGGAAAAAGAATGGAAGGAAGAACTAGCCTTAGCAGCTTAAAATTTGAAGGATATGTAGTAGAAAAAGTTGAATTTAAAAGGAATCAGAATTTAGATGAAACTGTAAAAGAGTGGGATTTGACATTTGATATAAAAAATAAAACAAAAATAAATAAAGAAAAAAATAAAATGAAAATAAATTTGAATGTAGAAGTATTTAAGGATACAGAAAAAGCACCTTTTAAGATGGAAGCCGAAATAGCAGGAATATTTTCGGTTGATGGAAATGAAAATATACTAAATTTTGAAGCTAATGCAATTGCAATAATGTATCCGTATTTAAGAGCTATAGTATCGACATATACGGCGTCTGCAAATGTATCACCTGTTATATTACCGGCAATAAATGTTAATGCAATGTTGAAAAGAAAAAAAGAAGAAGATAACCAAGAAGAGAACTAGAAATAGTTCTCTTTTGCATATTCCCAACCACCTTTGCAAACAATAAGCAGAGGTGGTTTTAATGATAGTAAAATTAAAAATAAAAGAAGCAAGAGAAAAAGCTGGGTTAAGTTTAAGGCAATTAGAAGAAGAAACAGGGATAGAACGACATAGATTAGCAGAAATAGAAGAAGATGTAGATAAAATATTATTTATAGAGATAATAGTAATAGCAGAAAATTTGGGTAAGAAAATAACGGACTTATACAGCACTCAAAACATAGAGCTACAATAGATGTAGCTCTTTTTAGTGTAATACCCAAAATTCGACAAAAAATACTTTTCATAAAAGAAAAAGGCACTTTCGTAAAATATTTTAACAATTTGACAAAAAACAATATACAATAAATATATCAAAAGAGCTCGGATGAAATTTAATAACAGGAGTAAGAAATATGAAAAATGTCGAAGAAAAAAACGAAAAAATATTTACAAAAAAAGAAAGAAAGGATATAATCAATACAAATAATAGCCTCTTAGATGAAAATTATAATTTTCAAAGAAAAGAGGGATTGTTGATGGGAGAAACAAAAAATATTATATCAAACAAAAAAATGAAAGAACTAATAATAAGTAAGGAACATTTCGAAAAATATTTCAACAAAAGGAATGTGATTACAAAAGAAGAGTATGAAAGATATTTAAAGATAAAATGATACTTGACAATGAAAAAGAAAATGGTTATAATGAAAAAGTTAACACTTTTTTAACACTTTAGTTTGAGATAACTAAAAAGAACTGAAAAGAACTTATGTAAAAAAGTACTAATATATCAATGATTAAGAAGGGGTATAAGAATTAAAAAATAACTACTTCTTAATCATGGGTTCGATTCCCGTAGGGGTCACCAAAACTTTCTAAAAACGAACTTTACGTTTGTTAAATGCTTTAGTTCACAAAATTAAATATTAAAAGGGAGTAGCTTTAAATTGCTAATCAACAGTCGCGATAAGAAATTATCTGGTTAGTAAGCTTGAAATTTTAATTTATAATAATTAATAGTAAGATTTTAATTTATGATATAGTAAAAAATATAAATTAAAAACAAAGTAAGTGAGACTTTTAAAGAAAAATTAGTAATTAAAATTATAAATAGTTTTTCTTTAGAAGTCTTTTTGCATATTGTCATTAAAGTTTGTAAAAAATATAAAATAAAGTATTGATAATTTAGCGAAAAACATAAGTCAAAAATAATCTAATGAAAAAACTAAATTACATATTAGAAAGGAATGAAATTAGTTATGGAAAAAAACAATTGGTTTCAAAAAGGAATTGAAGAAATCGAAAAAGAACTAAGTACAAACAGAGAACAAGGGCTAAAAGAAGAACAAGTAGAAGAAATTAGAGCCAAAAAAGGATTTAATGAATTGCAAGCTGCTAAAAAGAAAACATTATTTCAAAGATTCATGGATCAATTTAAAGATTTTTCTATTATAATATTAATTATTGCAGCAGTTGTATCTGGAATAGTTGGAGTAAGCCAAGGAGAAGGAATTACAGACACAATAATAATTTTATTGGTTGTTATAGTAAATGCAATAATTGGTGTAGTGCAAGAAAGCAAAGCAGAAAAATCATTAGAAGCATTGCAAAAACTTAGTGACCATGCTTCAAAAGTAATAAGAAATGGAAATATGAGAGTTATTCCAGCAAGAGAACTAGTTCCTGGAGATATTGTTGTATTAGATACAGGAGACTATATACCAGCAGATTTAAGGATTATAGAAGCAGTTAATTTAAAATCACAAGAAAGTTCTTTAACAGGAGAATCAGTACCAGTAGATAAAATAGAAGACACAATTGAAGAGGCAGAAATAGGTATTGGAGATAGAAAAAATATGTTATTTTCATCTAGTTTAGTAACATATGGAAGAGGAAAAGGCATTGTTGTAGAAACAGGTATGACTACAGAAGTTGGAAAAATAGCAGGAATGATTAATTCAACTGAAAAGCAAGAAACACCATTACAACAAAAACTAAATCAACTAGGAAAAACATTAGGAATTGTAGCAATTGTTATATGTGTTATTATATTTACTATTGGATTATTACAAGGAAAAGAAGCAATTCATATGTTCATGACAGCTGTAAGTTTAGCAGTAGCAGCAATACCAGAAGGATTAGTTGCGGTATCAACAATTGTGTTAGCAATTGGAGTACAAAAAATGGTAAAGAAAAATGCTATTGTAAAAAGATTACCAGCAGTTGAAACTTTAGGAAGTAGTACTGTAATTTGTTCAGATAAAACAGGAACTTTAACACAAAATAAAATGACAGTAGAGAAAATTTTCTGGAATGGAGCTATAAGAGACGCAGGAAATATTCAAGA
Source organism: uncultured Clostridia bacterium (assembly GCA_963559065.1). Lineage (GTDB taxonomy): Bacteria > Bacillota > Clostridia > TANB77 > CAG-508 > CAG-269. The sequence continues at coordinate 111,333 of CAUWIY010000001.1, forward strand.
AAATGAAATAGATGAGGAATTAAAAAGACTTGTATATGCAAATATGTTATGTAATGATACAAAAATATCAAATGATGGTAAATTAACAGGAGATCCAACAGAAACAGCATTGGTAGATATGGCATTTAATTTGAACTTTGACCCAAGTATTTATGATAGAATGCCAAGAGTACAAGAAATACCATTTGATTCTGATAGAAAATTAATGACAACAGTTAATAAAGTAAATGACAAATATATTGTATATACAAAAGGTGGAATAGATGAACTACTAAAAAGATGTAATTCATATGAAACAAATAATGAAGTACACTTAGAACTTAATGAATATATAAACAAAATAAGAGAAAAAAATGAAGAAATGGCAAAAGAAGCTTTAAGAGTATTAGGTTGTGCATATAAAGAGCTAGACCATGAACCTTCAAAAGAAGAAATGGAAAATATGGAAAATGACTTAATATTCATTGGTATGGTAGGAATGATTGACCCACCAAGAGAAGAAGCTAAAAAAGCAGTTGAAAAATGTAAAACAGCAGGAATAAAAACTGTTATGATTACAGGAGACCATAAAATTACAGCAACAGCTATTGCAAAAAAATTAGGAATTTTAGAAAATGAAGATGAAGCAATAACTGGAACAGAACTTGAACAAATGAGTGATGAAGAACTAGAAAAAAATGTGAGAAAATATTCTGTATATGCTAGAGTTTCACCAGAGCATAAAGTTAGAATTGTTACAGCATGGCAAAAAAATGGAGAAGTTGTGGCTATGACAGGTGATGGAGTAAATGATAGTCCAGCACTTAAAAAATCAGATATTGGATGTGCAATGGGAGTTGTAGGTACAGATGTTGCAAAAGAAGCAGCAGATGTTATTTTAACAGATGACAACTTTGCAACTGTAGTATCAGCAGTTGAAGAAGGAAGAAGAATATATGATAATATATTAAAAGTAATTCAGTTCTTATTATCAAGTAATGTTGGAGAAATTGTAGTATTATTTTTCGCTACATTATTAACACCATTATTTAGCAAATGGTTTGGTATAGCAGACATAAACCATTTGGAAATATTATTACCAATTCATATTTTATGGATAAATTTAGTAACAGATTCTTTACCAGCATTAGCATTAGCATTTGACCCAGCAAATAGTGATATAATGAAAAGAAAACCAATAAAACCAAGTAAAGGTGTATTTACAAAGGGAATGACATGGAGAGTAATTTATCAAGGTGTTATGATAGGTGCACTAACTTTAGCTGCATTTATGATAGGATTAGCAACAACAAATACTCCAATAGATGGATTAACATTAGATGAATCTAAAATAGAAGTAGGTCAAACAATGGCTTTTGTTACACTAGCTTTTTCTGAATTAGTACATGTATTTAATGTAAGAAATAATAAAAAATCTATATTTAAAACAGGAATAGCAAATAATATGAAACTAATTGGAGCAATAGCTCTTTCTGCTATGTTAATGCTTGGAATATTACTAATTCCTGGACTAAGAGAAATATTCAGCATACCAGTTTTACCAACACAAAATATTTTAGAATTAGTAGGATTAATCTTTGCACCAGTTCTAATTGTAGAAATATTTAAATTATTAAAAATTAATACAAGTAAAGAAGAATAAAAAATAATATAAAATATTTAAAAAATAATAAATGTAGGCGTCTAGTGGGATAATAATGTTTTATACCACTAGATGCTTTTAAATATTAAATTAAAAAGAATAAAAAACAAAAAAGTACTTGTACTTTTTTTGTTTTATAAGTATAATACTATAAGAAATTATATTAATTATGAAAAAGAACAAAAGAATTAAAAGATACGTAGGAGGAATTAAAATGTACATATTCAACAGAATAACAGTAAACCCACAATTACCAAAAAGAATTGAAAAATTATCAGAAATATCAAATAATTTATGGTGGACATGGAACACAGAATTTTTAAGATTATTCAAAAAAATAGATAGGGATTTATGGGAAGATTGTCAAAAAAATCCTGTAAAATTCTTAAAATTAGTTTCACAAGAGAAATTAGAATCAGTAGCAAAAAATCAAGAATTTTTAAAAGAATATGACAAATTAGCTAAACAATTTGAAGATTATATGAATAGCAAAGACACATGGTTTGATAATAAATATCCAGAAAATAAAAAAGACTTAATTGCTTATTTTTCAGCAGAATATGGATTAGATGAAACAATACCAATATATTCTGGAGGATTAGGAATATTATCAGGTGATCATTTAAAATCAGCAAGTGATTTAGGAATACCATTAGTGGCAGTAGGTCTATTATACAAAAATGGATATTTTAATCAAAAAATTAATGGTTATGGAGACCAAGAGACTGAATATACAAACTTGGAAATAAGTGATTTACCAATTCATCCAGTAAAAGATGAAAATGGTGTTGAAATGATGATTTACGTAAAAATTCAAAATGAAAATGTATATTTAAAAGTATGGAAAATACAAGTTGGAAGAGTAAATTTATATCTTTTAGATTCAGATATTGAAGTTAATAAACCAGAATATAGAGATATAACTTTAAGATTATATGGTGGAGACCAAGAAATGAGAATTAAACAAGAAATTGTTTTAGGTATGGGAGGAACAAATCTATTAACAAGAGTATTGAAATTAAAACCAACTATATATCATATGAATGAAGGTCATTCTGCATTTTTAATTTTAGAATTAATGAAAAACATTATAAAAGAAAAACAAGTATCATTTGAAGTTGCAAAAGATATAGCAAGTTCAAAAACAGTATTTACAACACATACACCAGTGCCAGCAGGAAATGATATATTTCCAATCCAACTAGTAGAAAAATATTTTAATGGATTTTGGGATAGATTAGGATTATCAAGAGAAGAATTCTTGAAATTAGGAATGAAGCCATGTCAAGAACTAGAACCAGGATTTAACATGGGAATATTAGCTTTAAAAGTAGCAGGAAAGAAAAATGGTGTAAGTAAATTACATGGTGCTGTTTCAAGAGAATTATTTGGAGACGTATGGCCAGAGATTGCTGCAAATGAGTCACCAATTACATATGTAACAAATGGAATTCATACATGTTCATGGCTTTCTCCAAAATTGAAAGAACTTTATAATAAATACTTAATGCCATATTGGCAAGATCATATACAAGAAGAAAAAACATGGACAAGGATAAATGAAATTCCAGATGAAGAATTATGGAAAACACATCAAGAAAGAAAAATTAGATTATTAAATTTAGTAAAAGAAAGTACAACAAATAGATTAAAAAGATCTGGATATAGTTATGAAGAGATAAAAGAAATTGTATCAAAATTAAATCCAGATGCGTTAACAATTGGATTTGCTAGAAGATTTGCAACATATAAAAGAGCAACATTAATCTTTAAAGATTTAGAAAGAATCACACAAATATTAAATGATTCAAATAAACCAGTACAATTAATATTTGCAGGAAAAGCACATCCAGCAGATAAAGAAGGTCAAGATTTAATTAAGAGAATTCATGAAATTTCTATGATGCCACAATTTAAAGGAAAAATATTCTTGTTAGAAAATTATAATATAGCAATGTCTCGTTATTTAGTTAGTGGAGTAGATGTATGGCTTAATAATCCAAGAAGACCTATGGAAGCTTCAGGAACAAGTGGACAAAAAGCATCTGTAAATGGAGTTATAAACTTTAGTGTTTTAGATGGATGGTGGGCAGAAGGATATAATCAAGAAAATGGTTGGACAATAGGTTCAAATGCTGAATATTCTTCTTATGAAGACCAAGATATAGCAGATAGCCAAAGTATGTATAGAACACTGGAATCAAAAATTATACCTCTATATTATGAAAAAGATAATAATGGTATGTCAACAAAATGGATTAGAACAATGAAAGATTCTATTATAACAACAGGTGGAAAATATAGTACTTCAAGAATGTTAGTTGATTATACAAACAATCTATACATGCCATTATGTAATTTAACAAAAAAATATTATGAAAATGTGGACAATGTGGCAGAATTCAATTTATGGAAGAAAAATCTATATATCAATTGGAAGGATATTAAAATAACACAAAAAAATAATTTAGATAATATTTCAATTGATGCTGGAAATAATATTGAAGTAAAATGTGAGGTACAATTACCTAATGTTGATATTGAAAATATAGAAGCAGAATGTTATTATGGAAAAATATTAGACAATGGAATTGTAGAAAATGTAAGTATTATTCCTATGAAATTGACTAATAGAGATGATGATGAAAAAACTTATGAGTTTACAACAAAAATAGAACTAAAAACAGGTGGAAATTATGGTTATACATTTAGAATAATGCCAAAACATGAAATGTTATTAGACTCAGAAAATTTAAACCTAGTAAAATGGGTTACAAAATAAAGTATTAAATAAAAAATGTTATTATAATAAAATGAAATTTACTATAATAACATTTTTTTATATTTTAACTATTCTGTTTTTAAAATCTAAATTACTAGTAGAATTATTTTCAAATCCAACAGTATAAACATTTGTGGCAAAAATATCTTTATCTAAAATGTGCTTTAAATTTTCATCAGAATTTGTATCAATGAATTTTTTAACAGAAGTTATCATTTCTATTTTAGGATTTCTTTTAGAAATTTCTGAAATAAGTTTTTTTCCATTTTCGTTAAATCCTAAAATTCTGATGTATGGTAAAGTATTTTTTGAAACTTCCATATCTTTTTTTGTTATTCCAAGTAAAGCATATAATAGAATTCGCTGTATTCTAGTGGAAGTATATCTTTTAGACTTTATAATATTTAAAAATTCGTTAATTGTATTACAAGAGTTTGCTACATTTTTAATAGAAAATTCTAAACCTTCAGAAACATCAGGAAGATTAGAAATTTCTTCAATACTCATTTTTCTTAAAGTATATATAATTTCTTTTTCAAAAATATTTAAATCAGAAATAAAACTGCCATCTTTTACATGTTTCATTAATATAGAGTATGAACTAGAAGGAAGTAAATCCTTAATAGCATCAAAGTTTTTGTTTTTAACAAGATTTCTAATAGCAGTAGCACTAGCAAAACTGTCATGAATTTTTGTGCTGTTATATTCTGAATTTAATCTTTTAATACAAATTGGGCTTATATTACTTTTATATTTTTTTAATGCTTTCAAATATTCAATACCTAAAATATTATTGGGAGAAGATAAGGTTTTGGTAAGAGATTCAGAAGCATTTAAATAGGTAATTAAAGCATTTTCTCTAGCTTTAGGAAATGACAAACCCTTTCCTAATTCATCTGTGAGAATATTTTTATATTCTTGTGGTTCATAATATAAAACATCAGCTATTTTATTTAAAATGTTTATATCAGATGTTTCAGAGCCAAAAGAAAGATAATCTATTAATCCCAATGAATTTAATATTTTTATGCTACCCTCTGCAAAATTTTCTGCACTAGAAATTGAATATATAGTAGGGAGTTCTATAACTAAATCAATACCATTTTTTAAAGCAATTTCTGTTTTTGACCATTTATCTATAATAGATGTAGAGCCGCGTTGTGTAAAATTACCACTCATAATAGCAACTGTATAATCTGTATTAGTTATTTCTTTTGATTTTTGTAAGTGGTATAAATGACCATTATGAAAAGGATTATATTCTGCAATAATACCTAAAACTTTACTCATAAAATCAATCCTTTCTTAAAATTTTTAAGTAAGTATATTTAGAAAGTTTGTTAATTTTTATATAAATAATAAATTAAATATAAATCAAAATAAGATTTTAAAATACTTGTTAAATTTATATTACATTGATATAATAACATAAATAGATATAAAAATAAATACTAAATTTTTGAGTTTCAGTTTTTTTATCACTTGTTATGCTATGGTGTTATAATCAATGATGAAATGAAAAAATATATCATGAATTATAAAATCATAGCATATAGGTAATGAAAAAAACGAAACTTAAAATACTAAAGTAAAGTGGAAAGGAAAATATATGGAAAAAGTTATAATCTATACAGATGGAGCATGTTCGGGAAATCCAGGTCCAGGGGGTTGGGGAGCAATTCTTATGTATAAAGATATTAAAAAAGAGATTTCGGGTGGAAAGGATAATACAACTAATAATGTTATGGAACTTACTGCTGCACTAGAAGGACTGAAATTGTTAAAATTTCCATGTGAAGTAGAATTGTATAGTGATAGTGCATATCTTGTAAATGGTTTTTCTCAAGGATGGATATACAATTGGCAAAAAAATAATTGGAAGACTTCAAATAAAGAACCAGTAAAAAATAAAGAGATTTGGCAAGAAATTTATAATATGACAAAAACACATAAAGTAAAGTTTATAAAGGTTAAAGGGCATAGTGATAATGAATATAACAACCGTTGTGATGAACTTGCAAGAATGGCAATAAAGAATCTCTAAAAATAAATAGTAAACTTTTATGTAATAGAAATGTAATATATTTCTGACTGTTTTTTGTTGAAAAAATGGGATAAATATCTTATAATAAACTTGTAACATATAGGCACAAAGGAATAAAAAAGAAAGGGATGTTATGTAGATGGATACATTTGCAAATTATATTTTGGGTGAAAAAAATTTAGTTTCTAAAATAGAAATTGCTTATTATTTATCAAAAAAAGAAAAAATATTCTTTGATAAATCTGTAATCTTTAAAACAGAACTTGCAAGGTTGTTTTTAAAATATAACAAATTGGAATTAGATGAAAATTTAATATTAACAGCTTGTCTATTATGTAATTGTAAAAAAGTTCATAATTCACGAAATGAAGAAGATATAAAGGCATATGCTAAAAATGGTGCAGAATATTTAAAAACATTGGGATTTGATAAAAGATTTTGCAAGATATGTGAGGAAGTAAATCGTTATAGTGGCAGTAATCCAAGGGAAAAAGAAAGTGATGTAATAGAATTAGTAGACCATTTTGGGGCTATGTTATTAGATAGACCAGAAAGAATAGGTTTTAAACCTGATGAGGCTCTTGTTTTATTAAAACATCGTAACTTAAAAGGCGAATATAATAGATATTTAGAGTCATTTGAACAATTTATTAATTTACTTCAAAATATAAGTATGAAAGATACAGTAGAAATTAAACCATTAAAAAAATTAAAGAAGATGTGCAATGAATCAGAAGATGTAAAAACTTTTATGCAAAAAGTAATAAATGAATATGAAATAGAAGTTGATTTGTTGATAGATAAGGAGTATGAGAAGATAAAAGACCAAATGTTCCAATGTAATTTGAAAAATAGAGCGATGTTTACAGAAGAGACTACTCAAAGAATTATAGGAAACTTAGAAAAGAAAAATATAAATTTAAATAAGGTGGAAGAAGTTTAATATACGTTATAATAAAAATAATTAAATATTAAGATGTAATAAAAATAATTATTAAAAAGAAAGAGGAATAAAATGTACGAAATTTTTGCAGATTTACACGTTCATATAGGTAGAGCAGAAAATGGTAAACCAATAAAAATAACAGCAGCAAAAAGCTTAAATTTTGCTAACATAGCGAAAGAATGTGAAGAAAGAAAAGGAATTCAAGTAGTAGGAATAATAGACTGTGCGTCTCCATATGTAATAGAAGATATTGAAAAATTTTTAAGCACAGGAGATGCGTATGAATTAAAAGATGGAGGCATTATTTATAAAGATAAAGTCTGCATTCTTTTAGGAAGCGAAGTAGAAACGTCAGAAGTAGGAAGAAATGGAAAATGCGGAGCAGCACATAATATATGTTTCTTTCCATACTTAAAGGATATAAAAGCATTTTCAAACGAAATGAGTAAACATATAAAAAATATTACATTAAGCACTCAAAGATCAGATATATCAGGATATGAACTAATTGATATAGTAGAAAAATATAATGGAATTTTAATACCAGCACATATTTTTACTCCATTTAAAAGCTATTATGGAAATTGTACAGATAGATTAAAAAATATCTTTAAGGAGAAATATGACAAAATATTTGCAGTTGAATTAGGATTAAGTTCAGATACTTTTTTAGCAGATGAAATATCAGAATTAGAAGACAAAACATTTGTAACAAATTCAGATGCTCACTCTTTGCCTAAAATAGCAAGAGAATATAATAAAATGCAGGTAGAAGATATATCATTTAAAGAAATTGTAAAAGCATTAAAAAATGAAGAAGGAAGAAAAATCATATCTAACTATGGTTTAGATCCAAAACTTGGAAAATATCACAGAACATATTGTGATGATTGCCAAAATACAATAGAAACAAAAGAACCAATTACAATATGTCCAAAATGTGGAAGTTCAAATGTAACATTTGGAGTTTTTGACAGAATAGAGTTAATAAAAGATAAAAAAGAAACAAAAAGTCCAGAAAATAGACCACCATATATTTATCAAGTACCATTAGGATTTATTCCAGGAGTTGGAGGAAAAACAATAGAAAAATTATTAAACAACTTTGAGACAGAAATGAATATATTACATAAATTATCAGAGGATGACATAGAGGCTGTTGTTGGGAAAAAGGTAGCAGTAGCAATAGAAAAAGCAAGAACAGGTAATGCAAAGGTTCAGTCAGGAGGAGGAGGAAACTACGGAAAAATAATGTAGTATACCTTTTAATTAACTTTAAAAATGTTTTATAAAAAAATGTTCTAAAAATCTCTTTATCGAATACACATTATGTATAAAAGTGTATGACGATAAAGAGATTTTTTGAACGGAGTGAAAAGATTATGAAAAAAAACAAGAGATTAAGACTAAAAGATACAATATTTACTCATATACATAATAATAGAAGAGAATACATAATGGTAACATTAATATTTGTAATAGGGCTATTTTTAGGAGTTATGTTTATAAATAATACATCTGAGGCACAAATGACAGAAGTAAGTTCATATTTTTCTAATTTTGTTGACAAACTAAAAAATACAGAAAATTTAGAAATAACAACAATGTTAAAAACAACAATTTTAGAGAATGTTATTTTAGCAATAACGTTATGGTTTTTTGGTACAACAGTAATACGGAATACCAATTGTATTTGGAATAATACTATATAGAGGATTTTGTTTAGGGTACACAATAGCTACTATTATTACTGTTATGGGACTAACAAAAGGAATGATATTTACAATAGTATCATTAGTTTTACAAAATATTTTATTCATTCCTGCTATAATTGCAATTGCTGTTAGTGCATTTAAATTATATAAGTCAATTGTCAAAGATAGAAACAAAGAAAATGTAAAAATAGAAATAATAAGGCATACAATATTTTCTTTAATTATGTTGTGCGTTTTATGTTTAGCTTCTGCTGTTGAAATACTAATATCTACTAATTTATTAAAAAAAATTGTGAAATATTTTTAAAAATCTATTTACTTTTTTTTAATTGTTTGATATAACATATGTTAGTTTATGTAAATAAAATATTTTGATATAGGAGTAGGGGAAAATGGAGAAACAATTAAAACTTTTTTTTGAATTTTTAGAAAATGATAAGAAATTATCAAATAACACATTACAATCATACAAAAGAGATTTAAAACAATTCAGAAGATACATTGAAGGATGCGAAGTTCCATATAATAAAGTAGATGAAGAAGTAATGAAAAATTATATTGAGTATTTAGAAGAACTAGGAAAAAAACCTTCTACTATTTCAAGATGTATTGCCTCAATTAGGTCATTTTATCAATATGTAGTTAAAAAAGGGAAAGTAAAAAGAGACCCAACTAAAAGTATACAATCACCAAAAGTTGATAAAAGAGTACCTTGTGTATTAACATCAAATGAAGTTGAATTATTATTAGAACAACCAAAAGATGTTGATTTAAAAGGTATAAGAGATAAAGCAATGCTAGAATTTGCATATGCTACAGGAATGAGAGTAACAGAAATTATTTCATTAGATATAGATGATGTTAATTTTAAAGAAGGATATGTAAATTGCAAACATGCAAATAAACCAAGAACTATTCCATTAGGAAAAATGTCTTTAAAAGCATTAAAAGAATATACAGAGCAAGCTAGAGGAATATTATTAAAAAGCGATGAAGAAAAAGCGTTATTTGTAAATGTTAATGGTCAAAGATTGACAAGACAAGGTTTTTGGAAGATAATAAAATATTACAAAGAACAAGCTCACATAACAAAGGATATTACACCACATGTATTAAGACATTCTTTTGCAACACATTTATTACAAAATGGAGCAGATTTAAAAGCTATCCAAACAATGTTAGGACATTCTGACATTTCTTCTACACAAGTTTACATGCAGTTTCAAGATGAGGGAATTAAAAATATATATCAAAAAGCTCATCCAAGAGCATAAAAAAATTGCCAAAATGGATTTTCCTTTTTGGCAATTTTTTATTGGATGATTTCGGTGATTTCGGGGTCGGATGATTTCGGGGTTGGCGTCAAGAGATGATTTCGGGGTCGGTGATTTCGGGGTCGGAGACAAAAATCATTTTTTCCCACAAGTAGCTTTTATTGTATTTCTAAAATCAATATTTTTATTCAATTTTCGTTTTAATTTTCTAGATGATTTTTGTCTCCGACCCCGAAATCACCGACCCCGAAATTACCCCAACCATGAAATCAAAAAATCATTTATAAAGTAATGTGATTTTGTTACCACTTTTTTTAATAAAACCTTCATCTTTAAGACTTTTTAACTCTCTCATCATAGCACTTCTATCAACACTTAAATAATCGGCTAAATCTGTTAAGGAAAAAGGCAGAGTAAAACTTCTACTTAAGTTTCTTGTAGATAAAATATTAAAATATCCGCGTAATTTTTCACGAATAGAACGTTTTGTTAAAATTTCTACTCTTGTATTTAGAAGCATAACTTTTTCTAATATAAGAGAAGCAAAATTTTCTGACAAAGTTTGATGAAATTTACAATTACTTTTACATTTTTGATGTATATTGTCATAACTAAAAAATAAAATCTCACAATTTTTTTTAGCTTCTACTGATAATTCATTATTTGTAGTAACAATATAAAAAGCTTCACCAAAGATGTCATTTTTTGTAAAATGTTCAATTATAGTTTTATCTCCATTTAAATCATATCTAACTAAATCAGCTTCGCCATTTAATAGAATACAGATTTGATTTCTTTTTTCTATGTATGTTGTTATAGTATGACCTTTTTTAAAATTTTTTCTTTGAATACTTTTGCAGTTTACTGTAAAATCATTTAAAAATTTTTCAATATCTAATTTAGAAATCATTTTAATATCATTCCTTTTCTAAAGTTTAAAGTAGATATTATTTTCATTTTGGTTTATTCTTGATTAGTGTAAATATGGGTATATATTTGACTATTGTGGCAAAATGATATTATCTACTAATATTTTTAGTATTATACAACATAAAAGTTGCATTTGCAACAATAATTTTGTAATAAAATTGTAATAAAACTCTTAAGCTTAGAAACAAGCCAAGAAAAAAGTGTCGAAAAATCTTTTTTTATATTCGTTGCATTTGCAACAGAAAAACTGTTGTCTTGATATATAATTAAGGCATAAAAATTGAAGGAGGAAATGCAAAATGAAAATAATCAAGAGAGATGGAAGAGTTGTAGATTACGACAGACAAAAGATTTCAGTAGCAATTGAAAAAGCTAATGGAGAAGTAAAAGGGAGAGAAAAAGCTTCTAAGGAGGACATTAAAAATATTGTAAAATATATTGAAGAACTAGATAAAAAAAGAATGTTAGTAGAAGATATACAAGACATTATTGAAGAAAAACTAATGGAAATTGGAAAATATGAATTAGCAAAAAAATATATAGTATATAGATATAACAGAGCACTAGTTAGAAAAGCAAATACAACAGATGAATCAATATTAGGATTAATAAGAAATGAAAATAAAGAACTAGCAGAGGAAAATTCAAATAAAAATACAATGTTAGCTTCTACACAAAGAGATTATATTGCAGGAGAAGTATCAAGAGATTTAACAAGAAGACTATTATTACCAGAAAAAATAATAAAAGCAGACAAGGATGGAGTTTTGCATTTCCATGATGCGGATTATTTTGTACAACCAATTTTCAATTGTTGTTTAATAAATATTGGAGATATGTTAGATAATGGGACAGTAATGAATGGAAAATTAATAGAAAGTCCAAAAAGTTTCCAAGTAGCATGTACTGTAACTACACAAATTATAGCAGCTGTAGCAAGTAATCAATATGGTGGACAATCTGTTGATTTAAAACATTTAGGAAAATATCTAAGAAAAAGTTATAACAAATATAAGAAAAATTTAGAAGAAAAATATAAAGGAAAATTGTCAAATGATACAATTGAAGATATTGTACAAGAAAGATTAAAATCAGAATTAAAAGCTGGAGTTCAAACAATACAATATCAAATCAATACTTTAATGACTACAAATGGACAATCACCATTTGTGACATTATTCTTAAACTTAGAAGAAAATGACCCATATATTAAAGAAAATGCAATGATAATAGAAGAAGTTATAAGACAAAGATATGAAGGAATAAAAAATGAAGCAGGAGTTTATGTAACACCAGCATTTCCAAAATTAGTATATGTATTAGATGAACATAATTGCTTAAAAGGTGGAAAATATGATTACTTAACAAAACTTGCTGTAAAATGTTCAGCAAAAAGGATGTATCCTGATTATATATCAGCAAAAAAAATGCGTGAAAACTATGAAGGAAATGTGTTTAGTCCAATGGGATGTAGAAGCTTTTTATCTCCATGGAAAGATGAAAATGGTAACTACAAATTTGAAGGAAGATTTAATCAAGGTGTAGTAAGTATCAATTTACCACAAGTTGCATTGGTTGCAGAAGGAAATGAAGAAGAATTTTGGAAAATATTGGACGAAAGATTGGAATTATGCAAGGAAGCTTTAATGTGTAGACATTATGCGCTATTAGGAACACATTCAGATATAAGCCCAATACATTGGCAATATGGTGCGATTGCAAGACTTGCAAAAGGAGAAAAAATAGATAAATTATTATTTGGTGGATATTCAACAATATCTTTAGGTTATATAGGAATATACGAAATGACAAAAGTTATGAAAGGTGTATCACATACAAATCCTGAAGGAAGAGAATTTGCATTAAAAGTAATGAAACATTTAAAAGAAGTAGTAGATAAATGGAAAAAAGAGACAAATATAGGATTTGCATTATATGGAACTCCAGCAGAAAGCTTGTGCTATAAATTTGCACGTATAGATAAAGAAAAATTTGGAACAATCAAAGATATTACAGATAAAGGATATTACACAAATTCATATCATGTAGATGTAAGAGAAAAAATTGACGCATTTGATAAATTATCATTTGAAAGTGAATTCCAAAAACTTTCTACAGGAGGAGCAATATCATATGTTGAAATACCAAATATGCAACATAATATACCAGCATTAGAGACTGCTGTTAAATATATTTATGATAATATACAATATGCAGAATTCAACACAAAATCAGACTATTGCCAAGTTTGTGGATTTGATGGAGAAATTATTATAAATGATCAAAATGAATGGGAATGCCCAAATTGTGGAAACAAAGACCATAGTAAAATGACTGTTGTAAGACGTACTTGTGGTTATTTAGGAGAAAACTTCTGGAATGCAGGAAAAACACAAGAAATAAAACAAAGAGTATTACATATGTAATTTAAAAAATAATGACATGTGATTACAACTGTTAAACATTTTTGATAAAATATAAAAGAGTTAAAATTAGTAAAATAAAGTGAGGGTTTTGGGACGTGTAAAAATCCTCATTTTATAAAAGATATAAATTTAAAAAAATTAATATGATAAGGATTTTATGACGTCTCAAAATCCTAAGGAGAGAGTTATGAATTACGCAGATATTAAAAAAGTTGATGTAGCAAATGGAGAAGGTGTTAGAGTTTCAATATTTGTGAGTGGATGTAATCATCATTGTAAAGGATGTTTTAATGAATGTGCATGGGACTTTAATTACGGAAAAGAATTTACAGAAAAAGAAGAAGAAGAAATTATAAATTATATGGATCATGATTATATTGAGGGTTTATCTTTATTAGGAGGAGAACCATTAGAGCCAAAAAACCAAGAGGGATTATTACCATTAGTAAAAAAAGTAAAAGAAAAGTTTCCAGATAAAAATATATGGTGTTATACAGGATTCGATTTTGAAAATGATGTTATGGGGAAAATGGCAAAACAGAGTGAAACAACTAGAGAATTATTGAAATATATAGATGTAGTTGTGGATGGAAAATTTGAAGAAGATAAGAAAGACTTAAAATTACAATTTAGAGGTTCATCTAATCAACGTATATTAGATGTTAAAGAAAGCTTAAAAACCGGAAAAGTAGTAAAAGAAATACAATATAGATAAAATAAAAAGACTTAATTTAAAAGATTGAAGTAACAAAATTAAAATAAAAGAACTTCATTAAAAATCTGAATAAATAAAATTAAAATAAAAAGTTGTCAAAAAGGGGCGTCCCTATTGACAACTTTTTAAAAATCTATTTAGTAATTGGTCTCTGCATAAATCTTCAAATTTATCATTTAAAGGTTCTAAAGAGATGTTTTCATTATATTTTCTGTCTAAACAATATTTGATAATATAATCACAAAGTTTTGGGTTTTTAGATAGAAGAGGTCCATGCAAATATGTTGCAATAACATTATTTTGGAAGAATCCTTCGTTGTTATCTCCAAATTTATTACCATTACCAATTAAAACTTTTCCAAAAGAATTTGAAATATTAAAGGTTTGTCCACCATGATTTTCAAAACCAATTATTTTAACAGGTAAATTATTTAAGTTAGTTTCAATAACTATATTACCAATACATCTTTGCTTTCTATCAGGATTAGCAATAGTATAATAATCAAAAACTTCAAGTCCTGGAATAGTATTTCCATCAACATCTTTATAATATTTACCAAATAACTGATAAGCACCACATATTAATAAAAAGAAAACACCATTATTAATAGCTTCCTTAATATTTTCCTTATATTTAATCAAATCATCTGCTAAAATACTTTGTTCATTATCAGCACCACCACCAGCAAAAACAATATCATAATCACAAAAATTAGGAGCAGAATCACCAATTGAATAGCTATCAATAACAACATCATAACCACGAGACTCAATTCTATATTTTAGCACTTGAATATTTCCATAATCACCATAAAGCTCAAGCATATCAGGATATAAGTATAATATTTTTAGACAGTGGGGACAGTCTAAATTTGTCTCATCTTTTTGTCGAATTATATCAGAATTTGTAATATCAATATAATTATCATAATTATTGCCATTATTAGTAGAATTTGTAATATCAATATAGTTATCATAATTATTGTCATTATTATTAGTATTTGTAATGTCAGCATTAAGATCATTTATATTATTATTTGTAATATTAGAATCATTAAATTCGTTTTCATCTATAATATTGTTGTTGCTAACATTTGTACTATTTAGATTTTTTAATTCACGTCTTATTGGTTGTAGTGCTGTATAATTTGCTATAACATATTTTTTGACATTAGTTTTGTATAAAGCTTGAACTGCTTCAGATAAATCTAAATAAGGTTCAATTTTTAAAGAATCAAAACCACTTGTCTTAATTCTAATTGCAATGTCATAAGCTCGTGTACCAGAAGTAATTATCCTAGAAACATTGTTTAAACTATTAAAATTAATATCCCATATCCAAGAAACATCAAAACCATCAGCAATATTATCATTGATAACAAAAAGCAATTCTTTTTTATCTTCATCTTCATTTAAAATACGTAAACTTACATTACTACCAGTTGGATTTTTGGCTAAATTTATAATAGTTTTAACACCATTTATTTCTAATTCTTCTAATCTACCATTATTTAAAGCAAAATTTGATAAAGCTTTTTTAATAATATCAGTAGAAATTCCATGTAAACTACAAGCAGATATTACTGCTGTATAATTATAAACTAAGTAAATACTATTACCTTTAATTTTATAAGTGATATTATCAACATCAAAACATTTATTTTTTAAATCTATATTAGTAGCTTTTTTATAAATTTCATTATCCCCAAAGTTGCAATGAGGACATTTAAATTTTCCAACATGAGAATATTGGTAATATTCGTAACTTAACTTTGTTTTACAAAACGGACAGAATTTTCCTTCTCCAGCTTCTTTTATTTCATCTGTTGCAAATTCATATTTTTCAACACCAAAATAATAAACATTATTATTATCAGGATTTGCTTGACCAAGTCTTGAAACATTTGGGTCATCACTATTTAAAATTAAATTTCCATTATATGTTTTTAAAAAATTATTAATTCTTAAAATTAATGATTCAACTTCGCCATTTCTATCTAATTGATCACGGAAAAAATTTAATATAACTAAAGTATCAAGTCTAAAATCTTTAAATACGATAGGGATATAGCTTTCATCAACTTCTAAAACAATAAAATCAGCTTTGATTTTTCCTGATAAAGTACAACTTTTTAAAATTGTTGATAAAATACCAGTTTCCATATTATTACCTTCGACATTACTTACAACTTTATAACCAGCTGTTTTTAATGTATAACCAATGCAATTATTTGTCATTGTTTTTCCATTTGTTGCCGATACCGCAATTACAGGGCAATTGACTTTAAAATATTTAAAAATTTCTGGATTCCAGTCAAATGCTATTTTCCCTAAAAAATTCCCACCATTTTTATGGCATATTTTTAATATAAAGTTTAAAATTTTCATAGATAGTATTATAAAAAAATTTTTCATAATAAAGTATTTCCTTATATAAATATTTAGGCTTTTACACAATGATTACATAATGATTTGCCTATGGTGATAATTATAACATAAGTATTTATTTGGTACAAGTAAAACAAATGTAAAAATGTAGAGATAAAACAAAAAATTTTATAGTATCAATGTTTTGGTTATAAAATAAACTTATATATTAAATGCACTTATAAAAGATTGCAAACACATTTAATAAGGGCTAAAAAACTTATGGACAAATGTACAAAAATATGATAACATAAATAAAAAAATAAAGAGAGGGTGGAATAAATGAACGACAAATTTTATATTACAACACCAATTTATTATCCAAGCGGAAGATACCATATAGGAACAGCATACACAACAGTATTAGCTGATGCAATAAAAAGATATGAAATATTAAAAGGAAAAGATACATTCATGTTAACAGGAGCAGATGAACACGGACAAAAAATAGAAACAAAAGCTTTAGAAGCAGGAGTAACTCCTAAGCAATATGTTGACAAAATGGCAGACATGGCAAAGACATTGTGGAAAAAAATGGATATTAAATATGATGATTTTATAAGAACAACTGATGAAAGACATACAAAAATAGTACAAAAAATATTTGACAAATTTATGGAACAAGGAGATATATACAAAGGAGATTATGAAGGATTGTACTGTGTACCATGTGAAACATTTTTTACAGAAACACAATTAGTAAATGGAAAATGTCCAGATTGTGGAAGAGAAGTTGTTCCAATGAAAGAAGAAGCATATTTTTTCAACATGAAAAAATATACAGATAGACTTTTAGAATACTATGAAGAGCATCCAGATTTTATAAAACCAGACTATAGAAAACAAGAAATGATAAACAACTTTATAAAACCAGGATTAGAAGACTTATGTGTAACAAGAACATCTTTTGACTGGGGAATTAAAGTATTAAAAGACCCAAAACACGTTATATATGTATGGTTAGACGCATTAACAAATTATTTGACAGCATTAGGATACATGTCAGAAGATGAAACATTATTTAAAAAATACTGGCCTGCAGATATACAATTAGTAGGAAAAGACATCGCAAGATTCCACTTAATTTATTGGCCAATTTTCTTAATGGCATTAGATTTACCATTGCCAAAAACAATTTTTGTTCATAACTGGATTATGATGAAAGACGGAAAGATGAGCAAATCAAAAGGTAATGTAATATATCCAGAAGATTTAATTGAACGTTATGGATTAGATGCTACAAAATATTTTTTATTAAGAGAAATGCCAACTTCACAGGATGGACTATTTTCTCCAGAAGAATTTGTTAATAGATATAATTTTGATTTATGCAATGACCTAAGTAATTTATTAAACCGTACAGTTTCTATGGTAAATAAATATTTTGAAGGAAAAGTCCCAAATTATAATGGAACTCCAAATGAAGTGGACAAAACAATAGAACAAATTAGTGTAGAACAGATTGAAAAATTTGAAAAATTATTTGAAAACTTTGAATTTGCAAACAGTATTCAAGAAATTTGGAATTTAATTGCAAGAACAAATAAATATATTGATGAAACAATGCCATGGGCACTTGCAAAAGAAGAAAAAACAGAAGAATTAAAATCAGCAATGTATCATCTAATAGAAAATTTAAGAAAAATTGCAATATTAATAAAACCATTTATGAATGAAACATCAGAAAATATTTTAAGACAAATAGGAGTAACATCAGAAAATTTAAAAACATGGGAAAGTTTAAAACAATATGACAAATTAGAAGATATAAAAGTAATAGAAAAAGGCGAGCCAATTTTTATGAGATTAAACACAGAAGAAGAAATAGACTATATAAAACAAGTAATGAAAAAATAGCAATAATAAAGAGGAAAAATATATGGGATTATTTTATAATAAAGAACAATATCAAGGTTATAATATATATAGTATGAAAAAATATGTAGATAAAAAAAGAATTATATTAAATAGTGTAATTGCAGTGCTTATTGCAATTACACTGATATTGTCGATTTATTATATAGTAGATACTGCTAGTAGATTAAAAAGAGCAAAGGCATATGAAAAACAAGTAATTGAGTATAAGCAACAATTAGAAGAGCAACAAAGAATAGAAAATGAGAAAAAGGAAGCAGAAAGATTAGCAAAATTACCTAAATTAACAGAAGAAGGAAAAAATAATATAAAAAATATCTATAATTCAGAAACAGTAAAAAGAGTATTTTTAACATTTGATGATGGCCCATCTACAAATACAGACCAAATTTTAGATTTGTTGGCACAACAAAATATAAAAGCAACTTTTTTTGTTTTAGGTACAAGAGTAGAAAAAATGCCAAATACAGTAAAAAGAATGTATGAAGAAGGACATTATATAGCAAATCACGGATATTCTCATATATATTCTAGTATATATGCTTCACCAGAATCAGTAATAAATGAATATAATAGTTGTAATCAAGCGGTGGCAAATGCAATACAAGTGCCAGAATACAATTCACATTTATTTAGATTTCCAGGAGGATATTATGGTGGAAAATATGCCGAAATAAAGAAACAAGCAAATATTTTACTTGATCAAAATAATATAGCACATATAGACTGGAATGCTTTAACAGGCGATTCTGAAAAACAAAACCCAACAAGAGAATATTTAATGAATAATTTACAAAAGACAACAGAAGGAAAAAATAGTGTAGTAATATTAATGCACGATTCACAAGCAAAAAAAATAACAGTAGAAGTATTACCAGAAATAATAAATTATTTAAAACAACAAGGATATGTATTTGAAAATTTTTATAGCATTATAAAATAGGAGGTAAAAAAATTGCCTAGGGTAAAAAAGAAAACAGCAGATGGAATATCAGAAAAATTAGAATATTTAAATTTAGATTTGGAAAATGTACCAAAATCTTTAATTGAATTTGAACCATTACAATATAGAATGCAAAGAATTAGTGATGAAAAGCAATACAGACAATATAGATATGTTCCAATTGACAAAATACAAATTTTAATATCACAAACTAATAGATTAGATGATTTTAAAGAAAAATATAGAAAAGCAAGACCATTAGCGGAATATTTAGATTACCAAAATGAAGAAAATTTGCTTAAATATACAACCTTTTTAAATATGTTAAAAAGTGTAAATATAAAGGACATAGAAAAAGTAGAAGAAGAACAAGAAAAATTAAACAAAAAGATACCATTAAAAATAAAATATCAAGGAAACTATTTATGGCAAATATATTATTCTGAAAACACAGACAAATATTTTATGATTGTTACAACAGAAGACACAGATTATTCAACATTCTTTTATTTGCTAAAAAAGAAAATAGAAAAAAACAAAAATGAAGAGATATTTGTTCCGATTAGTAATATACAATATTCAAGCGAGTATTTAAAAAGAAAAGAATTTGCAGATTTAGAGAATTATCTTTGGCTTTTTACCAAAGATTGGCCATTAATTTATGAAGTACATAATAAAAATAATAATTTATCTATTCAAATAATTGGAGAAACAAATGTATATGAAAAAATAAAAACATCTTATAAAGTAGAATTAAAAAATAAAGAACAATCAAATTACTTTTATAAATTATTAAAAGCATTATTTATATTGCAAACAGAATTACCACATTATTATAATTTTAGAACAAATATAGATGATAATGGAGAATTAAAATTTTATTTTGAAAATCAAGAGATTGTATATGAAAATCTAGCAAAATTTATTCGTGAACAATACAAAAATGGAATAAAAAGAAAAAGAGAAATTAAAATCCAAATTAGAAAATATACAAAAAAATTAGAACAACTAAAACAAAGTGTATCTTTAAAAGAAATTGAATATTTAGCTAAAGAAAAACAAATATCAACATTTTTGGAATGTAAAAAGTCATTCTTTGGAAAAGTAAAATATTATTTTAAATATAGCAAAAAAAATAAAAGAGTAGAAAATATAGAACAAGAAGAAAATGACGATTTGCAAAATGTTAGAAATTCAGAAAAAATAGTAAGAAGTGCTGAAAAAGACAAACAAAATAGTAAAAAGAAAATCCCGATAAAAAAAATATACACATTAGATGAATTAATAACAAGTTATAAGGAATTAGAAGAATTAGAAACAAAAATGAAAAATATTTTGTTAGATGTTAATGCGCTAAAATTAAAAAATAAAAATATGCAAAAGAAAATAGAAAATGCAACAAAATTTATAGAAGAAATAGATAGCCACAAAAAAAGTATTTTTGAATTTTGGAAGTATAGCAATAAAGATGAGATAGCAGCATTACCAGAAGGAGAAGAGGAAGAAGTAAATATTATAAAGAAAATAGAAAAAACATTTGACTATGAAGAAGATATTGAAGAATTTGGTAAAAACTTAGATATGATTCAAAGAAAGAATTTGAGCAAAACAGATGCTGATAGTATTTTTATTGCAACAACAAATATATTAGAAATCTTAAATAAAATAAAAACAAATAAAATTATGCCAAAAGAATTAGAAAAAAATTTAAAAGAAATAAAAGATGAAGAAATACAACAAAAGGATTTAAATGAAGAAGAATATGACATATTTGGGAAAGTTATAGAAGATAGTAGAAAAGTAAACAAAATTAATAATAAAAGACATAGAGAACTACCAAGAGATAAATTCGAAATCTTAGAAGTAAATCAAAATACAAAGAAAATAGGGTATCGTTTAACATTAGAATTAGTAATAAAAAATATAATGAAATCATTAAATAAAGTGGTAATTCCAGAAAGTTTAAGTGTTTATCAAGCTATACCAGATGAAAAATTAGACGAAAAAGAAATTAATGTTTTTAATATAAATCCAGAAAAAGAAATAGAATCAAAATTAAAAACTAATTTTGATACAATAAATTTATATAAAATTAATGTAAAACAAGGTGTGAAAGGAATAGGATTTACAAATATTATTTTTTATAATAATCAAAATAAAACATTGCCAATAGGTATGGATTTGTCAACAAAGATGATTTTAGATATTTCTAAATTAAATTTAAAACTAAAATCAAGAATGACTTTTAAAATGATGGAGTTCGAAAACGATGAAGATGATTTTTCAGAGTTTAGTACTAAAAATGTAAATGTGTATGAATATGATATTTCTGATGAAGAAAAGGTAACGAAAGTAGGTAAGAGAACAAATAATGAATCTAATTAAATTAGATTAGCTAGGCGATAATTATTGTTTTATAAAACTTAAAAAAGTACTGGACTTTTTTGTAATTGTATGCTAATATGTATATGTTAGCATACAATTGATATTTTTTATATGCAGGTGTGGCGGAATTGGCAGACGCACAGGACTCAAAATCCTGCGAAGTAACATTCGTGTGGGTTCGACCCCCACCACCTGCACCAAAGGATAATATGTCGTACCAGACAAAAAAACGATTAAATCGACTGTAAAAGGTCGTTTTTTTTTTGTGCCTAAGTTTTTTGAACACGATTAGTTTTATGTGATATAATGGGTGTTTTTAAATGGTACTATAAATTCATTACAGAACAATAAAGTAAAATTTTACATTGTTCGCTTGTTTTTTAGAAAAATATGTTATATAGTATTTATCATAGGAAATGAATATAAAGCAGATGTGTGTTGCCACTAAACTTCATAGTTTCTAACTATGAGAAAGTGAGGTGGTGTTTATGGTAGAATTTTTACTATTCCTAATTATAGGATTTATGATATCAATAACTATAAACGTAGCCTTATTGACAGTTATATACATACTTTGGACAAATAAGGAATAAATAAAGACACTACATTTTGCTTTGGACGGCAATGTAGTGTCTTAACATTAACATATGTGACAACACATTTCTGTGTTTCATTTCCTATATTTATTATACATATATAATCAAGATTTGTCAAATACAAATTTTTGTGCTATAATAAGATTAGTTATATTCTGTACCCAAAGAGAATTTTAACAATAAATCTCGGAGGGTACACTTCCGAGTTATTACAAGGAGGTAAATAACATGACTATTTTAGAACGGATTGAAGAGCAAAAAGAGTTTGTAGAAAAGACTTCTGTTATTCTTGATAAACTTCTTAACTGGCAACTTGAATGGGTTATTTTTTTCGCAAATTTCTTTTTAGATATTGGATAAAGTATTCTTTTTTAAATTTTACTATATAATATTATTTTCACAAGCCCTAATTAATCTATTCATTATACTAAGACCCAAATTATTTTCTTCTAAGCCTTCAATAATTGCAAGCTCACAATTTAATTTATCTACTTTTCTTAAACTAGAAAAAATATTGCTAGAAATTTCTTTAAGGTTATTTTTACTACCTAAGTCAATAAATTTACTCTCAGGAATATTAATAGATTCTTTATCTTCTGTAAAACCTAATACACAACAATTATTATTAGAAATTAAAGTATCATTTATCTTAGATATTTGATTTATACCTGATTTTACTAATATACATTTTGTTTTAGGAGCATAATGCTTATATTTCATACCAGGACTTTCTACTTTTTCATTTTTTTCAACTTTTTTAAACAAATTAGCACTTAATTTTACATTACCGTATAACATTTCTTATATCATTTTCAGTAATAAAGCCTGGTCTAAGAATAACTGGGATACCATCTATAACTTTTACAACAGTAGACTCAATTCCAATATTACATTTACCACCATCGACAATTAAATCAACTTTTTCTTCAAACTCATCTTTAATATCTTCTATACAAGTTCCACTAGGTTTAGTAGAGATGTTTGCACTAGGTGCTGCAAGTGGGATATTACACCTTTCAATTACTTTATGAATTATAGGATGGCTAGGCATTCTAATACCAACAGTTTCTCCGAAAGCAAGTTACAGTATCACAAATACATTTTTTCTTATTTAGTATAAGAGTAAATGGCCCAGGCATAAAGCTATCAATAAGTTTTTCTTCTATTTCATTAGGCTTTTCAGTAATATCATAAATCATTTTCTTATCTGATACATGAACTATTAGAGGATTGTCTTGAGCTCTACCTTTAACTGTAAATATTTTGTTACATGCTTTATCTGAAAAGGCACTTGCTGCAAGTCCATATACGGTTTCTGTAGGAAGTATAACTAGTTCATTATTTTGTAAACATTTTATAACATTATTTAGTTCATTTTCTTTTATATTGTTTTTCCAATTATAGATTTTGGTCATTTTAAAAACCTCTTTTCTTCAGAGTTCTACTGTATTGCTACTTTTATAATTTTTATTGTTTATATTTTATACTAAATAAGGAAATTTTTCAATAAAAATTTTTGCTGATTTTATATATAATTTCAATTTGAAAAGAGTGTTATAAAACGACTAATTAAACTAAAAAGAAAGTATCGATATGCCAATTATACTATGTAATGTTTGCTAAAACTAATTTGAAGTTTTAGCAAAGAACTTCTAAAGAATAAGCTTTATTGTTTTTTCATTTTTGGCTTTGAAATTAAAGAAGCAATATATCCAAAGAATATAGCTGCTGCAATACCACCAGCAGAAGCTTTAACGCCACCAGTGAAAGCACCAACAAGACCTGCTTCTTTTACGCCTTCAATTGCACCTTTTGCAAGATTGTAACCAAAACCAGTTAATGGAACAGTAGCACCAGCACCTGCAAAATCGACTAAATGTTGGTAGATACCAAGACCTCCTAATATTGTACCAGTTGTTACAAATATGACCAAAATTCTTGCAGGGGTCAGTTTTGTTTTATCAATTAAAAGTTGACCAATAATACAAATGATTCCACCAACCACAAAACATTTTAATAAAGACATCCAATTAAAAACATTTGCCCAATTAATATCCATTAGTAAACTCCTTGAACGATATATTTAGGTTTTTATAAGGATTTACCTATAACCCTTTAATAGATAAAATATTATATATAAATATTGATATTATATTTCGATACTAATTGCATGTGCTATTCCAGGAATGCTTTCTCCTTGCTGAGAACTTGTAGAATTCATTAATGCACCAGTTGCAATTAAAAGCAATTTTTTTATTTTTCTTTCTTTTAATTGTTTAAATAAATAACCAGAGAAAACAGTACCACAACATGCACAACCACTACCACCAGAGTGAGTATCTTGTTTATTTTTGTCGAAGATTAATACACCACAATCATTATAATTTGATTTAATGTTATAACCTTGAGATTTTGCAATATCAATTACAATTTCTTTACCAATGTGTCCTAAATCACCACTAATAATAGCGTCATAGTAATTTGGACTTCTTCCTGTGTCTAAAAAGTGAGAAATTAATGTATCTGCAAAAGCTGGAGCCATGGCTGCTCCCATATTATTTCCGTCTTTAATTCCCATATCGACAATTTTTCCTGGAGTGATATGTGTAATATAAGGACCAGTACCAGTTTTAGAAATAATAGCAGCACCAGAACCAGTAACAGTCCACTGAGAAGAAGGTGGTCTTTGATTTCCTAATTCAAGTGGAAAACGGAATTGTTTTTCTGCACTACAGAAGTGGCTTGAAGTGGCACAAAGAACATTTTCTGCGAAACTTTCAGCACAAATAGCACTTAAACTCATAGATTCTACAAATGTAGAACATGCACCAAATACACCAAAAAATGGTAAATTTAATTCTCGTAAACCAAAACTAGAAGAAATACATTGATTTAATAAATCACCAGCAAAGCAACAATCAATTTGGTCAGAAGAGATGCCGGATTTATTAATTACTGTACTAACAGTTTCTTTTATAATTTTACTTTCTGCTTTTTCCCATGTTTTTTCTCCCCAAAATTCATCATCTAAAGCTTGATCAAAATATTTTGCAAGAGGGCCTTGTGCTTCTTTTGGTCCAACTATAGATGCACATTCAGTTATTGAGGGAGGATTATTAAATTTAATAGTTTGTTTTCCTAACTTTTCCATATATATCTCCTTAGATTAATAATATATTTGACATTAGTAACTAATTTTTATGTTATTTATAATATAATTTTAGAAATCATGTTATACTAAAGTCATTGACTGTGTATTAAAAATTAAATAAATAATACCTACAAGAATTGAAGCAGATATACCAAAAACCAATACAGGACCAGCAACAGTAAACATTTTTCCGCCAACTCCCATAACATAGCCTTCTGACTTATATTCCATAGCAGGAGAGACAATTGAATTTGCAAATCCTGTTATAGGAACTAAAGAGCCAGCACCAGCAAATTTTCCAATCTTATTAAATAAATTTAAACCAGTTAAAAATGCAGATAGTCCAATTAGAATAATTGATACTATTGTTCCAGAAGTAGCTATATCAAAACCTCTTTCTTTACAAATGTTAGATATAATTTGACCAAGAGTACAAATTAATCCACCAACCCAAAAAGCATTGAAACAGTTTTTTAGAATAGGAGAATTTGGAGATTTTTTATTGACATAGTCTTGATAAGTTTGTTTTGTTTCAAGAGGGTTCATATTTTAAGACTCCTTTCTATCTAAATCTATTTGAAAACTTAAATCTAAGTCTACAAAATATTCTGAGATTTTGTTTCCATCAATTTTAGCTCTTTGCTCTAATATTTTTACTTCAGATAAGTAATCAATACTTTTAGATGCTTCTGTAATTGCTTTTACTATTGCATCTTTCCAGGATACATTTGAAGTACCAGTTATAATCAAATGTTTTTCAATTTCCATATAAATTTCATTCCTTTCGCTTGAGGCTATGACTATTAAAAATATAGATTAGCCTGCAAATAATTCTAAAAATAGATTTCCCTTTTTTTGAAAAAATATACAAATTTTAAAATAAGTTTTGGGAACTAAAATGAATTGAATTTTGAATTTCACAATCTTTTGCATAACAAGTAATGAAAAAACGAAACTTAAATGAATTAAATGTATTGAATTGTAATTTTAGCTGTGATAAAATTCATGTATAAAAATAAAGAAGGAAAGAAAGAAAAAATGATTGATAAAGCGAGAGAAACAGCACTAAAAATATTATACAAAATAGACACAGAAAAAGCATATTCTAATATAATATTGGACAAAACTATAAAAGAAAACAGAGAAAAACTAAACGAAAAAGACTTAGGACTAATTTCTGAAATAGTATATGGAGTAACAACATGGAAATTAACACTAGATGTAATAATAAGAAAATATTCTAAAATAAGACTAAAAAAAATATCATCATGGATAATAAATATATTAAGAATGGGAATATATCAAATTATATTTTTAGATAAAATTCCAAAATCTGCTGCTGTCAACGAAAGTGTTAATTTAGCAAAAAGATATGGACATTCTTCAAGTGCTAATTTTGTAAATGCAGTATTAAGAAAAGTTAAAAAAGAAGATTACATTGAACTTTTTCAGATAAAAGATGAAAAGGAAAGAATTTCAAAATTATATTCAATGCCTCAATGGATTGTTGAAAAACTAGTTGAGGAATATGGGGAGAGAAAAGCTGAAAAAATATGTAAAAATTCAAATTTGAAACCAAAAATTTCAATTAGAATTAACAATTTAAAAACAAACAAGGAAAATTTACAAAAGCTTTTAGAAGAAAGAAATATAAGTTATTATGAAACTGATTTAAAGGATTTTCTGCTTTTAGATAAAATTAAAAATATTGAAAACTTAGATTTATTTAAAAATGGATATTTTACTGTTCAAGATGTATCTGCGGGACTAACAGCGGTTATTTTAAATCCAAAAGAGAATGAGAAAATTTTAGATGCGTGTGCAGCACCTGGAGGAAAAACAACTTATATTGCAGAATTAATGAATAACAAAGGAAGTATAGAAGCCTGGGATATACATGAACATAGAACAAAGTTAATAGAACAAACTGCTAAAAGATTAGGAATAGATATAATAAAAACAGATGTAAAAGATGCAACAATTTTACAAAAAGATAAGATAGAAAAATTTGATAAAATATTATTAGATGTACCTTGTTTAGGTTTGGGCGTAATAAAAAGAAAACCAGATATAAAGTGGACAAGGAATCCAGAAGATATAGAAGAAATTACTAAAATTCAACAAAAAATTCTGGAAAATTGTTCTAAATATTTAAAAAAAGGTGGAACAATGGTTTATTCTACTTGTAGTGTACTAAAAGAAGAAAATGAGACTAATATAATAGAATTTTTGAATAAAAATTCTCAATTTGAGAGTGAAAAAATAGGAGATATGGAATTTTTAAACATCCTTCCAAATGAGAAACAAGACGGTTTTTTTATATGCAGGTTGAAAAAAATATAAAGATTACAAAAATATTACATTTAAATTACATTTAAATTACAAATACGATAAAGTTATTGACTTTTTAATAGTAAATGTTAAAATAAAAACAGCTGAAATCAAAAAATGTAAATAAAAACAAGTATGAGAAATAAAAAAATGTAAATTCTAATATTATAGAAAAAAAGATGAAAAAAGGAGAAAAAATGTCAACTTGCTTAGGATTGTATATAGAGAACAATTTAATTAAATATGCCAAAGTAACAAAAGAACATGATCAAGTAAAAGTAGAAACTTTTGGAACAAAATTTTATGACAATCTTGATCAAGCTGTCAAACAAATAGTAGAAGAAACATATAGTTACAAAATACCAATTAGTATAAATTTGTCAGAAGAGTTCTATAACTATTTTAATATATTTGCATTATTAAGTAAAAAAGATTTGCCAAAGGCAATAAAAACAGAATTTGAATCATATTGTGCAGATAAAAATTATAATCCAAATGTATTTGAAACAAGATATGCAATTACTAAAAATACACAAGAAAAAGATAAATTAAAAGTTATTCATGTAAGTGAAAATAAAATAGAACTAAATAAACAACTTCAAACTTTTAGTCAATATGAGTTGCAAAATATAGCACCAGTATCTATGACTATTTCTGATGTTACAGAATTTAAAGAAAAAGAAAATGTGCTAATTGTAAATATAGAGGAAAAAACAATTATTACAAAAATTTTAGATCAAAAAATTTATGATATTGATATTTTAGATATAGGAAGCCAAGAAATATTAGACAAAATAAATGTAAAAGAAAATTCATATCAAAAATCATATGAAATCTGCAAAGAAACTACAATTTATACATCTCAAGGTAAAGGACTTAATGAAGATGAAGAAGAAATAAATTATTTAGAAAATATAATGCCAACATTATATAACATTGTAGACCAAGTAAGAAAAATTATAAATGAAAGTTTTGACAGAATAGATAAAGTTTATATAACAGGAACAGGTGCATTAATAAATAATGTTGATTTATATTTTGAGGAATATTTAAGAGGCATAAAATGTGAAATCTTAAAACCAAACTTTGTTAAAATATCTCCAGAAATAAATATCAAAGATTATGTTGAAGTAAATACTGCTATTTCACTAGCTTTAAATGGCTTAGGACAAGGGATTACAGGCATGAATTTCAAAAGATTATCTTTTATGGATAAGTTACCAGATTTCTTGAAGATGGAAATAGGCACAGGTAATAAAAACAAGAAAATAAAAACAAATAAGGTTTCAGAAAAATTTAAAGGAAAAAAACTTGCACTAGATTTTAATATCCCTTTAGATAAAGTAGAAAAATCAATGTTAAGAGGTGCTGGAGGCGTTTTGGCATTATTTATTATTTATAGTGTATATTCTAACATCTTGAACAATCAAATAGAAGAAAAGATGAAATTGGCTGAAGAGTCAATAATCAATACAAATGCACAAATACAAATTGTTGAAAACGATAAAAACAAAATAATAGAAAAGACTAATGAATATATTACAAAAATAGCAAATTTACAAGAAGTAAATCAACAAATAACAAATAATAATAAAGTTAAAAAATCAATACCAATATTATTAAATAAGCTAATAAATATTATGCCTACTGGAGTACAAGTGACATCAATTCAAAATACTAAGGAAAAACATATTGTTATACAAGCTCAGGCAATGAGTTATGACCAATTAGGATATTTGACTTCTAGCTTGAGACTGCAAAATGTGTTAACAAATTTATTGATATCTACACCTCAGATGTCAAATAATATTATTACAATACAGATTGAAGGTGACTTACCATGAAAAAATTAATGATTTCTATTTTGATTATTTTGTTAATTGTATTAACTGGTGTAACAGTAGTAAAAGGAATAAAAATAGGAAATATAAATATACCAGGAGTTTTACAGTTAAAAGAACAAAATGAAGAATTGGACATTGAAGTTAAAGAAGCAACAAAATTGGCAAGTACAGATTATCAAAAAAAAGTTGATGAATTAAATGAAAAGGTAAAAGAATTACAAAATAAAAGAAATGAATATCTTGATTTAGAAAATGTTAGTACAGAACAACAAATTAATGGAGCAAATTCATTAAATAAACCTTATAAATCAGAATATCTTTATACAGCAATTGGAAATCATGCTAAAAATAATAAAATTAAAATAGGTATGAATTTTACTAGAAGTGCTTCAGGAGATACAAATTATTATGATATTAATTTTACTGCAACAGGTAGTTATATTAGAATAGCAGAATTTATTATGGATGTAGAAGATGATTCTTCTTTAGGATTTAAAATTGAAGAATTTAAAATGACACCATCAGCAGAAGATGGAGATGTGTTGCAAGCAACATTTGTATGTAAAAACATAAGGGTTGAAGATATATCATCTAGTACTAGTATTCCAAGTAATACAGGAACTACAGAAAATACAACAACAAACCAAAATAATGTGACTGCTGAAAATAACACAGTACAGTAGAAAGGAGTTTACATGGTAAAAAACACAATAAAAGAAATTATAATCTTATTACTTATGGTATTAGCAATAATTTTGATTTTGGGTGTTTTATTGTATGATTACGCACCAAATAACAAAATAATACCAGAAAAAGTATCATATACAACTCCTGAAAGTGTAACAAATGAACTACAATCAGGTAATGAAATAGATACCTCAGAGGTTGTACTATCTTATCAAATTGATGCGACTGATTTAACAAATTATAAAAAAACTAAAGATTATGTTGCAGGAAAGAGTAATCCATTTGAATCAATTATAAAAGAGAATGTATCAGGTGGTAATACAAACCAAAATACAAATCAAAATACAAATGGTAATTCAAATGGAAATACAACAGTAAAAAATAATACAACTGAACCATCAAATACGCAAGATACAAATAATTATTCAAATGGTTATTTACCAAATGATGGAACAAAATAATTAGTTATTAACATTATATTTATATTAATTTTATAAATATATGATAGATAAATTTATGAAATACAAAAGGAGGAGAAAAAATGAAAGAACAAAAGGGTATTACATTAGTTGCTTTAGTAATCACAATTATTATTCTTTTAATTTTAGCAGGAATATCAATTGCTACATTAACAGGAGAAAATGGATTATTCAATAGAGCTAAACAAGCTAAAAATGAATACGAAAATTCACAAAATGCAGAAAACACAGCATTAAATTCATATACAGATGCAATGAACAATGTATTAGATTATTAATAAATTTCAAAAAAGCATATACAATAAATATGTATATGCTTTTTAAAAAATTTATATATTATCAGGAAGGAGAAGATGTTTTAAACATCAATTCAAAATGGATATATTTTTATATATAATTTTTTTCGCAATGGGAATAACATTTGGTAGTTTTTACACATTAGCAGTGCATAGAATACCAAAAAAGCAAGATATTACACATACTCATTCTTATTGTCCAAATTGTAACCATAAATTAGGAATTTTAGATTTAATTCCAGTATTCAGTTATATATTTTTAGGAGGAAAATGTAGATATTGTAAAAATAAAATAAGACCTAGATATTTTATCCTAGAAATTCTTTCTGGACTTATGTTTATACTTTTTGCGTATTTACTAAAAATGAGTATATTTGATATGAATAAATATTCTATATTTCAGTTTGGATTTTTAGTTTTATACTTTACATTTATTGTATTAATGGCAGGAATAGATAAAGAAACAAAACAAATAAGCAAACCAGTATTAAAATATGGAATTGTAATATCTGTTTTATATATGATATATCTATACATAATAGAGAATGCTAGTATAGATAGATATGTTATATATTTAATATTATCAATAATATTTATGATATTAGTTAATAAATTAGAAAAGACATCAAATAAATATATATGTTCTATTGCTCTAACTATAATAATAATGACTGTTTTTACAGGTGCAAGGCTAACATTAATCTCTTGTGTAACAACATTGGCTGTAATATTATTTTACATATTAATTAAAAACATTATTATAAAGAAAGCAGAAAAAAATCCTATAGCAATTGGTTTTTGTTTAGCAATTATCAATATTTCATATATGATTATGAGAATGTTTTTTTGTTAATAAAATAATAATTGATTAAACATAGATACATGGCAAAGAGGGGAAAAGATGATGAAAAATGAAAAAGGATTTACTGGAATTGATATTGTAGTTTCTGTAATTATAATTACTATATTCATAGCACTTATTGCTAATCTTATTGCTAATATAAATTTAAAATCTACAGGAATTGAAAGAAAATCAGAAGCAACATCTTATGCAGTTCAAGAGATAGAAAAGATAAAAGCACAAGGTTACAAAATGGATTATGAAGATAAAGGTGTATCTAACATAGATGTTTTAGAAGAACAAGACATAAATATTAATGGAAAATTTTCGGGTTATCATAAAAAGACTATTATAAAAGACTATGTTTTAATACAAAATGACTCTACAAAAGAGGCTAATCTAGTAAAAGAAATAACTGTGCAAATATCATATTTATTGGCAAATAAAGAGCAAAAGGTAGAAATATCAACTGTTGTAGTAAAAGATTAGTAGTTATGGAGGAACTTATGGAAAATCAAAAAGGTATTACTTTAGTATCTTTGTCAGTTTATATTATTGGAATGATGGTTATTATTGCCATTGTAGCAACATTAACAACATTTTTTTATAAAAATATAAACAATATAGATGATAATGATATATCAACAGATTATACAAAATTTACAAAAATTTTTTCTTCTGAGATAAATAAGTCTGGAAATACAGTAGTAGAGGCAAAAACTTATATAGAAAATGATAAAAAAGTTAGTTATATTATTTTTTCAAGTGGAAATCAATATACCTACAAAGAAGAAAATAAATCTATTTACCAAAATAATATAAAAATTTGTACCAAAATAGATAATTGTGAATTTTCGTATAGTTATCAAAATTCACAATATAAAATAAATGTCGAGTTAATTGCAGGCAATATTAGTTTAACAGGAGAAAATAAAATTGTATATACTATGTAATTTATGGTAATTAGGACATAATAATGAAAAACAAAAAGAACTATAGTATAATAAATATGTAAAAGAATATCTTTCAGAAGAAAGGAATGAGAGAATATGGAAATGAAAAGAAGACAACCTATGGGTGTTGAATTAGTAAAAAGAGGAATTGTAAGAGAAGAAGATATAAATAGAGCATTAGAATATCAAAGAAATCATTCTTACATGAGATTAGGAGATATTTTACATCTTTTAAATGTTTGTGATGCAGAAGTATTAATTGAAAATATAGCTGATATTATGGGAACAAAAGGTATTATATTAAATGGAGAAACATTAAAAATAAAACCAACTGAATATATTACATTAGAGATGGCAAGAAAAAATAAATGTGTTCCTTTTGATGTATATAATGGGAAAATAAAAGTGTGTTTTGCAGATAGTACTAAAAGTAGTAAAATGGACTCTGTAAGGTTGTTGCTTTTAAATAAAGGCTTAGTGATGGAACCATACATTACTTTTGAGCAAGATATTGAAAGAATATTGTCTAATTTAGGAGGAGAAGTTCCTCAAAGTATAGAGAAAAATACTGCTACAGGAACAATGATTGAATTAGTTGATAGAATTATTACTGGCGGGATGGAAAAAAGAGCAAGTGATATTCATATTGAACCACTTTTTAATGAGGTAAGGGTAAGATATAGAATAGATGGTGAATTATTTACAGCAGGTAGTATTGCTAAAGAAAAACAACAACAGCTTATAGGAAGATTAAAGGCTATTTCTAATATGCACCAAGAAAAACAAGAAGCACAAGATGGTAGAATACTTTTATATGATGATTATAATATTCGTGTATCTTCTCAGCCAAATGTTTGTGGTGAAAAATTTGTTTTAAGATTACTAAAAAAAGATGAAGATATTAGAAATGTTTTTGAATTAGGTTATCCAGGAACAGAAGAAGATTTAAAAAGAAGCTTTAATAAGAAAAATAGTATTGCGATTATTGCTGCTCCTACAGGAGCTGGAAAAACTACAACTCTTTATAGTATTATAGATTATTTAAATTCACCAGAAATAAATATTACTACAATAGAGGACCCGGTAGAAATTAGAATAGATGGACTAAATCAAATTGAAATTGGAAATAAATCTACTTTTTCTGGTTCATTAAGAACTGTATTAAGACAAGATCCGGATATTATATTAGTAGGAGAAATTCGTGACAGAGAAACAGCAGAAATTGCAATCCAGGCTGGACAAACAGGTCACTATGTATTATCTACAATACATACAATAGACAGTATTGAAGTAATAAATAGAATGAGAAAAATGGGCTTATCTGATTATGATATTTCTAGTACACTTGCAACATCTGTTGCACAAAGATTGGTAAGAAGAGTCTGTACAAATTGTAGAAAAGAAAGAGAATTTACAGAAGAAGAAAAAGAAACAATTTATAAAATTGCAGAAAAATATGGAGAAAAAATAGACCTTACAGGTGCTAAAACATATGATGCAGTAGGATGCAAAAAATGCAATAATTTAGGATACTATGGAAGAATTGGTATTTTTGAAGTATTAAATATTACTGAAGACATAAAAGACTTAATAGTAAAAGGTGCATCTACAATAGAGATTAGAAAAAAAGCAATTGAAAATGATTATAGACCATTAGTTATAGATGGAATACATAAAGTATTATCAGGATTTACAACATTAGAAGAATTGAACAGACAACTTATTATATATTAAGAGAGGGGATAACATTATGAATATGGATAAAATTTTAGAAATAGCAATTGAAAAAGACGCATCTGATGTGCATTTGATTTGTGGAAATAAGCCTATGCTTAGAATAGTAAGAGAATTAATACCAATTGAGGAAATGGACGTATTAGAACCAGATGACATGAATGAAATGTACGATTATTTTGTAAAGGGAAATATAGAAAAAGATGAAGTTTTTAATGTGACAAGAAAATTGGATACATCTTATGAATATAAGGGTATTCGTTTAAGAGTTAATATATCACTTTCAGAAGATATTCCTCTTTGTACTTTAAGATTAATAAAGAATGATTTGCCACCATACGATACTTTAGGTTTACCAGACATTATTAGAAGAATGACATATCAGCAACAAGGTCTTATTTTGGTAACAGGAAAGACAAACTCTGGTAAAACTACAACATTAAATGCTTTAATTAATGAAATAAATGAGACTCAGAATAAAAAAATATTAACATTAGAAAATCCAGTAGAGTATAAACATCGTTCTAAAAAATCTTTAATAGTTCAAAAAGAGATAGGAAGAGGTGGAGATGCTTTAACTTTTAGTGATGGAGTAAAAAACTCTTTAAGAGAAGATTGCGATATTCTTGTAATTGGAGAGATTAGGGATAAAGTAACAATGGAAGCTGCAATTGAAATGGCAGAATCAGGTCATTTAGTAATAGGTACATTGCATACAAAGTCTTGTGCAGAAACAATAGATAGAATGATTAATTTTTATGAAGTAAGAGACCAAGCAAGTATAAAATATTTATTGTCTTCTTTATTAAAGTTAGTAGTATCTCAAAGACTATTAAAAGGTAGAGAGGGAAAACTTGTATTAGTTCCAGAGGTAATGGTAGTTGATAATATTATATCTGGAATTATAAGAAAAGACAAAATTAGTGTATCTGAAATAGAAGATGCTATACAAAGTAATTCTGATAAAGGTAGTATAGGATTAATTAATTCAATAGCAACTTTATTTGTAGATGAAAAAATTACATTAGAACAAGCAAAAGCACAAATTGAAGAAAAGAACATAGAAATATTGAATAGAACAATAATGCAAATGAAGATAAGAAGAGATAGCGGAAAATAATATAAAAGTAATTAAAAGGAGGACAAGATGCCTACATACATGTATAGAGCAGTCACAAAATCTGGCTTAGTTGTAAGAAACAGGGTAGAAGCGGCAAGTAAACAGAATTTATTAAGAACGTTAAAAGAAAATGACTTAATGCCAATTACAGTTGAACAAATATCTTATTCTGCTAAGAAAAAGAAGACTAAAAAGAAAAATATAAAAGATATTGAAGAAATTATGAAAAATGTAAATACAACTCAAATTAATACAAAAAAGACATTGACTGCAAAAGAAAAAATTAATATGTATTTATCAAAAACAGAGAAAATTACTACAAGAGATGTTGTTGTATTCACACAGAATTTTTATTTACTTAAAAAGGCAAATTTTAATAATATACATGCTCTAAGAACAATTATAGATAGTACGGAAAATATAACATTCAAGGGTGTTTTAGAAGATATTTTAGCAGGTGTAGAAGCTGGAGAAAATATGTACACTACAATGGAATATTATTCTTATATATTTCCAGTAATCTATGTAAATATGATTAAAGTAGGTGAATTATCAGGTTCTTTAGTAAATTCTCTTGACCAGGCAGTAAAATATTTAGAGTCAACAGAAACATTAAACAAGAAATTAAAAGAAATTTTAATTCCAAACTTGATTCAATTTGTATTATTATTGGTTATGCTTATAGTAGGTACTGTTGTAGCAATTCCAGCAATTCAAGATGCGTATGAAGAACTAGGTTCAACAGATCAATTACCAGCTGTAACTATATGGTTTCAAGGTGTTGTTGATAATATGATAGAATACTGGTATATACCAGTAATAGCCATTATATTAGTTATAATTGCAATAATATTCTATATTAATACACCAAAAGGAAAATATAATTTTGATTATTTTAAATATAGAATGCCAATATTTGGACAGTTAATATTTTCGCTTGACTTTTCTAGGTTAATGAAAGCAATGCTATTAAATTTAAGAAATGGAATGAGAATACAAGAAGCATTAGAAGTAAGTAAAAATGTTGTGCAAAATTATGTTATGCTATCAATTATAGAAACATCACTAAATAATATATTAATAGGAGATTCATGGATAGAACCATTTGAAAAATCAGGATTAACAAAATCGATGATTACAGAAATGCTAAAAATAGGAATGCAAACAGACCTATCAGAAATGATGGAAAAACTAGTAGAATATATGGAAATAGACATAGACAACATAATGAACAAAATTATGAAAGTCTTACCACAAGTTGTATATATGATAGTAGGAGTAGTACTAATATTCTTTGTTATCGTAGTATTAGTACCATGTATCCAAACATATATGGGAACATTCTTATTCTCAGCAGCAGGATTATAAAAATAGAAAAAAAGGAAAATGGGGTCGGGTTAAAAAATCCTCATTTTCTTAAAATTTTTATAAGGAGGTTTAATTTGAAAATTGGTATTGATTTGGGTGGTAGCCATATTGCGATTGGGGCTATAGATAAAAATGGACAGATTTTAGAAAAATCTGAAAAAAGGCTTTTGGAAAGAGAAAAACAAAATATAAAGAAGTCAATAGAAGAATATATTTTTGAAAAAACTGAGGAATTAACTAAAAAATATAAAATAACAGAAATGGGTATTGCAATTCCAGGAACAATTTTAAATGGAGTTGTAGTAAAATCTGTAAATTTGGGTTTAGAAAATTATCCAATTGTTGAAAAATTAAAAAGAAAAATTAATTTGCCAATAAAAGCTCAAAATGATGCAAAATGTGCTGCGATGGCGGAAAGTAAATATGGATGCTTAAAAGAATATAAAAGAAGCATATTTTTGACATTAGGTACTGGTATAGGAGGAGCTACAATTATCGATGGAAAATTGCTAAATGTAGGAGATATGCCAGGATGTGAATTTGGGCATACGATTATACAAAAAGATGGAATACAATGTAACTGTGGTAAAAAAGGCTGTTTTGAAAGATATGCTTCTATGAAGGCATTCAAGAACAACCTAAGAAAAGCATTGGGAGTAGATGAAAAGACAAGAGGACAAGAATTACTAAATAAAATTAGAGAAGATGGAGATAACCCAATAATAAAACCTATAATAGATGAATTTATAGAATATTTAAGCATTGGAATATCAAATCTAATTAATATATTTGAACCAGAAGCAATTGGTATAGGCGGAAGCTTTGTATATTTCGAAGATGTTTTATTAGAAAAATTAAAAACAAACATAATAGAAAATAACTACTTATTTAACAAAAGAGAAAAAATCATCATACTACCAGCCATATTAGGCAATGATGCAGGAATTATAGGAAGTTGTCAATAGGGACGCCCCTTTTTGACAAGTTATTTCGATAAGTTGTTTTGATTAGTTATTTTGGCAAGTTAGTTTAATAATTTATTTTGATAAGTTAGTTTGATGTGTGAGTATTAAATAAAATTTTTAATTTTTTGTTAAACCGTTTTTTTTATATTTTTTGATTATGGCTTTGTGAAGTTTTTAAATTTATTTTAATTAATACTTTTAATAAACATTTAAATTATTTGTCAAAACGATTATGTCTTTTAATAAATTTTTAAATTGGTTGTCAAAATGATTACGGCTTTTAATAAGCATTTAAATTATTTGTAAAAACGAGTAATACTTTTAATAAATTTTTAAATTAATTGTCAAAAAGGGGCGTCCCTATTGACAAGTTAAAGGAGCGATATTATGGATATTAATAATAAAAAGGCTACTAGAGTTAGCTATGGAGAGGCTTTGCTTGAGTTGGGTAGAAAAAATAATAATATAGTGGTACTTGATGCTGATTTGTCATCTGCCACGAAAACAGAATTGTTTGCAAAAGAGTTTCCGCAAAGATTTTTTGATGTGGGAATTGCAGAACAAAATATGATGAGCACGGCTGCTGGCATGTCAACATGTGGAAAAATTCCATATGCAAGTACATTTGCAGTGTTTGCGGCAGGCAGAGCCTATGATCAGATAAGAAATAGTATTTGTTATCCAAAATTAAATGTTAAAATTTGTGCAACACACGCAGGTATAACTGTGGGAGAAGATGGAGCAACACATCAAATGATAGAAGATATATCTTTAATGAGAACTTTGCCTAATATGACAGTTGTATCTACTTCTGATGATGTGCAAACAAAGTGGGCTGTGGAAGAAATTAGCAAAATACAAGGACCAGTATATTTAAGACTTGCAAGATTAGCTACACCAATTATTTATGAAGAAAATCAAAAATTTGAAATAGGAAAAGCAGTTCAAATTGGAGAAGGTACAGAAGCTACAGTATTTGCAACAGGTGTGACAGTAGCGGAAGCTTTGAAAGCACAACAGATGTTACATGATAAAGGAATCGAGATTAGAGTAGTTGATATTCATACAATAAAACCAATTGATAAAGAAATGATAATAAAATGTGCAAAGGAAACTAAAATGCTGATTTCGGTAGAAGACCATAATATTATAGGAGGACTAGGTTCAGCAATTGCTGAAGTATTGACAGAAGAATACCCAGTGAAACTAGAAAGAATAGGAATAAAAGATACATTTGGAAAATCTGGAAAAGCTGAGCAATTGATGAAATACTTTGAAATTACAGCAGAGGATATAGTAAAAAAGATAGTAAAAACATAGAAAAAATGAAATTTGAATTTATTGATAATAGCAATATTTATTGTGTGAAAACAAGTAGTAATTTAACAAAGTTATTACTTGTTTTTTTGTTTATATTTTTATATGAAAATTGCCAAAAATTTCTAGTGAAATTTTTGTGAAAACTATTGCAAAATTTAGTGATTATTGTTATGATTGAGGAGAATAAAATGTCGATAAAATAAGATAAATACTTTAAATACTCGAATCAAAAGATTTGCCAGATGAAATTCGAAGAATTTTAGATGGCGATGAACAAGCACAAAGAAAAGATTCGTAAAATAAGAAATAGAATATTTCTTATTTTATGATGAACGAATGCAAAAAGATTTGCCAGATGAAATTCAAAGAATTTTAGATGGCGATGAACGAACGCAAAGAAATTTGCCAGATGAAATTCGAAGAATTTTAGATGGCGATGAACGAACGCAGTGAGTGAAAGGAAGAAAACCATGATAGAATTCAGAAATGTATCAAAAACATATGATACAGGAACAAAAGCAGTAAAAAATGCAAACTTTGTAATAGAAAAAGGAGAATTTGCATTTTTAGTAGGATCATCAGGAAGTGGAAAATCAACATTAATCAAATTAATATTAAAAGAAGAAGAACCAACATCTGGAAACATAATAATAAATGGAAAAGACACAACATTTTTAAAACAAAGTAGAGTTCCATACTTAAGAAGAAGCATGGGAGTAGTTTTTCAAGACTTCAGACTATTACCAGACAAAACAGTATATGACAATGTAGCATATGCAATGTATATAGTAAGAGCTACACCAAGACACATAAGAAGACAAGTACCAATGGTTCTATCTTTAGTTGGACTAAGTGGAAAAGCAAAAATGTATCCAAATGAATTATCAGGAGGAGAACAGCAAAGAGTTGCTTTAGCAAGAGCACTAGTTAATAATCCATCTATGTTAATAGCAGACGAACCTACTGGAAACTTAGACCCAGAAACAGCATGGGATATTATGAATTTGTTAAACGAAATAAATTTAAGAGGAACAACAGTAGTAGTAGCAACACACGCAAAAGATATTGTTGACAAAATGAAAAAAAGAGTAATTCATATTAGAAAAGGCGAAATCATAAGAGATGATAAAAAAGGTGGGTATGATTGTGAAATATAATGTATTTGGATATTTAATAGGAGAAGGATTTAGTAATGTATTTAAAAATAAAAAATCTACAGGTGCATCACTTATGATTATGTGTGCAACAATGATTATTTTTGGGATTTTTTTAATGCTAGGAGAAAATATTAATCATTTTGTAGATGAAGTAAAATCAGAGCAAGGTTTTCAAGTATTTTTAAAAACAGATGCAACACAAGAAGAAATAGAAGAAGTAGAAAGAAAAATTAGAGAACTAGATGGTATAAGTACAATTGAGATACAAACAAAAGAAGACGCTTTAAATACTATGAAAGAAAGACTGGGAGAAAAACTATTAGAAGGATTTGACTATGAAAGATTTTCAGTTTCATATATAGTAAAACTTACAGATTTAAGCAAAAGTACAGAAATACAAAACGAAATTGCAAAATTTGATAATATAAAAACAATTAGAAGTAGTAATGAAACAGTAGAAACATTATTAAATTTAGCAAATGCAATTAGAGCTATTACAGGAGTTATATTAGTATTGTTAATAGTAATTTCAACTTTTATAATATCAAACACAATAAAATTAACAGTACATGCAAGAAGAAAAGAAATATCAATAATGAAATATGTTGGAGCAACAAACAACTTTATACGTTGGCCATTTATTGTAGAAGGTATGATAATTGGAATTATAGCAAGCCTTATTTCTATACTAATTGTTGGAGGAGCATATGGATTTATAGCACAACAAGCAGTTAGTGCAGACTTTATGCAAGTTATGAATATGAGTTTAGTAAGTTTACAAGATATGTTATCATCTATAATTATAGTATATATGTTATTGGGAATTGGAATAGGAGCTGTAGGAAGTATTATCTCAATGAGAAAATATTTAAAAGTATAAAGGAGTAAAACATGCGTAAAACTTTATGTGTGGCTTTTATCTTACTAATATGTCTTGTTACAACATTTACATATGCACAAAATGAAATTGAGGATAATTCAAACAAAGCAGAAGATAATAACATAATATCAACAGATTTACAAACTCAAAGAGAATTATTAAAACAACAATTAGAGCAGGCAACAGTTGACCTAGATACAATTCAAAGTGATTTATCAGAAAACTTACAACAGATACAAAAATTAGATGAAAAAATTGCTTCTGCTGAAGAAGAATTGTCAGGACAAGAAAGTAAGATAAAAGAATTGAAAGAATCTATTGAAGAAGTAGAGGAACAATTAAATACAGTAACAGAAAAATATAATAAGCAAAAAGATTTATTTGAACGAAGAATAGTGGCTGTTTATGAAGCAGGAGAAACACAGTATTTAGATGTTTTGCTAAAATCTACAAGTTTGACGGATTTCATATCTACATATTATCATATTTCACAAATTGTGCAAAGTGATGAAGAATTACTAGAAGACATTGAACAAAAAAAGAAAACAATTGATTTATCGAGACAAAAATTGGAAAATGAAAAAAATGCACTAGCAGATATACTAGAAAATCAAACAAGACTAACAAGAACACTACAAAATACTAGAATAATACGAGAAAGCTTTATAACTAGACTAACACAGGAAGAACAAGAAAAGCAAAAAGAAATTGAAGAATACAATGCAATTTATGAAGAAATTAACAAACAAATTATAGCAGCGGTTATGCAAGGAATTGACTCTGAATATATAGGAGGAGAACTTGCTTGGCCAGTGCCAGGATATACTAGAATAACATCAGAATATGGAATGAGAACACATCCAATAACAGGAGTCTACAAATTACATACAGGTGTAGATATTTCAGCACCAATGGGAGCAAATTTTATTGCAGCAAATGATGGAGTAGTTATTAAAGCAGAAATGAATGGAGCATATGGAAATATGGTTTTAATAGACCATGGAGGAGGAATTTCTACATTATACGCACATGGTTCAGAAATATTGGTGGAAGTTGGACAAACTGTAAAAAGAGGAAATGAAGTACTAAAAGTAGGGTCAACAGGATATTCTACCGGGCCACATGCACATTTTGAAGTCAGAATAAATGGAGTTACAACAAATCCATTACCATATATAACAACAGGATTAATTCCAGATTCAAATGATTTAAATAATTCAAACAATACAACTGATGAAAACAAAACGAATTAAAAGTAGGAGGAACATATGAAAAATATAGTTCAAAAAGTAACAGTAATATTTTTAATATTAATAATTTTATCAAGTACAAATATAGCGTTAGCAGTTACACAACAAGAGTTAGACAAGCAACAAGAATCAATTAATAATCAAAAAGACCAACAAGATGAAAATTCACAAAAACAGAAAGAAATAGAAGAACAAAAAAATAAAGTAGAAAAAGAAAAATCACAAACTATGAAAGAAGTTGAAACTCTAGCAACTCAAATAGATTCATATGAAAATCAAATAGGTCAATTAGAAACACAAATAGAAGATGCAAATAATAAAATACATGAGGCTGAAAATAAGTTGAAACAAGCAGAAGAAGATTATTTAGAACAACAAGATACTTTGGAACAAAGAGTTGTTGCAATGTATGAAGTTGGGGAAGTTTCTTATTTAGATGTATTGTTAAGCTCAGAAAATTTAACGGATTTAATTTCGAACTACTATTTACTTTCAGAAATAACAAAATATGACCAAGAATTATTAGCAGAAATACAAAAAAGGAAAGAAGAAATAAAACAAGCAAAAAAAGAGATAGAAAATAATAAAAATGAATTGGCAACAGCAAAAGCAAGTAAAGAAAGTGTGTCTAGCCAATTAAAGACAGCAAAAACACAAAAAGATATAAAAGTAGCTAATTTGTCAGCAACAGAAAAAGAACTTCAAAAAGAAATTGAAGAATTGCAGATAGCAAATAGAAAAATAGCAAATGATGTAGCTATAGCAGAAAAAAAATACAAACAACAATTGGAGGAATTAAAGAAGCAACAAGAACAACAAAATAATGGTAATAACAATAAGCCAGGAAGCGGAGGAGGAACTTCAGGGACTGGATCTGGGTATTTTATGCAACCTATAAAAGGGGGTAGTACTATAACTGCAAATGGATATTATCCAAGTGGAAAATTCCATGGTGCAATAGATTATGCAGTAAATAGTGGAACACCAGTATATGCTGCGGCAGATGGAGTTGTATATTCAACAGCAAACTTATCATCTAGTTATGGTACATATGTTGTTATAAGACATACAAATGGATTGCAATCTTATTATGCTCATGGAACATATGGTTCTATTTCTGTAACACCAGGACAAATTGTTAAAAAAGGTCAACAAATAATGTTAAGTGGAAATACAGGAAATTCAACAGGACCACATTTACACTTTGAAGTAAGAAAACCACCATACAATTATAGTTATTCAGCAACAGCATATGGTCAAGATTCAAGAGTAAATCCAGCAAACTATTTTTAAAAATACATATAAATAAAAAAAGTGAATAAATATATAAAGAATGTACAAATTTGTTACTAGTTATCCATATATAAATATTTATGCAAATAGATAATGGCTGACTAGTAACAAAACTGTATTATACTAAAAATAGATTATGCCATTGGGAAGGAATTGATATAAAAATGGAAAAAGAAAGAAAATATAAAATTTATAAATGGATTATGGTTGTAGTATTAGCTGTATTTATTACATTTATGATTACTTCAATTTCATTATATAATTATTTCACAAATAATCCGATAAATACAAGTTCTAATAATTTATCAGAAAGCAAACAAATAGTTGAAAAATTAGAAAA
This sequence comes from uncultured Clostridia bacterium, assembly GCA_963559065.1. Classification (GTDB taxonomy): domain Bacteria; phylum Bacillota; class Clostridia; order TANB77; family CAG-508; genus CAG-269. Next base: position 156,042 of record CAUWIY010000001.1, read on the forward strand.
ATATAGAGAGTTAATAGATAAATACTATTTAGGAGAAATTGATGAAGCTAAATTAGAAGAAGGTGCAATAAAGGGATATATAGAAGGATTAGGAGACCCATACACAGAATATATTTCAAAAGAAGATATGGAAGATTACTTAAGTGATACAATGGGAAATTTTGTTGGAATTGGAATTTATATGGTAAAAAATACAGAATATGATAAAATTCAAGTGCTATCAACAATAAAGGATGGACCAGCAGAAAAAGCAGGAATTCAAGCAGGAGATTTAATTATTTCTGTTAATGGAATAGCATATACAGCAGATGAAATGACAACAGCTTCTAATAATATAAAAGGAGAGGCTGGAACAAAAGTAAATATGGAAATTCAAAGAGGAAATCAGATAATTAAATATGAATTAACAAGAGAAAAAGTAAAAGTAAATCCAGTAGAAGGAAAAGTACTAGAAAATAATATAGGATATATTCAATTTTCATCATTTGACGAAACGACAGCAGAAGACTTTAAGACAAAGTTTGAAGAATTAAACAAAAAAGGAATAAAATCATTAATTATAGATTTACGTAATAATGGTGGAGGAATTGTAGATGAAGCATTAGAAATAGCAGATTATATAGTAGAAAAAGATTCTGTTTTATTATATGAAGTTGATAAAAATAACAAAGAAACAGTAAAAAAGGCAAAAAATGACCCTATTATAAATATGCCAATAATTATTTTAACAAATGAAAATACAGCAAGTGCTTCAGAAATATTAGCAGGAGCTTTAAAGGATTTAGGAAAAGCAAAAATAGTAGGAACGACAACTTATGGTAAAGGTGTTATTCAACAAATATTAAAACTAAGTGATGGAAGTGGACTAAAAATAACAATAGAAGAATATCAAACACCAAATAGAAACAAGATAAACAAAGTAGGAATAGAACCTGATGAAAAAGTGGAATTACCAGACAGTGTAACAAACATATTTAATGTAAAAGAGGAAGAAGATACTCAATTAAAAAAAGCAATAGAAATGTTAAAATAGGTATATAATGATTATTAATTGAATTGATAATACATTAAAATAATATTATAATTTTAATTAACTAAAAAGAGGTAGTATAAATGAATTTAGCGAATAAATTAACAATTTTTAGAATTTTATTAGTGCCATTAATGGTAATTATACCATTTTTAGGAATACAAGGTGAAGTTTTTGGAATACCAATTACATATTTAATTATGGATGCAATATTTATTGTGGCTTCTATAACAGATAAATTGGATGGATATATTGCAAGAACTAGAAATCAAGTAACAACATTTGGAAAATTTTTAGACCCATTAGCTGACAAAATTCTAGTATTAACAGCAATGATACTTCTTGTAGAAGTAACTAAAATACCTGCATGGATTCCAATAATAGTATTATCAAGAGAATTTATTGTTTCAGGATACAGACTAATAGCTGTAGAAAAAGGTGGAAAAGTAATAGCAGCATCAATTTGGGGAAAACTAAAAACAGTGACACAAATGGTTGCAATTACATTTATATTTATAGATAAATTTAATTTCTTTGATTTTATAAGAGCAACAACAGATGCCAAAGTAGCAATAGAAAGTAGTGCAATGATTTATATGAATCAAGGACAAATAGTATTTAATGCTATTGCATCAATATGTTTATTAATTTCTGTAATAGCAACAGTATTTTCAGGATATGATTATTTAAAAAATGGAAAAGAACTATTAAAAGACTAATAAAAATGCACGATAATGGAAAGACTTTTATATAAAATAGGTATTGAATAGGAGTATAATATGCAGAAATTTAATTATCATACACATACAAGAAGATGTGGGCATGCAGACAATAATATGTCAGATGAGGATTTTGTACAAAAATTTATAAAAAAAGGTTTTACAAAGATAGCATTTACAGACCATTGTCCACAAAAAGAAAAAATAGACTATAGAGAAGATATGAGAATGGAATATAGTCAAAAGAATGAATATTTAGAAAGTATAAAATCTTTAAAAGAAAAATACAAAAATACAATAAATATTGAAACTGGTTTTGAGGTTGAGTATTTACCGGAACAAGAAGAAAATTTATTAGAATTAAAAAATGAAACTGATAAAATAGTTTTAGGGCAACACTTTGTATTTGATGAAAATAATAGCTTGAAAATGTTTAGATGGCATGAATTCACAGATGAAGATATTTTAAAATATGCTGAATATATAAAAATAGCAATTGAAAAAAATATACCAGATATAATAGCTCATCCAGATTTATATATGTTAAGTAGAGAAGGGTTTGGAGAGACAGAAAAAAAGGCAGCTCATATAATTTGTGCTACAGCAGAAAAATATGGAGTGCCAATAGAAATAAATTTATCTGATCCAAATTTGTATATACGCAAAAAAATAAATAAAATCACATATCCATGTAAGGAGTTTTGGAAGATTGCATCTCAATATAGAAATTTGAAAGTGTTATATGGAATAGATGCCCACTATAATGAACAAATTGAATTATATGAAGAAACAATAAAAGTTGCAAATGAACACATTGGACAAGATGTTGTAAATAAGTTAAATTTTTGTAATGAGAATTTAGAAATTTAATACAATAAAGATTTATAGAAATAAAATTTTAAGCTTGACAAAAGCAAAAAATTGTCTTAATATATTATAAGTTTATTTTAGCAATAAAAATATAATATATTAAGACATTAATTATGTCGTTTTAGCTGAAATATAAATATATAAAAATATAAGTATTTTGAAATATTTAATAATTATATACAATATAATATGCTATATATAAAACAAAAAAGTTAATAATAGTAAGACATAAAAAATTATTAATTACTTTTTAAAACTTAAATGAAAGAAGGAATTTTATTATGGAAGAAAAAGAAGTAATCCTAACACAAGAAGGATATGATAGTTTAGATAAAGAATTAAACTACTTAAAAACAGAAAAAAGAGCAGAGATTGCAGAAAGAATAAAAGTAGCATTAGGATTTGGAGACTTATCAGAAAACTCTGAATATGATGAAGCAAAAACAGCACAAGCTGAAAACGAAGTAAGAATTGTAGAATTAGAAAACAAATTAAGACATGCAAAAATTATTGATGAAAAAGAAATTGACACAGAAGTAGTTCAAGTAGGAAATACTGTAAAAGTATTAGATATTGAATTTGATGAAGAAATAGAATATACAATAGTTGGTTCAACAGAAGTAAATTTAGCAGAAAATAAAATATCAAATGAATCACCTTTAGGAGCTGCACTTTTAGGAGCTAAAAAAGGAAAAACAGTAGAAGTAAACGCACCTGTTGGAATTATGAAATATAAAATACTAGATATTACAAAATAAAAAAGTTATAAGCGAGATTCAAAAATATATAATGTTTTGGAATCTCGCTATTAGCTATTATAGTGTCAATATATTTTAGTAACTAAACTTTTAAAGCAGAATCTAAAGCAAGTTTTATCATAGTATTTAAGCCGGTTTGTCTTTCTTCAGTAGTCGCAATATCTTTAATAAACTTTGAATCTACAACACTCATTAAACAAGCAGCTTTTTTATCAAGTATTTTTGCATTATAAAATAGTGCAAAAGCTTCCATTTCAGCAGAAAGTGGATTAAAATCTGTTGGAATTCTACTTAAAAATTCATTTACATCAGTCATATAAACATCAAAACAATCAGTACAAACTGTATTTCCTTTATATAATTTTATATCATTTTCTAAAGACGTTTTAGATATTATAGAATTTAATTCTTCACTAGCTTTTGCAATATGACAATTATCATTGTTTAAAGTTAAAGCATAATTTCCCTCTGAAAATACATTTTCACTAAGAATTATATCAAATAATTTTAAATCTGGAGAATAAGCTCCGCAAGAACCAATTCTAATAATATTTTCTACATCATAAAATTTATATAATTCATAAGAGTATATTCCAATACTTGGCATACCCATACCATGAGCCATTACGGTTAAAGTTTTTCCTTTATAAGTTCCAGTATAAGCATACATTCCTCTAACCTGATTTACAAGTTTATAATCATCAAAAAAGTTTTCTACAATATATTTAGCTCTTAAAGGGTCTCCTGGCATTATGACAGTTTTTGCAATATCTCCTTTTTTTGCTTCATTATGTGGTGTTGACATATATATTCCTCCTTTTAATTAGTTTTAAGTATAAATATTTTTAGTATAATAATATTATTATAACATTAAGAAATAAAAATGCAAATTAATTTAATTTGATAAGAAATAATAAATTAAATTCGAATTTACTTTAGTTTTTAAATATTTTTGCAACGATAGTAAATAATTTATATAAGATATTGCAAAAAAATATAAGTTGTGATATAAAATTAAATGTATAAATAGATAAGCTAAAAGATACACAAAGAATAGAGGTGGAAAAATGATAAAAGCTTATGCAAAATCAGATTTAGGCAAAATGAGAGAAATGAATCAAGATTACTATTATATTTCAAACTCATTAGATGAAGTACAATTATATTTATTAGCAGATGGAATGGGTGGATATAATGGAGGAGAAATTGCGAGCAGATTAGCTGTTCAAACAGCAAAGAATTATATAGAAAATAATTTTAAAGAAATAGAAAAAGACAAGGATAGTATAATACAATTATTAGGTAGTAGTATGGAATATGCAAATATGGTTGTATATGAAAAATCAAAAGAAAACGAAGAATTACAAGGAATGGGTACTACACTTGAAATTTGTTTAATATACAATAATAAAGTATATATTGGTCATGTAGGAGACAGTAGAATTTATAGAATTAGAAAAGCATTTATTAGAAAATTAACACAAGACCATAGTTATGTTCAAAAATTAGTAACAGATGGAACAATAACAAAAGAAGAAGCAGCACATCATCCACAGAAAAATATGTTGATGAAAGCATTAGGATGTAATGCTTTTGTAGAGCCAGATGTAATGGTAAAAGGATTCTTAAAAGATGATATTTTAATCATGTGTTCAGATGGTTTAACAAATTTAGTAGATCAAGAGACGATATACAAAATAGCAAGTAAAAATATAGAACAAGCTCCAAAAGACTTAGTAGAACTTGCAAATAATAATGGAGGATATGACAATATTACAGTAGTAGTAATAAAAAATATATAACGGCCTACTTTAAAAACATTTAAGGAGAGATTAAATATGAATTTAGAAGGTAAAGTATTAGGAAACAGATATGAAATGATTGAAAAAATAGGAAATGGAGGAATGGCAACAGTATATAAGGCAACAGACTTAGTCCTAAAAAGAAATGTAGCTGTAAAAATACTTAGAGATGAATTTACAACAGATGAAGAATTTATTAAAAGATTTGAAACAGAAGCACAATCTGCTGCAAGATTAACACACCCAAATATCGTATCAATTTTTGATGTTGGTGTAGATGATGGAATTTATTATATAGTAATGGAATTAATTCAAGGAAAAACTCTAAAAGAAATTATTACTGAAGAAAGAGGACCATTACCATGGAAATGGTCTGTAAATGTTGCAATTCAAATAGCTTCTGCTTTGGAAATGGCACATAGAAATAATATTATTCATAGAGATATTAAACCACACAATATTATAATAACAGAAGATGGAATAGCTAAAGTAACAGATTTTGGTATAGCAAAGGCTGTTTCAAATTCAACAATAACAGCATTTGGAAAAACAATAGGGTCAGTACATTATTTTTCACCTGAACATGCAAGAGGAGGATATACAGATGCAAAATCAGATTTATATTCTTTAGGTGTTGTAATGTATGAAATGGTTACAGGAAAAGTACCATTTGATGCAGATACACCAGTATCAGTTGCTTTAAAACATATGCAGGAAGACCCAGTACCACCAATAGAAGAAAATACAAATTTACCAGAAGCTGTTAATAAAATAATATTAAAAGCATTAAAAAAAGATCCAATTTTACGTTATCAAACAAGTACAGAAATGTTAAGAGATTTAAAAATGGCTTTAAAAAATCCAAGTGGAGATTTTGTTGATAGTGAAGATTATGACCCAACAGCAAAAACACAAAGAATTTCTACACAAGATATAGAAAGAGAGCAAAGAAGACAAAATCAAAGAGGAAAAAAAGATAATAAATTTGTTCAATTTATAAAAGAACATAAAAAACTAAGTGCCTTTTTAGGATTAGTAATATTATTTTTCTTAGCATTTGGAGGAACAATGTTATTCCTAAATTTAACTAATCCAAAAGAAGTAGATTTACCAAATGTAGTTGGATTAACAAAAGAAGAAGCACAAAAAAAAGTAGAAGACTTAAAACTGAAATTTGAAATAGAATCAGAAGAATACAATGCAGAAGTAGAGGAAAATCATATTATAAGCCAAGACCCAACATATACTGAAAAGTATAATAATGTAAAAGAAGGAAGCACAGTAAAAGTTGTTGTAAGTAAAGGTGCAGAAAAAACAATAGTACCAAAAGTTGTTGGAATGAAAGAAGAAGAAGCTGTAAAAGCATTAGAAGATGCAAAACTAAAAGTTGAAATAATTGAAGAGACAAGTAAAAAAGTGCAAGCAGGATATGTTATAAGTCAAGAGACAGATGCTGAAACAGAAGTTAATGCAGATGATACTGTAAAAATACATGTAAGCATAGGAACTGGAATTAAACAAATTACAATGATAGATGTAAAAGGAAAAACAGAGGCAGAAGCAAAATCAGCATTAGAAAAATTAGGTTTAGTAGTTAATATTGCTTCAAGTGAAGATAGAACAAAAGATAATGGAGTGGTTTTGACACAATCTATAGAAGCTGGAAAAGTAATTGATGAAGGAACAACAGTAACAATAACAGTAAATAAATTGGCAGAAGTTAAATCTGTTCCAATAACAGTAAATGTAAAATCTTTACTAGATGGAGATATTTATGAAAATTCAACATCAGAAAATCAAACAGATAAAAAGGTAAAAGAAGTAAAATTAAGAGTAACAGTTGGAGAAGATACTATTTTTTCAAAGAAAGTAAAAGCTTCTGAAACAGCGATAGCGGTTGGAAATGCTAAAGGAACAGGAACAACAACTGTTAAAGTTTATATAGATGATGTGCTAAAAAATGATGGTGGATATACATTAGTATTTAGTAATGTAAGTTCTTATACAGCAGAGTAATTTATACTTTAAAAAGGAATGGTAATTGAAATAGAATAGAAAATTATTAAAGAAAAATAACTTAAAGACTCCGGAAATTCACACCGGAGTTTTTAAATTCTTGACAAAGATTAAAAAAGAGAGTAATATAGTTACAATATAGCTTTAGGAAAATTCAAAATTATGTACAAGTCAAAAGATTTTTATCAGAAAACTTTTTATAAAATGTAAAACGATTAATTTTTATTAAATTCAAAAAATAAATTTACTTAATTCAAAAATAAATCCAATTAAATAATTGAAAAAAGAAAAATGCAATGATATAATAGAGGAGGTAATATGCCTGTAATATCACAATTTTATGGAATATTAGTATATATGTATGTGGAAATTGGTGGACATCATAAAGAACCACATATACATATAAGATATAACGAATATGAAATGGCAATAACATTAAAAGGAAAAATATTAGATGGGAAAATTCCAAATAAGCAGAGAAAATTAGTTGAAGCATGGATTGAATTACATCAAGATGAGTTATATGCTGCGTGGTATGCTTTAAATAATGATGGTGAAATAATAAAAATAAAAGGACTGGAGTGATAAAATGAGACCTAAAGCTATAGATATAAAAATTCTTGAAGATTATCAATTAGAAATACTATTTAATAATGGTGAAAGAAGAATTTTTGATGTAAATCCATATTTTAAATTTAAGTTATTCCGAGATTTAACAAACAAAAAAGAATTTGCTAAAGTAAAAGCATCAGGATTATCAATCAGATGGGATAATGGTGCTGATATATGTCCTGAAGAACTATATAAAAATAGTAAACCAATAGATATGGAGGAATAATGCAAGGAATAATAATTGAAAATAAATCAAATTTATATAAAATAAAAGCAGAAAATCAAATATATGAAGCAACTCCAAGAGGAAAACTAAAAAAAGAAGAAATAGCGCCAGTTGTAGGAGATAGAGTAGAAATTCAAATATTAAATGAAGAAGATAAAAAGGCTGTAATTGAAAAAATAAATGAAAGAGACAATTATGTTAAAAGACCTAAAATGAGCAACTTAACACAAATCGTTTTAGTTGTATCAAGTAAAGACCCGAAGCCAGATTTATTATTATTAGACAAGCAATTAGCATTTGCAGAATTTTTAAAAATAAAACCAATTATTTTATTAAATAAAATAGATTTAGATAAAAAAAATGAATTTGAGGAAATTGAAAAAATATATAAAAAAATTGGATACACAGTAATAAAAACTCAAGCAAAAAAATTGATAGGAATAGAGCAATTAAAAGAACAATTAAAAAATAACATAAATGCGTTTTCTGGAAATTCAGGAGTTGGAAAATCAACTTTAATTAATGCAATTTTTCAAAAAGAATTAACAGAAGAAGGCGAAATTAGCAAAAAAAATAAAAAAGGAAAGAACACAACAACATCGGTAAAACTATATGAAATTGATGAAAATACATATCTAGCAGATACACCAGGATTTGCAACATTTGATATAACAGAAATTAAATATCAGGATTTGGAGTTATATTTTAAAGAATTTGTACCATATATAAAAGATTGTGAATTTATTGGTTGTACACATATAAAAGAAGAAAATTGTGGAATAAAGGAAGCAATTAATAAAAATTTTATTGACAAAGGAAGATATGAAAGATATTGTAAAATATATGAAGAACTAAAAGAAAAAGATAAATATAAATATTAATTTAAAAAATGATTAAATGAAGTAAAGACTATTAAAATATATCTAATTATAAAAGTATTATAGTAAAAATAGAAAAATAAATAAGAAAGGTGCTAGTATAAACTAGTAATTAGAAAAAATGAAAAGGGAAAACACTAGAAAAATAATGGTAGGAAATGTACAAATAGGTGGACAAAATAAAGTGGTAATACAATCTATGTGTAATACAAAAACAAAAGATGTTGAAAAAACAGTAAAACAGATAAATGAATTAGAAAAAGCAGGATGTGAAATTATAAGAGTAGCTTGCTTAGACTTAGAAGATGCAGAAGCAATTAAAAAAATTAAGGAAAATATAAATATTCCAATTGTAGCAGATATTCATTTTGATTATAAAATAGCATTAAAAGCAATTGAGTCAGGTGTAGACAAGATAAGAATTAATCCAGGAAATATTGGTTCAGAGGAAAAAGTAAAAGCAGTTGTAGAAAAGTGTGAAGAAAAAAATATACCTATTAGAATTGGTGTGAATGCAGGTTCATTGGAAAAAGATTTGTTAGAAAAGTATGGGGGAAGTCCTACAGCAGAAGCAATGGTAGAAAGTGCTAAAAGACATACAGATATTTTAGACAAACTAAATTTTAAAAATTATGCAATATCATTAAAAGCATCAAATTTAGATTTGTGTATAAAAGCATATGAAAAGGCGTCAGAAATATTTGATTGTCCACTTCATTTAGGAATAACAGAAGCAGGAACAGAGTTTAGTGGAACAATAAAATCAAGTATAGGATTAGGATATTTATTAAGGCAAGGAATAGGAGATACTGTAAGAGTTTCGCTTTCTGATGATCCAATAAAAGAAATTAAGGTTGCAAAAGAAATATTAAAAGATTGTAATTTATACAGTAAAACTCCAACATTAATTGCTTGTCCTACATGTGGAAGAACACAAATAGATTTAATTCCAATAGCTAAAGAAATGGAAGATTTTTTACAAACAATAGAATCTGATATAAAAGTAGCTGTTATGGGGTGTGCGGTAAATGGTCCAGGAGAAGCAAAAGAAGCGGATATAGGAATTGCGGGTGGAATAAAAGAAGGACTTTTATTTAAAAAAGGAGAAATAATTAGAAAAATTCCACAGGATGAAATAGTAGATGAACTTAAATCAGAAATTTTGAGGATGGTAGTTGAGAAAAATGGAAATTAGAATTGGAAAAACAGCTGGTTTTTGTTATGGAGTGAAAAGAGCAGTGGAAGAGGCAAAAAATGAATTAGCAAAAACAGAAAAAATAGATTGTTTAGGAGAATTAGTACATAATAGCAAAATTATAAAAGATTTAGAAAAAGATGGAATGTGTATTATAGATAATATAGAAGAAGCAACAAATAAAGTTATTATTAGAGCACATGGAGTATCTAAAGAAATTATAGAAGAGGCAAAGGAAAGAAGTATAGAAGTAATAGACTTAACATGTCCTAAAGTATTAAAAATTCATGAGATTGCGGAAGAATATTCAAAAAATGGATATTATATATTTTTGTTAGGAAGTAAAGAACATCCAGAGAATATTGGAACAATTAGTTATTGTGGAAAATATTATTCTGTTATTCAAGATGAAAAAGATGTTTTTAAAGAACTAGAAAAATTTGAAAAGAGTAAAATAAAAAAATTGTTAGTAATTTCACAAACAACATATAGTTTAGAAAAATTTTATATTATAGAAGAAATTATAAAAAATGAAACAAAAAAAGATGTAGACCTGATAATAAAAAATACAATTTGTAAGGCAACTGAATTAAGGCAAAAGGAAACAGAAGAAATAGCATGTGAATCAGATTATATGATTATAATTGGAGGCAAAAATAGTTCTAACACAAAAAAATTATATGAAATTGCAAAAAAATATTGCAAAAATTCAATTTGTATTGAATCAAAAGAAGAACTTGATTTAGATAAAATAAATAAATTTGAAAAAATAGGAATTATGGCAGGTGCTTCAACACCTCAAGAAAGTATAAGTGAAGTTGTAGAAAAACTTAAAAATAATGCGTAATGTCAAATTTATTTATAAATAGGTTTATAGGTATATCCTTTATAAAAAACTTAAATATTTATTATGGGGAATGAATAAAATGGTTGAAATTTCAACATCAATACTTTCAATGAAAAATGGAGAGGAAACAAAAACTTTATTAGGATTAGAAACTGCAAAAACTGATTATATACACATAGATGTAATGGATGGAAAATTTGTAGAAAAAAACACATATGCTCAAATGTTATCAAATGCTTCATATATAAGAAGAATATCTAATATGCCATTAGATGTACATTTAATGGTTGAAGATATAAAAAAAGGCATAGAAGATTTTTCGGCAGTAGAACCAAATATAATTACATTCCATTATGAAGCTTGTAGAGATAAAGAAGAAGTTTATGAAATGATTAAACGTATAAAAGATAATCATTGTAAAGTTGGAATTAGTATAAAACCAGAAACAGACATTAAGGAAATATATGAATTTTTGCCATTTGTACATTTATGCTTAATTATGACTGTAGAACCAGGAAAAGGTGGACAAACACTTTTAAAAGAAATGGTAAATAAAATTTCAAAGTTAAAAAAATATACAGATGAAAATAATATAGAAATAGATATAGAAGCAGATGGTGGAATAAACTTAAAAACAGCGCCAGATGTAAAAAATGCTGGAGCAAATATGTTGGTTTCTGGAACTGCAATATTAATTGCAAAAGATTATAAAACTATTATAGATGAATTAAAAAAATAATTAATACCCCTTCAAGTTATAAATAATTTGAAGGGGGAAAAGTTTTATTAAAAAATCGATTGAATCATAATTATTTTAATTTCAATTTTAATCATCATTTTTTAATTCTGTATCATTATTTTTAATTTCATTTGTTTTATTTTCTTTTTTACTATCTGTTATTGTTTTAAATTTATTAGGCAATAAGTAAGAAATTAGAACACCTAAGCCTAAAATATTTATAATTAAGCTAGCAATTCCACCAATATAAGGTAAAGTAATAATTACCCATATAATAATTCCAGAAACGACTAACATACCAAATGTTCCTGCAAAACCATTAACTTTTAATTTCGTACATAAATATTTGTTAGCTGTTATTACAAATATTGAACTTGATACTACTATAGCAATAATGTATAATGCTAAAATAATTAAAGAGAAACTAGCTGTTAGTTGTAATAAAATTAATATTATACATGCTATTGGAACTGCAATTAAAGTAAGTAAACCAATACCAAATACTTTTAAAGTTTGTTTACCAATGCAATTATTAGTATAATTTAAGAATTTAGGAGCAAGCCAATAACAAATTAACCATACTAATAATACAAAAGCCATAAATTCTCCTAGATTAACAAGACTTTCTGCAATTATTGTACCAGTTGTTTTTTCATTAGTCACTTCTTGTTTGAAAGTAACTGAACCAGAAACAACATTGTCTGGAATAAGAATTTCTGATTTTGATGAATAATTTAAATTTCCATAAATAATGGCATTGTTTAAAGAGTCTGTATTAAAGTTTATAGATTGAGAATTAATAAAAGCGTTTCTTCCAACTATACCATTTATAGCTAAATCATTACATGAAACACGGGCGTCTCTATAAACATATCCTCCAGAAAGATTAACTGTGTTAGCACATGAATATAAATCATATACAAAACCTTTAATTTCTAATGAATTAGAAAGGGCAAATAAATTAGAAAAGATGTAACCTTGTGTATCTATTACAATTTCGTTTGCCATAATAAAGGCGTCTCCACCAATTTGTGAATTGATATAAACTTTATTGGCACAAATAAAAAGATTTCCATCTACAATATAATCAACAGAGACAGTGTTTCCAAATAGAAATACATCTGATTTTTTCTGATTAGAATTTTCTTCTGGTTTAGAAGTAATGTTATTAGTTGCTAAATTTGTGGATGTTGAATTGTTTGTAGAAATAATATTTGTGCTGTTGTTTATCTGTTCTGATTCATTATTTGCAAAAACAGTGGTTGTAGAAAGTATTAGAAGTAGAACTAAAAAAACAGTAATAATTTTGAAATTTCTTTTTTGCATAAAAAATCCCCCTTTTTAAGTTTATTAATATGTACAAATAATATAACTTAAATAAAACTTTGTCAATTAAAATAATATAATAAAAATGGTGATTTATTTTTGAGATAAATAACTTTTTTAAATAATTTTTTGTTAAAATGTTAAATTATAAAATAATATATTTTGACTAAAATTAATCAATATGATGTTTTTTCAGTTAATGAAATAAAATAACTAGTATTTAAGCTTTATTTATGTTATAATATATAAAGTACCTGTAAATACAGTTTTTATATAAAAGGAGGTTTCTCAATGAAAAAAATAAGCCGGATAAGAAATGAAGTCCTTGAAGCACAGTATTTTGCTACAATTGCTGGTACAATAAGAGGATTAGTACTTGGAATAAAACTGATGATTATATTTATTGTTTGCATGGGACATTTTACTAATGAACAAAAAGTAATTGTTGGGGTAGTATTCTTTGTATTAACTCTTATAAGTTCCTATTTCCTTTCCAAAGGAAAGAGATTTTTTATATCTTTAATTTTTTGGGGATTTCTGGATTTAGCAATTTTTTCATGTTTATTGAGTTACTAATTGGGTTGTAAGAGATGGTTGTTTGATATTTAAATAACCATCTTATTACTTAAAAAAATAAATTAATTGTAAAATTGAATTTGATTTCGCTTAATACCTATATATGTAAATTCTTTTATTTTATCAATGGCTAGGCTTTGCCCGCTAGGTCAAGTCTAGCCATTGTTTAAACATAGCCTAGTATTACCTATGTTTTGTAACAAAATGAATATAAGCCATATAAGAGTAAGGAAAGGAGATTGCGACAGTTATTGTAACATTGTAACAAATTTAATTGTATTTAAAGAATATTTATAGTATTATAAATAAAGTTCAAGTGCAAGCCCTATATAAGGAGGTTATGAAATTTTCAATATAGCCTATTATACGGGATTAAGAAAAGGAGAAATACACGCTTTACGTTGGAATGATATAGATAATGACTATTTAAGTGTAAAACATAGTATAACTTTAAACCGTTTCAAAAATGAAGTGGTCGTTTTTAGAGAAAAATGTGTCAATAACTTTTGAAAATGTCATAAAAAATTTTCAAAATTAACTTTTAAATA
>CAUWIY010000002.1:0-160655 GCA_963559065.1 uncultured Clostridia bacterium
AACATTACTCAAGATAAGCAATAACAAATTTTAAAACTCATTACATTCAAGCATACATCATGAATTATAAAATCATAGTATAGCAGGGATGAAAAACAGAAACTCAAATATAATATAAATGTTATAAAATTGAAAAAAAGACATATAATGGTTATAGGTGAATAATTATGATTATTGATATGTCATATTGGACAAGGGTATTTAAAAGAATATTATATGTAATTATGATATTAATTGGGCTATTTTTATCATTTAAATTAGCTATATTTTATATGCCATTTTTAATAGCATTTATTATTTCTTTAATAATTGAACCAGCAATACGTTTTCTTATGAGAAAAATAAAAATAACAAGAAAAACGAGCTCTATAATAATTTTTATTGTGGTTTCTGCAATTATATTAGGAGCAATTACATGGGGGCTTATATCATTATTCTCAGAAGCTTCTAACTTATTACAAAGTTTGAATATGTATATAGAAAAAGCACATAACCTTTTTCAAGGTTTTACAGATAGATTTAGTTTTGAAAAAATACATTTGCCAGATGAAATTACAACAATATTACAAAATTCTACAGGAGGATTATTAAATACAATATCTAATTGGATTAGAAATTCTTTGACAGGATTATTAAATGTAATTACTTCAATTCCAACAATTGTAATATATTGCGTAATTACAATTATGGCATTATATTTAATTTGTGTTGATAAAGTATATATATTAGACCAAATTGAACATCACTTTCCAAAAAAGTGGGTCTTAAGATTAGGAAAACATATTAGAGAATTAATTAAAACATTAGGAGGATATTTAAAAGCGGAAGCTACACTTATATTGGTATCTTTTCTTATTTCATTAGTAGGTTTATATGTATTAAAATTTTTAGAGTTTAAAATTGAATTTCCATTATTAATGGCTATATTTATAGGTTTTGTTGATGCTTTACCTATATTAGGTTCTGGAACAGTTATGATTCCCTGGGCTATTATATCAGCTCTAAATGGAGATTTTAAATTAGGAGTTGCAATTTTAATATTGCTATTAATAATGTCAATGGTTAAACAATTTTTAGAACCTAGATTGGTTAGTAAACATATAGGAACACATCCAATTTTTACATTAATTGCTATGTATACAGGATTTAAATTTATTGGTATTTTGGGAATGCTTGTAGGACCAATTATTTTAATTGTTATAAAAAATGTTTTTGCAACATTAATTGATGAGGGTGTAGTAAAGAGCTTGTTAGATAGAAGATAAAAATTAAAATAACCCCAAAGTTTAGTATTTACAATTAAGTTCTTGTTGAGATAAAACTAAACATTGGGGATTTTTTATAAAATACCAGCAGTAGGAATATAACTGTCATCTGGTGGATATACATATTCTTCAGAAGGTTTTTCTGTGCGTTCAATATTAGTAATTTTTATAATAGGCATATCTCCATGATAATTACCTTTTGTAATTTCTCCTGTTATATTAACCCATGTATCATTTTCGAAATCTTTAGCATTTTCAGATTCACATAGAAAACCTACAACAACACATTGAGAATTAGAATTTATTATCATATTTCTAGCTAATACAAATTGATTTTCTTGTAAATCTAAAACTCTGTAAACATAACCAGTAAAATTAATTTTTAAGCCAACATAAGAATCAATATTTTCATGGACAGCTTTTAAAATGTTAGTATAATTTTTGGCTTGTATTTTAGATACATTATTTTGAGGTAAACATGAATTAGAATAAGAAGCATTATTAGAACCGGTAAACACTTTAAAAACTACAATTCCTAAAATACAAATTATAAAAATTATAACTCCAATAAAAAAATATTTGAAAACTTTACTTCCGATTTATTTTAACATTACATATAAACATATAAAATCCTCTTTTCATTATGAGTTTAATAAAATATATGATAAAAATATATAAATATGACAAAAAATAAAAGTACTAATTACAATTCAATAATAACAATATTTGATAGAATTTTTGAGCTAGACAGAAATTTGGCATTATTGTCAGGTATTAGCATCCGAAATTTAAAATTTAATATGTAAAAAACAAAGAGATGTAAAACTTAACATCCCTTTGTTTTTTTATCCAAAAACTATTGCTAAAAACTAGATTTAGTGATATAGTTACAAAGAAAATATAACGAAAAATAAAAAACTTAGGAGGAATACACTAATATGAAATTATTCAAGACTTATAGTGAAAAAGAAGTAAAAAGAGTAATGCCTGTTGTAAATAAAATAAATAGCTTAGAAGAAGAAATGACAAAATTGACAGACAAAGAATTAAGAGAGAAAACAGATTATTTCAAAAAACAATTAGAAGAAGGAAAAACATTAGATGATATATTACCAGAAGCATTTGCTGTTGTAAGAGAAGCATCTAAAAGAACATTAGGAATGAGACATTTTGATGTTCAATTAATAGGTGGAATTATTCTTCATCAAGGAAGAATTGCAGAAATGAAAACTGGTGAAGGTAAAACATTAGTTGCAACATTACCAGTATATTTAAATGCACTAGAAGGAAAAGGTGTACATGTAATTACAGTTAATGACTATTTAGCAAAAAGAGATAGTGAATGGATGGGAAAATTGTATAAATTCTTAGGACTATCTGTTGGATTAGTTATTGCAGGAATGGATCCAGAAGCAAAACAAAAAGCATATGCTGCTGATATTACATATGGAACAAACAATGAATTTGGATTTGATTACCTAAGAGATAATATGGTAATTTATAAAAATCAATTAGTACAAAGAGGATTACATTATGCAATTGTCGATGAAATTGACAGTATTTTAATAGATGAAGCTAGAACACCACTTATTATTTCTGGTAGAGCAAATGAATCTTCAGATTTATATAAAAAAGCAAATGATTTTGTAAGAAAATTAGAAGCAAAAGTTATTGTAGAAGAAGATGTAAAGGATTTTGA
This sequence comes from uncultured Clostridia bacterium, assembly GCA_963559065.1. Taxonomy (GTDB): domain Bacteria; phylum Bacillota; class Clostridia; order TANB77; family CAG-508; genus CAG-269. Next base: position 2,965 of record CAUWIY010000002.1, read on the forward strand.
ACAAGCAGAAGATAATGAAAAATATGATTACATTGTTGACTTAAAAGCAAAATCAGCAACATTAACACAAAAAGGTATTAAAAAGGCAGAAGAATTTTTTGGATTAGAAAACTTTAATGACTTAGAAAACTCTACATTAGTACATCATGTAAATCAAGCATTACGTGCACATGGTGTAATGAAAAAAGATATTGATTACATAGTAAAAGATGGAGAAGTTTTAATTGTAGATGAATTTACAGGACGTATTATGTATGGAAGAAGATACAATAACGGACTACATCAAGCTATAGAAGCAAAAGAAAAAGTTAAAATAGCTGATGAATCAAAAACACTTGCAACAATTACATTCCAAAACTACTTTAGAATGTATGATAAATTATCTGGTATGACAGGTACAGCTATGACAGAAGAATCAGAATTTGAAGAAATTTATAATTTAGATGTTGTAGAAATACCAACAAATAAAGCAATGGTTCGTAATGATAAAAATGATGTTATTTACAAAAATGAAACAGCTAAATTTAGAGCAGTAGTAGAAGATGTAAAACAAAGTCATGAAAAAGGTCAACCAGTTTTAATTGGTACAGTATCAATTGAAAAATCTGAAAAATTAAGTAAATTATTAACAGCAGCACACATTCCTCACGAAGTATTGAATGCGAAATCACATGAAAAAGAAGCTATGATAGTTGCACAAGCAGGTAAATTTGGAGCAGTTACAATAGCTACAAACATGGCAGGACGTGGTACTGACATCATGTTAGGAGGAAATAGTGAATATTTAGCTAAAGAAGAAATGAAGAAAAACAAAGTTCCAGAGTATTTAATAGAAGAATCAAACACATATTATGAAACAGACAATCAAGATATATTAAGAGCTAGAGAACAATTTAAAAAAGCTGTTGAAAAATATGATGAAAAAATTAAAGATGAAAAGAAAAAAGTAATTGATGCTGGTGGATTAAAAATTATAGGAACAGAAAGACATGAGTCAAGAAGAATTGACAACCAATTAAGAGGACGTTCTGGACGTCAAGGTGATGTCGGTGAATCTCAATTTTATATTGGTTTAGATGATGATTTAATGAAAATCTTTGGTGGAGATGCTATAACAAAAGTTTACAATACATTGGGAGCAGATGAAAATATGCCAATAGCTTCTAAGATGATTTCAAAAGCAGTTGAAAATGCTCAAAAGAAAGTAGAAGGTAGAAACTTTAGTATTCGTAAAAATGTATTAAAATATGATGATGTTATGAATGCACAAAGAGAAATTATTTATAAACAAAGAAGAGAAGTGTTAGATGGAGAAGATATTCATCAAAATATTTTAAATATGATTAATACAATAGCAGAAGAAACAGTTACAATGTTTACAGAAGGAGAAGATGGTAAAACTGTAAATGAGGAAGCATTAATTCCAGAAATAGAAAATGTTTTCGGATTAGATATGTCAGAATATATAAAAGCAAACAAAAATAATTCAGTAGCAATTATAGAAGAAATTGAAAAACAAGCAGTAGCAAAATATCAAGCAAAAGAAGAAGAAATTACAGCAGAAAGAATGAGAGAACTTGAAAGAATAGTAATGCTTAAAGTTGTTGATGAAAAATGGATGAACCATATTGACAACATGGATGAGTTAAAAAATGGTATTGGTCTACGTGCATATGGTCAACAAGATCCTGTTGTAAAATACAGAGTTGAAGGTATGGATATGTTTGAAGAAATGATTGCAAACATAAAAGTAGATGTTGTGAAAATATTAATGAATATTAGAAAACAAAATGGAAATGTGCAGAGACAAGAAACTGCTAAAATTACAGGGGCTGCGTTAGAGGCAATTAATAGTGTTGATGGTGGTAAAAAGATTAATACACCTGAATATAGTCAAACTGTTGTAAATGACGGTCCAAAAGTAGGTAGAAATGACAAGTGCCCATGTGGTTCGGGTAAAAAGTATAAGAACTGTTGTGGGAAAAACGCATAGCACCTGTGTTTAAAGCATTTTACAAAAATCGAAAAATGGGTGACAAAATTAGTTTGTCACCCAAACTTAAATAAAAAATTTATAAAAGCTTAAAATTAAAGAAGTGTAACCTAAATAAAATGGGTGACACTTTTTTTATATTAAAATTTACAAAAGATAGAAATAAAAAATTAAGGAGGTAGTAATTATGAGGAAAATTAATGTAAGAAAAAGGGGAAAGGTATATGAATACTTTTTCGAAGGAGCAAAAATAAACAACAAAAGGACTAGAATTTCAAAATAGATTATTGGATGAAAGAATATTTTGAAATAAACTATAAATATTCAACTGCTAAAAGATATAGAGAATCATTTGATGCAATAAAGAAAAGACTTGGAAAGTATAGAATTTGCAATATTACACCATATTTACTAGATTAAGCACTATTAAAATTATATCAAAAAACAGGAAATAAAGAAACCTTGAGAAACTATCAAAATGTTATACAGGAATGAGAACTGGAGAAGTATTTGCTCTAACCTGGAATGATATTGATTTAAAAAATAGGTTAATAATGATAAATAAAACTGTATATTCAAAATTAAAAGATGAAAAAGGTAGATGGTTTTTAGGAACAACCAAAACTGAAGGAAGTTGTAGAGAAGTTTATATTTGTGATACCTTATATAAAGCATTATGTAATTACAAAAAGCAACAACAATTATACAAGAAAAAATATGGTAATAATTATAAAAAGTATTTATTAGAGCCAATAAAAAATAAATATGGAAAAATAGTTGAATATAAAATAATTGAAAGTAAATATAAAAATAGAAATAATGTTGAAATGGTATTTACACGCAAAAATGGAAGTTATGCAACAAAATTTTTAAGAAATGGTGTTGAAATTAAGGATGTCGCTGATATATAGGACATAAAAGAATTGAAACTACAGAAAATTATTATATATCAAGTACAATAGAAGATATACAAAAAGCAAGTGCAGTTTTAGAAAATATAATTCAATCGGATATTACAAATAAGATTATAAATTTTGAAGAATTTGTAAAAAAGGTTGAATAATTGGCACTTATATGATACAATACAAATGTTCGTAATATTAAAAGGAGGTTTTTATGGTAGATAATGTAAATGGAGATATTATAATATATCAAACAGATGACGGATTGACAAAAATAGATGTTAGAGTCGAAAATGAAACAGTATGGTTATCACAACAACAAATGGCAGAATTATTTGGCTCTTCAAGAACAAATATCATAGAACATATAAATAATATTTATACAGAAGAAGAATTAGATAAAGAATCAACTTGTCAGAATTTCCGACAGGTTCGAAAGGAAGGAAATAGAAACGTTACGAGAGAAATTCCTTTTTATAATTTAGATATGATAATTTCTTTAGGATATAGAATAAAATCTAAAATTGCTACTCACTTTAGAAGATGGGCAACAGAAAGATTAAAAGAGTATATGATTAAAGGTTTTACAATGGATGATGAAAGACTTAAAGGAAATGGTGGCGGTAACTATTGGAAAGAACTACTTGCAAGAATTAAAGATATTAGATCATCTGAAAAAGTATTATATAGACAAGTTCTTGATTTATATGCAACTGCTGTAGATTATGATCCTAAAGATAGTAAATCAATTGAATTTTTTAAAATTGTACAGAATAAATTGCATTATGCTACTCATGGACATACTGCTTCAGAAGTAATATATGAAAGAGCTGATGCCGAAAAACCTTTTATGGGATTAACAACATTTAAAGGAGATATTCCAGTATTACAAGATGTTCTAATTGCTAAAAACTATTTAAACGAAGAAGAACTAAAAGTTTTAAATAATTTAGTATCAGGATATTTTGATTTTGCAGAAATACAAGCAATAAGGCATAATCCAATGTATATGGAAGATTATATTAAACAGTTAGATATGATACTTTCTTCAGCAGGTGGAAAGGTGTTAATTGGTGCAGGTAGTGTTAGTCATAATCAAGCGATAAGGAAGGCAAAATCGGAATATAAAAAATATCAAGTTAAAACTATAAGCCCTGTTGAAGAGGAATATTTAAAATCTTTGAAAGAAATAAATAATAAGATTGCAAAGAAAGATAAATAATCCTACAATACCGCCACTAATAAAAAATCCACCAATAAACGAGTTATTAGAATTAAAGAAACCAATGAGTAAATAATGCAATATATGTAAAAGAGATTGATTTGACAATATTGTTTTTACATGGTAATATTATTATTGCAAAAAGCAAGAATAACATAATGTTTGCTTTTTAACGATATTATGGTAAATAAAAATATGTTGGCGACATTGTTGCCAATTTGTTACCACAATATAAAAAAAGATGATTAGGATAATACAGTAAATACTATATGTACCTTTTCATATAAATCCTTTAAATTAAGAGATACCAATAATATAGATAATATTGTATATACTAATAATATTTAATTTTCCACTACATGCCGGAAGCGGAAAGAAGTATAAAAATTGCTGTGGAAGAAATCAGTAAGAGCAGGGGTTACAGAGATTAGATAAGTGAACATAAGTATGAAAATACACCAAATAAGTAGGTTATTTGGAGTGGACAATAAGTGCCATCCACACACCTTTAAAAGGTCAAAAGAGATGCAGGACTTGGCACACCTGCCAAATAATCAACGGTAAAAAGGTAGAGATTTAGGTCTTTACCTTTAATATTTTTTAGCAAAAATGTTTGACATACATTATACAATATAGCCATATAAAATAAAAAATATCATTTTCTTATAAAATAGATAATGATGTTTTTTATTTTTCTTATGACTACTATATAATTACAGATATTTCCTTAATATATTGAAAAATGATGTGAAATAATGTAAAATTATTGTATGAAATGATACGAAAAGAGAATAAATATAAAACAATTTATAATAATTATATAAAATATAATGAAGGGGAGAAGAAAAGATAAACATGCAAAAAATATTAATAGTAGAAGACGAAGAAAAAATAAGAAAAGAACTAGAAATATTTTTAAACAGAAACGGATTTAAAGCAATAGGATTAGAAAAATTCGACACTGTTGTAAAAGACATCTTAAAAGAAAATGCAGACTTAATATTACTAGACATAAACTTGCCATACATAGATGGCCAATACATATGCAAAGAAATAAGAAAAACATCAAATGTCCCAATTATAATGGTAACAAGTAGAGACACAGAAATAGATGAATTGATGAGCCTAAATTATGGAGCAGACCAATATGTAACAAAACCATATAATATTCAAATATTACTTGCCAAAATTATAGGATTATTAAAAAGAACACAAAACGTAGGAACTAATCAAGATAAATTAGATTGTAAAGACTTTGTATTAAATATATCACAAAGTATAATTGAAAAAGAAGACATAAAAGTAGAACTTACTAAAAACGAATTTAAAATACTATATTATTTAATATTAAATAGAAATAAGATAGTATCAAGAGAAGAAATAATAAATTATTTATGGGAAAGTGAAAGCTTTATTGATGATAATACACTTACTGTAAATATGAAAAGATTAAGAAATAAATTAGAAGAAATAAATTTGCAAGATATAATTGAAACTAGAAGAGGACAGGGGTATATACTAAAATGAAATTAAAGAATTTTATAAAAGATAAATTATTATTAATTAGTATGCTATTATTATCAATTATAATGATAGAAATACTTTTATTAGTATATAAAATAAATATAATAATAAGGATTATTATTGCTATAATTCCTATTATTTTAACAGCCATTGCAATTATGTTTGAATATAATAAGAAAAAGAGATTTTATGATAAATTGCATGAAGATATAGAACAATTAGATGAAAAATATCTAATATCAGAGATAATAAATTCACCCAATTTTTTAGAAGGAAAAATATTAAAAGAAACTTTACAAGAAACAGGCAAATCAATGCTTGAAAATGTAAATAAATATAAATATGTACAAGAAGATTACAAAGAATATATAGAGCTTTGGATTCATGAAATAAAATTGCCAATAGCTGCAAGTAAAATGGTAATAGAAAATAATAAATCAGAAGTTACCAAAAGTATTGAAGAAGAACTAGATAAAATAGAAAATTATATTGAGCAAGCTTTATTTTATGCTAGAAGTAATGCTGTAGAAAAAGATTACACAATAACTAAATCGAACTTAGATGAAATAGTAAATACAGTAATATTAAAAAATAGAAATATTTTAATTACAAGTAAAATTAATTTGGATTTACACGACCTAAAAGAACAAGTTTATACAGATAGTAAATGGATAAGTTTTATATTGAATCAAATTATACAAAATTCTATTAAATATTTAAAAGAAGAAAATAAAAAAATAGAAATATATTCTGAGGAAAAGAAAGAAAATGTAATTTTATATATTAAGGATAATGGTATAGGTATAAAAAAGGGAGAAATTACAAGAGTATTTGAAAAAGGTTTTACAGGAGAAAATGGAAGAATTATAGGAAAAAAATCAACAGGTATTGGATTGTATTTATGCCAAAAACTATGTAATAAATTGGGGTTAGGACTGGAACTAAATTCAGAAAAAGACATAGGCACAGAAGTAAAAATAGTATTTCCAAAAGGAAGCTATATAAATATTTAAAACTGACACAATATGTCAGTTTTTTGTTTAAGTGTTTTTATTATGATGTTGTTAATTTTTTATATAAAAACAAAAAATATGAAAGTGACAAAAATGTAAGAAAAATGTAAGAAAATTCGATGGCAATTAATATGACAAAGAACTATAATAGAATCATAAAAGAAAGGAGTTTTAAAAATGAACAATGTATTAGAAATAAGAAATATTGAAAAATATTATGGCAATAAGTCAAATTTAACAAAGGCTATAGATAATATTAGCTTTAAAGTAGATAAAGGAGAATTTGTTGGAATAATGGGAGCAAGTGGCTCAGGTAAAACAACACTTTTAAACTGTATTTCTACAATAGACAGAGTGACTGCTGGACAAATTATTATAAATAATCAAGATATTACAAGATTAAAAGGAAATAAATTAAATAAGTTTAGAAGAGAGGAATTAGGATTTATTTTTCAAGATTTTAACTTATTAGATACTTTAACAGGTTATGAAAATATAGCATTAGCACTTACTATTCAAAAGGTAAAACCATCTGAAATTGATAAAAAAGTTAGAGAAGTAGCACAAAAATTAGGAATTACTGATATTTTAAATAAATATCCATATCAAATATCTGGAGGTCAAAAACAAAGAATAGCATCAGCAAGAGCTATTATTACAAATCCAAAAATGATACTTGCAGATGAACCAACTGGAGCTTTAGATAGTAAATCGGCAAGACAATTATTAGAAAGTTTTGAACACTTAAATAAAAATTTAGGTGCAACAATTTTAATGGTTACACATGATGCTTTTACAGCTAGTTATGCAAATAGAATTATATTTATAAAAGATGGAAAAATTTTTAATGAACTTGTAAAAGGAAATGATACAAGAAAACAATTTTTTGAAAAGATAATAGAAGTACAAACACTTCTTGGAGGTGATTTGAACGATGTTATTTAAACTATCTGTAAAAAATATGAAAAAAAGTTTTAAAGATTATGCAATATATTTTTTAACACTTGTATTAGGTGTAGCATTGTTTTATATGTTTAATTCTTTAGATAGTCAACAAGCAATGTTAAGTATTTCAGGTTCACAAAGAGAAATGATACAACTTATGATACAAATGCTTAGTATGGTATCAGTGTTTGTTGCAATAGTATTAGGACTATTAATAGTTTATGCTAATAATTTCTTGATTAATAGAAGAAAAAGAGAATTTGGAATTTATATGACCTTAGGAATGGGAAAAAGGCAAATTTCAAGAATTATATTATTTGAAACAATATTAGTTGGTGTTTTATCACTAATTGCAGGACTTATAATAGGTGTGTTTGCTTCACAATTTATGTCTATATTAGTAGGAAAATTATTTGAAGCAGATATGAGTGAATTCCAATTTGTGTTTTCAAAAGATGCTTGCATAAAAACATGTATTTATTTTGCAGTAATGTATTTTGCAGTTATGATATTTAATACAATCTCAATTTCTAGGTATAAACTAATAAATTTATTAACAGCAATAAAGAAAAATGAGACAATAAAATTGAAAAATCCAATATTATCAATATTAGTATTTTTACTAGGAGCAGGTCTACTTGGTTATGCTTATTGGAAAGTAACAGGTGGAGTTAATTCAATTTCAACAATAAATAAATTATTACCAATAATATTGATGGGAATAGTTGGAACAGTTGCAATATTCTGGTCATTATCAGGATTTATATTAAGGATAGTACAATCAAGAAAAAATGTATATTTAAAAGGAACAAACATGTTTGTTCTAAGACAATTAAACAATAAAATTAACACAACTGTAATTAGTATGAGTGTAATATGTTTAATGTTATTTATGACAATAAGCATATTATCTAGTAGTTTAGCACTAAGAAATACAATGCAAGAAGATTTAAAAGAAATGACACCAGTAGATATAAATATGGATAAAACAGCTAATTTACCAGAAAAATATTTATCTTACGGGACTTATGGAAAAGAGATAATATCAACACCTGAAGCAAGAGAAGATTCAAAACATCCAATATCTTATACATTAGAACAAAATGGATATGATATGAAGAATTTGAAAGATATTACAGAAATAATTATATATGCAACAGATGAGTTAACAATGGGAAAAAACTTAGGAACTTATTTGGAAGAAGCTAAAAAAAGATTTCCTATGATTTTATATGATAATCCAGAGGAAATTGTAAAAATATCAGATTATAATAAAATAGCACGATTATATGGAAGCAAGGAATATACACTAAATGATGATGAATATATGGTACTTTGTGATTATGATAATATGGCAAACATAAGGAATGAAGCATTGAAAAATAATAAAACAATTACTATAAATGGAAAAAAATATCATTCAAAATATGATAAATGTCAAAATGGATTTATCTATATGTCTACAAGCCATATGAACACAGGAATTGTAGTAGTGCCAGATAGTTGTGATTTAAAAGAAGAATGGAAGGAAAAACATTTCTTTGCAGCTAACTATAATGGAGAAACTAAAGAAGATTTGGAAAGAATTGAAGCAACATTAATAGGAGATGTAAATTCTGAATTTATAAATAATATAAAAGAACAAAAAATAGATATAGATGGAATGACTAAAATTGTGCTTGTAGAAGCAAGTGTTGGTGTGGCAACAATTGTATTGTTTATAGCAATTTATTTAGGAATTGTATTTTTAATAGCAAGTTCAGCTATTTTAGCATTAAAACAATTAACAGAAAGTTCTGATAATAAGCAAAGATATATTATTTTAAGAAAAATAGGCTGTGATGAAAAAATGATTAATCAAGCATTATTTAGACAAATAGCAATATTCTTTATGCTACCACTTGTTTTGGCAATTATACATTCAATATTTGGAATTCAATTTGTAATGTCTATGATGTCTGTATTGGCAAGTCCAAAGCAATTATTACCGTCAGCAATAGCAACAGTAATAATAATTGGAATAATATATGGATTGTATTTTTTAGCAACATATTTCGGAAGTAAGAATATTATTAAAGAAGAAGACTAATTAAATATAATATATTATTTTTCTTAAGATTAAATTTAAAAGTATAAAATAGTTTAATGAGAGTAGTTTTTGAATTTCGGTTGTTTCATTACCTGTTATGCTATGATGTTATAATACATAATGTAAATGAAACAACCGAAACTTAAAAAACTAGCTGTATTGATAATTACTCTCATTTATGATAATATAAAATTACACTTATAGTTGAAATAGGTTTATAGGTAAAACCTTTACTAAAAACCTAAATATATTATATTAGGAGAAGAGATATGAGTATATTAGGAAATATTTTATGGTTTATATTTGGAGGATTTTTTAGTGGTCTTTCTTGGTTTATATCTGGATTACTTTGGTGTATTACAATAATAGGAATACCTTATGGAAAACAATGCTTTAAATTTGCCTCATTATCATTTGCTCCATTTGGTAAAGATATAGAATATGGAGGGGGAGTACCATCTTTATTTGCTAATATAATTTGGATTATTTTCTTTGGAATTCCAATGGCTATTGAAAATTTTATTTTTGGTTGCTTATGGAGTATAACTATAGTTGGAATACCTTTTGGAATGCAATTTTTTAAAATCTCAAAACTATCATTAGCGCCATTTGGAGCGAGAGTAAAGTAATTAATATTTATGATATATTGTTTTAAAGTAATATTTTGAAGTAAATCTTAAACAAATTTGAGTGAACCTAAAAGTTAGAAAAAATCTAATTTTTAGGTTCATTTTTATTATGCTTTTATTACAAAATTGTAATGTTAATGTAAGTAAAATCAATACCAAAAAAATAATTGATAATATATAATACGAAAAAAGAGAGGTAGTAATATGGAAAAGAAAAAGGTAGTACAAGAGGTAGTACATGAACTAACAGTTATATTTTGGATATTTATAATAGGAAGCATTTTAGGATATATATTTGAAATGATAGTTGTATTATTTCAAAAAGGATATTTTGAATCAAGACAAGGCTTAATATATGGACCATTTACACCTGTATATGGAATTGGAGGGGTTGTATATTATATTGTATTTAAACTTATAAAAACAAGGAATAAGGGAAAAGTATTTTTAATTTCAATGATATTAGGAGGAGTAACAGAATATATAGCATCATATGTCCAAGAAAAAGTATTTGGAACAGTATCATGGGATTATTCAAATTTACTATTTAACATAAATGGAAGAACAAGTTTATTACATTGTACTTATTGGGGAATTGCAGGGATATTATATATTTTGTGTATAGAACCTAAAATAGAGAAATTAAGAGAAAATATTAATAAATTTGGTTTTAAAATGCTAACAAGTGTGCTTTCTATTTTTATGATATTTAATATAACAATTTCTTGCCTTGCAGCAGAAAGGCAAGAGGATAGAAGATATAATATTCAGGCACAAAGCAAACTTGATGTGTTTTTAGATAAATACTATCCCGATGAGTATATGAATAAAATTTTTGCGAATAAAAAAGACAGATAAAATTAAATTATTTAAATTTAACAAAAGGAGTTATTAAGATTAAATAAATGATATGAAAAAGATATATATTGTATTAACATACACTGGAACTATGTTATCAAAAATTATTAAGAAATATACAAAAGATGAATTTTCACATGTTTCTATTTCTCTTGACAAAGAACTAAAGAAAATGTATAGTTTTGGGAGATTAAATCCATACAATCCATTTTATGGAGGATTTGTTCATGAATATATAAACAAAGGTACTTTTAAAAGATTTAGTAAAACAATTGCAAAAATATATTCTTTAGAAATAAGCAATGAACAATATGAAGAAATTTTCGAAAATATCAGTAAAATTGAAAATACTAAAGACAACTATAAATTTAATGTAGTAGGACTGTTTGCAGTAGGAATACATAAGAAAATTCAAAAGGAAAATAGATTTTATTGTGCCGAATTTGTTAAATATATTTTAGAAAAAGCAAAGGTAGAAACAAAATTACCAGAAATAATAAAGCCAGAGGATTTTAAAAGTTTACAAGGATTACAAGAAATATATAGTGGATTATTAAGGGAATATCAATCATCAAAACTAGATATAACAACAATTTTAAAAAATAATATAACAAACTTTAGAAAAAAAGAAGGGATTATATGAACAAAAATAATAAATTTAAAATATTTAAAATTATATTAACTATAATGGCATTTGCATTAATAATAGGTATAATTGTGCAATTATTTCCACTAATAAAAAATTTATCTACTATTGAAGGTCAAATAGAATTTAAACAAAAAGTAGAAAATTCTGGAATATTCGGAATGCTATCATTGTTTGGATTGCAAGTAGCTCAAATATTTTTAATAATTGTTCCAGGAGAACCAATAGAAATTTTAGCAGGAATGTGTTATGGAGGTTTCTGGGGAACAGTATTTATATTATTTTCTGCATTTATAATATCTACTACAATATTTTTACTTGTAAGAAAATTTGGAAAAAAATTTGTTTATTCTTTTTGTGATGAGAAAAAAGTAGACAAAATAGAAAATAGCAAATTATTTCAAAATCCAAAAAAGATAGAAACAATAATGTTAATATTATTTCTTATACCAGGGACACCAAAAGATTTATTGGTATATATAGCAGGATTATTGCCAATTAAACCTGTTAAGTTTATCTTAATATCTTCTTTGGCTAGATTTCCATCAGTAATTTCTTCTACTTTATTGGGAGAAAATATTGTTGTTGGAAATTGGAAAACTAGTATAATTGCATATTTATCTATATTTGTTTTTGTGGTAATCATGGCTTTTATTATTAATAAATTTGATAAGGATAAAACAACTCATGAAGCATTAAAAATAATTAAATAAAAATTTATATATAATATTATATTTGAGTTTTAGTCTTTGGCATTGCCTGTTATGTTATAATTTTATAATACATAATATATTTGTTCATTTCATTCATTAAAAATTTGTAATTGTTTATCTTAAGCCTTTTTCACTCAGGCCTACAATTAATATAGTTATATTTTTATAACTTTTCGAATGTGATTGGAGCAATATTAGAAATTTTTAAATAATTTTATGGAAAGAGTTCACTTTTAGTGGAAGGGTGCCATAAAATTATTTTAAAATTTCTTATGTTGTGTATTGAACCGAGAAAATTATCAAAATATAACTATATTAATTGTATCCGTGAACATTACTCAAGATAAACAACAAAAAATTTTAAAACTTATTACATTCAAGCATATATTATGTATTATAAAGTCATAGCATAACAGGCAATGAAAAAAACGAAATTTAAATATTAAATAATCTTGACAATTTTAATATAAAGTAGGAAAATGTATAACAATTAATATTTAAAAATAAAGAAAATAAATAAGAGAAAGAAGATGAATATTTAATTGTTTGCAAAAGTAGGAAAATATAAACCATGTGGAATATTTACTTTAGGACATTTTATTTTAATGGCTATAACAGGAATTGGAATAATGTTAGCTTTGAAATGTTCTACAACTAAAGAAAAAGTATATAAAATAATAAAAAGATTGACAATTATCATGTGTATATTAGAAGTATTTAAGATTATTTATAGTATATCTCAAACATCAATATATGCAGTAAATGAATATATGCCATTATATTATTGTAGTATGCTATTATATGCAGGATTATTAAGTTCTTTTGGAAAAGGAAAATTTAAAAGAACAGGAGATGTATTTTTAGCAACAGGTTCAATAATAGGCGGATTAATATTTATATTATATCCTTCTACATCATTGCCAGCGTATCCAGCATTCCATATAATTAGTATTCATAGTTTTTTATTTCACGGTATAATGGTATATTTAGGAATATTAGTAAATAAAACACATTACATAGAATTAGAAAAAAATGATATAAAATATTTTGCAAGTTTAGTAGGCATAATGTGTATTGTAGCATTAATTGTGAATAATATATTTGATAGTAATTTAATGTTTATATCAAAGAATTTCCCAGGAATGCCAATAGAAATTTTATATAATATGACAAATGGAACAATTTTATTTACATTAATAATGTGTATAGGACAAATGACACTTCCATTTTATATATCTTATTATATAGTAAAGAAAATAAATGAATATAAGAGTAAGAAACAAGAAAATTGCGAATGTTTAGAATCAAGCGAAATGGTTTGTGCGGAAGAAAGCGAAATATATAAGACTTAATTACAGGAAAATATAATATAAATATAAGAAAGCTGTGATAATATGAAAAAAATTTATATAAATGGAGAATTTATAACATTAGAAGATAATGAAATAGAAGCAATATTAATTAAAGATGAGAAAATAGAAAAAGTTGGAACAAAAGAGGAAATTTTAAAATTAAAAGATGAAGAAACAGAAGTGATTGATTTATGTGGAAAAACTATGATGCCGGCTTTTATAGACCCACATAGTCACTTTTTTGCTGTGGCAAATAATTTATTACAAGTATCTTTAGAAAATTGTAAAAATATTAAAGAAATACAAGAAAAATTATTAAAATACAAGAGCGAAAATAATGTACAAGATGAAAAATGGATAATAGCAAGTGGTTATGATCATAATATATTAGATGAAAAGAGACATATAACAAAATTGGAACTTGATAGAGTAATTCCTAATAATCCAGTTATAATTCATCATAAATCTGGACATAATGGTGTTTTAAATTCTAAAGGATTAGAATGGTTAAATATAACAAAAGATACAATACCACCATTTGGAGGAAAAATAGAGAAAGTTAATAATGAATTAACAGGATATTTAGAAGAGAACGCATTTATTGAAAATGTTAAGAAAATTCCAATGGCAAGTTTAGAAGATTTAGTAGAATTATGTGAAAAAGCTCAAAAAAAGTATGCTTCATATGGAATAACTACACTTCAAGAAGGAATGATGGTAAAAGAATTAATACCAATATATAAAAAACTAGTAGATGATAAAAAACTATATTTAGATGTAATAGCATATATGGACAAAAAAGCAGAAAGTGAAATTAAAGAAGTATTTGAAGAAAATATAAAAAAATATAAAAATCATTTTAAAATAGGCGGAATAAAAATATTCTTAGATGGTTCACCACAAAGTAGAACCGCCTGGATGAGAACACCATATGTTGGAGATGAAAATTATTTTGGCTATGGAACTATGAATGATGAAGATGTAGAAAAAGATGTAGAAATAGCATATGACGAAAAATTACAAATATTAGCACATTGTAATGGAGATAAAGCAGCAGAACAATATATTAATGCAATAAAAGCTACAAATAAAGATATAAAAGAAATTAGACCAGTATTAATACATGGACAATTATTAGGAACAGACCAAATAGAAGAACTAAAAAAATATGGAATAATCCCATCATTTTTTATTGCTCATATATACCATTGGGGAGATATTCACATAAATAATTTTGGATTTGAAAGAGCAAGTGCAATAAGTCCAGCAGGTACATCTGTAAAAAATGGATTGAAATTTACATTTCATCAAGATGCCCCAGTAATAGAACCTAATATGTTTGAAACAATATGGTGTGCTGTAAATAGAAAAACAAAAGAAGGAAAGGTTTTAGGGGAAGAGGAAAAAATAACAGTTTTAGATGCTATAAAAGCTGTAACAATTAATTCAGCATATCAATATTTTGAAGAAGACTTCAAAGGAAGCATAAAAGAAGGAAAATATGCAGATTTAATTATATTAGACAAAAATCCACTAAAAGTAAATTCTGATGATATTAGGAATATCAAAGTTTTAGAAACTATAAAAAATGGAAAAACAATTATGAAAAATACTAATATATAAATATAATGAAAAACCAATCGACTTTTGTATCATAATTATAAATGGGTACATATTATGTAATGTGAGGTGAATAAAAGTGGATTGGTTTGAAAACATAAACCCAGTAGTGCAGGCTTTAATTGCAACAATATTTACATGGGGAGTAACAGCAATTGGTGCATTGATGGTATGCTTTTTTAAAGAAGTAAATAAAAAAGTATTAAATACCATTCTTGGTTTTAGTGCAGGCGTAATGATTGCGGCTTCATTTTGGTCTTTATTAGCACCATCAATCGATTTGTCGAATGAACTAGGATACATAGCATGGGTATTTCCAGCTCTTGGATTTATTGTTGGTGGACTATTTGTTCTAGTATCTGACAGATTTTTAGATAGAGTATTGAAAAAAAGCAATAATTTAAGAAGTGCTGATTCGTTAAAAAGAAGTATTTTATTAATATCTGCAATTACAATTCACAATATACCCGAAGGAATGGCAATAGGAGTTGCTTTTGGAGGAATTGCTAGTGGAGTACCTGGAATGACTTTAGTAGGGGCAATTATGTTAGCTGTTGGAATAGGAATTCAAAATTTTCCAGAAGGAGCAGCTGTATCATTACCTCTTAGAAAAGAAGGATTTTCGAGATTTAAAAGCTTTATGTTAGGGCAAGCGTCAGCATTAGTAGAACCTATTTCAGCTGTTATTGGAGTAGTGTTGGTATTAAGTGTAAGAAGTATCTTACCATTTTTACTTTCTTTTGCTGCTGGTGCTATGATTGCAGTTGCCGCAAGGGAACTATTGCCGGAATCTATAAAAGAAAATAAAAATTTAGCAACTTTGGGTTTAATTTGTGGATTTACTATAATGATGATATTAGATGTAGCTTTAGGTTAAGGCTACATCTATTTAATTGATATACAAAATAAGATTAATTATAGCTTTCTACAAACAAAGCTTTAGCAAGAAATGGAGTGATTTCATCTATATCATACCATCCAGAACTTTTACTATCATTTTCTAAACCGATTTGGATTAGAAACATAGACCATGTTGTCTCCATCTGTTGCAAGTAAAGCCATGTAATGTGAAGCGGTAGTCCAACGATTATCAGTAGGTTTATTCCAAACACAAATAATAATTGGTCTATTAGTTTTTAAATGTTCTATTATTGTTTCCTTTGATAGATGAATAGAATCATAATAGAAATCTGAATTTTTAATACCAAAATTATTAGATAATTCAGTAGAAAAATTTTCATAATCCATTACAGGATAATATCTTTTTCTTAAATCTTCAGGAGTATAATTCTTACCATATCCACTCAAAATAATTGACATTACTGTTATACCACAACCATTTTCAGACATTGTAGAACCCCAATATTTTTTATTACTCCAAGAAGAGTTACCATTTTGTTTATATTCTTTATATGTTTTTTTATAATTATTCTCTGTTGTAAAAGTTGTAAAATATCCATCTTTATTAGAAACCTTTTCTTGTCCTATTCCAGAATACTTTTTATTAATATCTTGTTTTACGACCTTATAAGTGTTATTTGTATTAATATCTAATGAATTGCCTGGATTAGATATAGTTATATTAATTGTAGATACAATATCATCATAATTTATATATAATAAATAAACAGATAAAATAATCAAAATAAATGTGATAAATCTTTTTTTATTTAATTTTCTTTTACGTTTTTTCATATATACCTCCATTTGTAAACTAAAAATATTGTACAGAAATTTTAAAAATAGAGTTTTAACAAAAAATTAATAAAATCTTAATTTTTTCTTACATTCGCATAATATAATGAAAAATCGCAATAAATATGCTATAATGCTAAAGGAGGAAGAAAAAATGAATGTTTTAGTGTTAGATGATGAAAAAGAGATTGCGGATTTAGTAGATGTGTATCTTAAAAATGAAAACTATAATATTTATAAATTTTATACATCAGAAGAAGCAATTAATTGTATAGATACAGTAAAACTAGATATGGCAATTTTAGATGTGATGATACATGGAAAAGATGGATTTGAAATATGTAAATATATTAGAGAAAAAGGATTAAAATTTCCAGTAATAATGTTAACTGCAAAAATACATGACAATGATAAAATAAAAGGTTTAACTTTAGGGGCAGATGATTATATAACAAAACCATTTAATCCATTAGAATTAGTTGCTAGAGTAAAATCTGCATTAAGGAGATATACTCTATATAATATGGAAAACAAAGATGAAGATACAATAGAAATAAATGGATTAGTAATAAATAAAAAAGAACATAAATGCTTATTATATGAAAAAGAAATAGAACTAACACCTATTGAATTTGATATATTACTTTATTTATCTAATAATAGGGGAAAGGTAGTAAGTTCAGAAGAGTTATTTGAAAAAGTATGGAAAGAAAAATATTTTGATAGTAACAATACTGTAATGGTTCATATAAGAAGAATAAGAGAAAAATTACAAGAAGATACAAAAAATCCAAAATTTATAAAAACAGTATGGGGAGTTGGGTACAAAATTGAAAATTAATAATTTAATAAAGACAAAAATAAAAATACTTATAGAATTAGTAGGAGAAATTTTAATTGCAGTTGTAATTTCAATAATAGCATATTTTATACTTTCATTATTTTTTGAAAATTCATTAGCTATATTAGTAGAAAATTTAAACTATGAACTATATGAGTGGATAGTACATAATAGACAAATGGTTCTATATATCTATATAGGAACTATTACTATAATTATAATGTATAGATTTATTTCGAAATATGTACATAGTATAAGCAAAATATATAATTCATTAGACAAAATTCTAAAAGAAGATAATGAATCTATAAAATTGCCAGATGATATTAATCAATTTTCAGAAAAAATGAACAAAATAAAATATGATTATATTTCAGCAAAAAATAGACAAAGAGATGCAGAACAAAAAAAGAATGATCTGATAATGTATATGGCACACGACTTAAAAACACCTTTAACTTCAATTATTGGATATTTAACATTACTTTCTGATGAAAAAAACATTTCAAAAGAATCTCAAGAAAAATATATAAAGATTGCATTAGATAAATCTTTAAGGGTAGAAGAATTAATTAATCAATTTTTTGATATAACAAGATATAATTTACATTCAATGCCTATTAATAAAAGTAAAATAAATATTACATATTTACTAAAACAATTGGTAGATGAATGTTATCCTATGTTGGAAAAAAAGAAATTAAAATGTGTTTTAGAAGCACCAGATAAGGTAATATATACAGGAGATGGAGACAAGTTAGCAAGAGCTTTTGATAATTTATTAAAAAATGCGATAAATTATAGTTATGAAGAGACTGAAATAAAAATAAATCTTGTACAAAAAGATAATAAAATATTTATAGCATTTATAAATAAGGGAGATAAAATTCCAGAATATAAACTAGATAAAATATTTGAAAAATTTTATAGAGGAGATAGTGCTCGTATAACTAGTACTGGTGGAGCTGGATTAGGTCTTGCAATAACAAAGGAAATAATTGATTTACATGGTGGATTTATTAGTGTAAAAAATGATAATGAATATATTGAATTTGATATAGAATTATAGTTTTATATTAATATTACAAAATTGTAATATTAATATAAGATAAACTAATACAAAAAGACAATCTAATATTATATAATGCAAAATGGAGGATAATAACATGTATAATATTTTAATTATAGAAGATGATGTAGAGATTAGAGAAGAACTAAAAATACTATTGCAAAATAGTGGATATAAAGTAAATACAATTACAAATTTTGAAAATGTTGAAAAACAAATATTTGATATAGGAAGTGACTTGATTTTATTGGATATTAATTTACCAACAAAAAATGGATATGAAATATGTAATAAAATAAGAGCAAAATCAAAAGTTCCTATAATTTTTGTAACAAGTAGAAATAGTTCAATGGATGAATTAAAAGGAATTATGATGGGTGGAGATGACTATATAGAAAAGCCATATAATGTGCCAATTTTACTTGCAAGAATAAAAAACATATTAGATAGAATTTACTCTAAAGATGAGCAAGAACGAAAAATAGAGTTTAAAGAAATTACACTAGATATTTTAAAATCACAAATGAAATATAAAGAAAAGGAAATAGAATTAACTAAAACAGAAATAAAAACAATTTATTATCTTTTTAAAAATGCAGATAGAATAATATCAAGAACAGAAATAATTGATTATTTATGGGATAATGAGGTTTATGCAGATGATAATAGTTTAAGTGTAATTATGACAAGAATAAGAGAAAAATTAAAAGAAATAGGGATAGAAAATTTAATAGAAACTAAGAGAGGACAAGGATATAAGCTATGAAACTTATCAAATATATAAAAGATAAAATAAATTATATATTAGGTTTTATTGTTTATTGTATGATTATTATAGGATATCTGAAAGCACTAGAAGTGCCTAATGATGCTATTATTATAATCATAACAATATCTTTTTTATTTGTTATAATTGCATTTTCTAAAACTTATTATAATAAAAATAAAACTTTAAAAGAAATAAATAAAATTATGGATGGTTTAGATGAAAAATATCTTATATCAGAAGTGATAAAAAAACCATCAAGAGAAGAAGACTTAGCATATTACAAGATACTAAAAAGAGCGAATAAATCAATGCTTGAAAATGTAAATAATGTACGAATTATGCAAAGGGATTATAAGGAATATATAGAAAGTTGGGTACATGAAATAAAAATCCCAATTACATCATCAAAATTATTATGTGAAAATAATAAGTCAGAAATAACTAATAAAATAGATGAAGAAATAGAAGAAATTAATAACTTTGTAGAACAAGCCTTATTTTATGCAAGATTAGATAAAGTTTCAAATGATTTTATTATAAAGGAAATTTTATTGTCTGATGTTGTAAAGAGTGTATTATCAAGAAATAAAAAAATAATGATACAAAATAATATAAAAGTAGAAGTTAACAATGTTTCTATAAATGCGTATTCAGATGAAAAGTGGTTAGAGTTTATTTTAAATCAACTTATTATAAATAGTATTAAATATAAAAACGAGAATGATGCTAAGATAATGATAGAAGCAATAGAAAACAAGGAAAATGTAAAGCTAAAAATAAAAGATAATGGAATTGGAATTAGAAAAAGTGATATAGATAGAGTTTTTGACAAAGGTTTTACTGGAACAAATGGAAGAATACAGAAGAAATCAACAGGTATAGGATTATATTTATGTAGAAAAATGTGTGAAGAATTAGGAATGGAAATTCAAATAGAAAGTATAGAGAATGAATACACAGAAGTAATAATTATTATTCCAAGAAATAAAAAAATTAGATAATAAATTTTGTTTTATTACGAAATTGTAATATAAATGCAAACAACTTCTATATGAAAAAACTTTAGAACAATTTATAATTAAGAAAAAAAGGAGGGATTAATTTGAAAAAAGTATTAAGAGTAGAACAGATTCAGAAGTATTATGGCAATAAGGATAATATTACAAAGGCAATAGATGGAATAAGTTTTGATGTAGAAGAGGGGGAATTTATAGGTATAATGGGGGCTAGTGGCTCTGGAAAAACAACTCTTTTAAATTGTATTTCAACAATAGACAATGTAAGTAGCGGACATATATATTTAGGTGGAAAAGATATTACAGAAATAAAAGAAGAAGATATAGCAAAATTTAGAAGAGAAAATTTAGGCTTTATTTTTCAAGATTTCAATCTATTAGACACATTAACGATTGAAGAAAATATAGCATTAATATTAACCATAAATAAAGTTCCGGAAAAAGAAATTGATAAAAAAATATTGGATATAGCTGAAAGATTGGGAATAAAAGAAATTTTAAATAAATATCCATATCAAGTGTCAGGAGGTCAAAAACAGAGATGTGCTGTGTGCAGAGCAATAGTTAATTTACCTAAAATAATACTTGCAGATGAACCAACAGGCAGTTTAGATTCTAAATCAGCACGACAACTTTTAGAAACAATGGAAGATATGAACAAAAACATGAAAGCCACAATTTTAATGGTTACACATGATCCATTATCAGCAAGCTATTGTAATAAAATCTTCTTTTTAAAAGACGGAAAAATTTTTAACAGAATTGAAAAAGGGGAGAAGGAGAGAAAAGAATTTTACAATGAGATATTAGATGTATTGGCATTACTTGGAGGTGATGCAAGAGATGTTAGGTAAATTATCTATTAGAAATGCCAAAAGACAGGCTAAAGACTATATAATTTATTTTATAACTGTAATTATATCTGTTGCATTAATGTTTAGTTTTAACTCACTTGCGGTTTCTCAAGATATAAGAGAACTTTCAAGTTATATGGAAGCATTTTCAAAAAGTATTTTAGGAATTAGTGCAATTATAATTTTTGTGATGGCATGGCTTATAAACTATACCATGAAGTTTATGTTGGAAAAGAGAAGCAAAGAATTTGGAATTTATCAAATATTAGGTATAGAGAAAAAAGATATTTCTAATATGTTTACATTAGAAAATATAGTAATTGGTTTTTTAGCATTTATATGTGGAATTGGTGCAGGTGTATTTTTAAACCAAATATTAACATCAATTATAATGAATTTATTTGACCAACCTTATGAAATACAAATAGTATTTGATATTTTAGCAGTAGGAATAACTGCATTGTATTTTTTCGGCATCTTTGTATTAGTTTTATTAAATTGTAGAAGAAAAATTAAAAAGACAAATGTACATGACTTATTATATGCAGAAAAGAAAAATGAAAATAATGTAATAAAAAAATCTAAAGGAAACATTATAGTATTTATAATATCTATAATATTATTAGTTTTAGCATATCTAATAAATGACAAAGAATTTAGTGATATGAACAATATGAAAGGAATGAATATATTTATTGCAATTATTTTGCTAATAGTGGGTATATATTTGTTCTATATTAGTATTTCAAGTTTTATAGTAAAAAGATATTTAAACAATAAATCAAGAAAATATAAAAAAAGCAATATGTTTTTATATAGAAACTTAACATCTAAAATAAATACAATGAGTATGACAATGGGAACAATTGCATTAATGTTTACAATTATATTAATAGGTGGGAATGTAGCTTTACTTTTGAATAATATGTTAAATAATGAAATAGAATTAGGTTATCCTTTTGAGATTGCAATAAGTTCAGTAAATAGTGATTTTTCAGAGTATAAAGATTATATTAATAAAAATTCTGAGGTAGAAGAAATTTATGAATATAACTTATATGAAGTTAATAGTACTAATATTGAAAAAGCCTTGGAAAATACAGTTTTTGATGCAAGATATTATGATGATACAAATTCTGTAATGTTACTTAAAGATTACAATAAATTAAGACAAATGTTAGGATATGAACAAGTTACATTAGAAAATGATGAAGCAATTGTTCATTGTATGAAAACAGCACAAGAACCATTTGAAAAATATATAAAAGAAAACAATATAATCGAAATTTGCGATAAAAAATTAAGTATAAAACAAGTTAATGGAGAAAATTTTTCTCAAATAAGTTTTAATGGATATACATATTGTATAGTTATTCCAGATAATATGGAAAATGTAGTAGTAGAAGAACATAAAAAAATAAATGAAGATGTGGAATTTGACTATTATCATAAATTAGTAGCAACAACAAAAGAAGTAACAGATGAAAAATTTTATCAGGGATTAGTAGATTTAGTGCCTACTAAAGAATATGTTTCAATATCAGAATATGATGGTGAAAGATTTGAACAAAAAATAAATAGAAAGTTAGCATATCCTCAAACAAAAGGAGATAAGTTAAGTGCAACAAAATCATTTTATACAATGATTTCATTCTTGGCATTTTATATTGCCTTAATATTTGTAATGGCAACAGCTACTTTACTTGCAATCCAACAATTAAGTGATTCAGAAAAATACAAATATAGATATGAATTATTAAAAAAATTAGGAATGGATGAATTTGACATTAATAAAACAATATTTAAACAGTTGTTATTTTATTTTATAATTCCAATGTTATTACCATTTGTAATCAGTATTCCTATTATATTAAGTGTTGGTAAAATTTTTGCTATTGCAGTTACAATGGAAGAAATACTTAAAAATATTGCACTTATATATGGAATGTTTATTATAGTCTATGGAATCTATTTTGTCGCTACAGATGTACAATTTACTAGAAATGTAGATGATGTTTAATAAAAATTATTATAAATAAATCAGATATATTAAATCAAAAATTTAATGTATTTGGTTTATTTTTATTTGACAATATTTTTAAAAAAATATATAATAGAAAAGTTCGCAAAAAATTTTAAAAGTTATAATAAAAGAAAAAGAGGGGGAAAAAATGGAACAAGAATCAAACATACTAGGAAAAGAAAAAATAGGAAAATTAATCAGAAAATTTTCAATTCCATGTATTATATCAATGTTAGTTAATTCACTATATAATATAGTGGATCAAATATTCATTGGACAAGGAGTTGGATATTTAGGAAATGGTGCTACAAATGTAGTGTTTCCATTAGTAATGATAGGCTTAGCTTTTTCTCTTATGATAGGAGATGGTGCATCAGCATATTTAAGCTTAAAACTTGGAGAGAAAAAACAAAAAGATGCAGAAAAGGGAATAGGTAATGCAATATTACTTTCAGCAATTGTTTCAATATTATTTTGTATAATAACTTTAATATTTTTACCACAATTTTTAACAATTTTTGGCTGTACAGAAAATTTAAAAAGTTACGCAATGGCTTATGGAAAAATTATAGCAATAGGTCTTCCTTTTTCTATGATAGGCACAACATTAAATTCTATAATTAGAGCAGATGGAAGCCCTAAATATGCTATGACAAGTATGCTAGTAGGAGCAATATTAAATACAATTTTAGACCCAATATTTATTTTTGTATTAGATGGTGGAGTTGAAGGGGCTGCTATTGCTACAGTTATAAGTCAGATACTTACATTTATTTTAAATGTTGTATATATAAGAAAATTTAAATCTATAAAAATAACTAAAGAGAACTTGAAGCTAAAAGCTAATGTATGTAGAAGAATTTCTATACTTGGAATAAGTAGTTTCATAACACAAATGAGTATAGTCTGTGTTATGGCTGCAGAAAATAACTTATTAGGAAAATATGGAGCGGAAAGCAAATATGGGGCAGAAATTCCTATTACAGTTTTAGGAATTGTTATGAAAATAAGTCAAATATTAAATAGTATAATAATTGGTATTGCAGCAGGTAGCCAACCAATATTAGGATATAATTATGGTGCTAAAAAGTTTGATAGAGTTAGACAAACTTTAAAAATTGTGTTGGGTTCGAGTGTAGTAATAAGTACTATTGCATTTATTTTGTTCCAAACAATACCAGATAAATTAATATTAATATTTGGTAGTGGTGATGTAAACTATATGGAATTTGCGTGTTTATCATTTAGAATATATCTATTACTTTGTATATTTAATGGAATTCAGATACCTTCAGGAATATTCTTTCAAGCTATTGGGAAAAGTACAAAAAGTGCAATATTATCACTTTCAAGACAAATTGTTATATTAATACCAGCCATGATAATACTTGGTCAAATGTTTGGGATTATGGGAATATTATGTTCAGGACCTGTGGCTGACGCTTTAGCATTTATATTAGCAACAATTTTCTTAGTTAAAGAAACTAAAAAAATGAAAAATAGTAATAAAACAGTAGATATTTCTGAGTCTGATAAAATTGAAGAAAAAGATTTAGATGAACAACTTATAATTACAATTGCAAGAGAATATGGTTCTGGTGGAAGATATGTTGGTAAATTAATAGCTGAAAAATTAGGAATAAAATTATATGATAAAGAATTTATTGCCAAAATGGTAGAAGATACAGGACTTTCAGCTGAATATATCGAAAATAATGAAGAAAAAAGAAATGTGTTAGATGGATTTAACAATGGATATTATTCTGGATTAAGTAATGCAGATGAACTTTTTATAAAAGAATCAGAATTAATTAGAAAAATTGCAGATAAAGAATCTTGCGTAATAGTAGGAAGATGTGCAGATTTTATATTAAAAGATAAGAAAAATGTTTTAAAAGTATTTATTAATAATAGTATGGAAAACAAAATTAAAAGAGCTACTGAAATTTATGGAATAAGCAAAGAAAAGGCAGAAAAGGAAATTATTAGAATAAATAGATTAAGAGCAAATCACTATAAATATTATACAGAAAAAGAATGGGGAAGTCCTTCAAACTATGATATTTGCATTAATAGTGATACGTTGGGAGTAGAAAATTCAGCAGAATTGGTTTGTGAAATGTCTAATAAATTAGTACCTATAAAAAATAATTAAATTAAGATGTAAAATAGTTAACAAATTAAAAAAAATATGTTATAATTCTCATAATTAAAATAAACAAAAATAGGAGGTACTATTATGAGTTTTATGAATTTTGTTAAAGACCAATTTATAGATGTAATTGAACATACTGACGACAACTCACAAACGATTGTAACAAAGTATAAAAGACCAAATAAAGATAATGATGAAATAAAAACAGGGGCAAGAGTAATTGTAAGACCAAGTCAAGCTGCCGTATTTTTTAAAGGCGGTCAATTTGCTGACATATTTGAAGAAGGAACATATAAGCTAGATACAGATAACTTACCAGTATTATCAACATTAATGGCTTTACCACATATGTTTAATTCTCCTATAAAAGCAGACTTATATTTTATTTGTTTAAGACAATTTGTTGGAAACAAATGGAATACAAAAAATCCATTAATTATAAGAGATGAAGAGTTTAGAGTAATAAGAATAAAATCATTTGGTACATTCTCGTTTAAAATAATAGATACAGAAAAATTTGTTAGAGAAATTTTAGGAACTCAAAGAAAGTTTGAAACATCAGATATTGTTGATTATTTAAGTTCGTTCTTAGTAGAAGCATTTAGTGTTGTTTTAAATGAAGTTGATGTGCCAATATTAGATTTATCAGCAGAATATACAAAACTTGCAAAACTTATACAATTAAAATCAAATCTAAAAGTTCAAAATATAGGAATTGAATTTAGTGATGTTATAATAGAAAATATTTCATTACCAAAACAAGTTGAAGAATTTATTGATGAACAATCAGGAATTGGAATGGCAAGTCGAAATATGAAAGAATTTATTCAGTATCAATCTGCAAGAGCAATACGAGATGCCGCAAGTCAATCTGATGGAATAGCGGGTCTTGGAGCGAGTGTAGCAATTGGAGAACAAATTGCTAGAACAATGTCTGACGGAATTGGTGACAGTGAAGATGAAGTAAAAGTAAGATGTAGTAATTGTGGGACTTTAAATGGTGAGCAAATTAAATATTGTTCTGAATGTGGAGAACCACTAATGGAAGATGTAGAAAAAAGAGAAGAACAAGACAGTGAACCTTCAGAAGAAAGTAACAATAATGAAATATATGAAAAATTAGTAGAATATAAAAAATTATTGGATGATGGAATTTTAACTCAAGATGAATATGACGAAATAAAAAAACAACTTTTAAATAAATAGGAGAATATTATGGATAAAATAGAAGAAGTAAAAAAATTAAAACAATTGTTAGATGATGGTGTAATTACTGAAGAAGATTTTGCAGTTCAAAAAAAGAAGATATTTAGTATTGGAGAGCAAAAAGAAGAACAAATAGAAACTGTAATTGAAGAAGATGATGATGATAAAAAGACTTTAGAAGAATATGAACAAGAATTAATAGAAGAAACACAAAAACAAGAAATGAATAGAGCGGAAAATCTAAAGAAAACTGCTGAAAAAGAAAAAAATAAGACAGTAGCAGAAAATAAACAGAAAAATGTTAAAGATGAAAATAAGCATAAAACTACAAAGTGGATTGTAGCAGTTTTCTGTTGGCTCTTATCTGTTGGTTCAATAGGACTTTTCTTAGAAAATGCACTACTTTATGTTCCAATGTCTATAATTTTTCTATTACTAGGTTTAATGGCATGTCCTCAAATAACAGAATATACAAAAAAGTTTGAAAAATATACAAAATATAAAACTTTAATTGTATGGTTTTTAATTATGTTATTTGTATTATTATGTGTTATTGAGCAACTATAATTATTTTTATTTTAAAAAATAATAAAAATTTTAGATAGGAAGTGAACATATGTTAGAATTAGAAGAAAACAATAAGTTACTAGAAGAACTAAAAACAAAATTAAAGAATTTAGGTGAGTCTCTTTGACATTGACAGAATGGAAGAAGAACTTAAAATACTAGAAGGTAAAACAGCTAATCCAGATTTTTGGAATTCAAATAATGATGAAACAAGTAAAGTGTTATCACAGATTAAAAACGTGAAAAATAAAGTTTCTAAATATAGAGAATTAGAAAAAGAAATTAATGAAACATTAGAGTTATCAGAATTATTGAAAGAAGAATTTGAAGAAGAAATATTAAAAGAAATTCTTAAAAGTACAAGGAAATTGCAGAATGGTATAGAAAAATTAGAATTAGAAACATTACTATCTGGGAAATATGACTCTAACAATGCTATTGTAACTATACATCCAGGAGCAGGAGGAACTGAATCTCAAGACTGGGCAGAAATGCTATATAGAATGTATAATAGATGGGCAACAAAAAATAATTATGATTGCAAAGAATTAGATTATTTAGAAGGGGAAGAGGCTGGAATAAAAAGTGTAACATTTGAGATTGTAGGACAAAATGCTTATGGATATATGAAATGTGAAAAAGGTGTACATAGATTAGTTAGAATTTCGCCATTTGACAGTGGAGGGCGTAGACATACATCTTTTGCTTCTGTCGAAGTACTACCTGAGATTACAGATGATATAGAAATTAATATAAATCCAGATGATTTAAGAATAGACACTTATCGTGCGTCTGGTGCTGGAGGTCAGCATATTAATAAAACATCATCTGCTGTTAGAATCACTCATATACCTACAAATATAGTTGTTGCTTGTCAATCTGAACGTTCTCAAATTCAAAACAGAGAAACAGCAATGAAAATGTTAAAATCAAAATTACTTGATTTAAAAGAACAAGAACAAAAAGAAAAAATAGAAGATTTAAAAGGAGAACAAAAAGATATTGCATGGGGAAGCCAAATTCGTTCTTATGTTTTTTGCCCATATACTATGGTAAAAGACCATAGAACAAACTATGAGGTTGGAAATGTGCAAGGAGTTATGGATGGAGACTTAGAAGGATTTATGGAAAGCTTTTTAAAGTCTATTAATTAGTTTTGAATTTTTTGTCAAAATTTAAAACTAAGCATATAATTAAATAGAGCCATATTATAATTAGAATAAGACTCTCTTATATTTTTTAAAGAAGGTGGCCCATAATGGACACAATTGTTATGAAATTTGGAGGAAGTTCTGTTGCTAATAATGATAGATTAAAATTAGTAGCAAATAAAATAATTGATTTATATGATAAAAATAATAATATCGTAGTTATACTATCAGCTCAAGGAAAAACTACAGATAAATTAATTCAAGAAGCCAAAGAGCTTTCTGAAAATACAAAAGACAGAGAAATGGATGTATTACTTAGTTCAGGAGAACAAATATCTATTGCTAAATTATCTATATTGCTTAATAGTATGGGATATAGTGCTATTTCTTTAACAGGCTG
Source organism: uncultured Clostridia bacterium (assembly GCA_963559065.1). Classification (GTDB taxonomy): domain Bacteria; phylum Bacillota; class Clostridia; order TANB77; family CAG-508; genus CAG-269. The sequence continues at coordinate 32,217 of CAUWIY010000002.1, forward strand.
GCAAGCTGGAATATATACAAATAATACAAATCAGAACGCAACAATTGATAATATTGATACATCAAGAATTTTGCAAGAATTGGAACAAAGAAGAATTGTTATTATTGCAGGATTTCAAGGATATAATCAAAATTTAGATATTACAACATTGGGGAGAGGTGGTTCTGATACTTCTGCAGTAGCTATAGCGGCAGCATTAAATGCAAAAGAATGTTATATTTTCTCAGATGTAGATGGAGTTTATACAACAGACCCAAATAAAATAAAAGAAGCAAAAAAAATACCAGCACTTTCTTATAACGAAATGCTGGAAATATCAAGTGAAGGAGCTCAAGTTCTTCATAATAGATGTGTGGAGATTGGAGAAAAATTTAAAATACCAATAATTACAAAGTCAACATTTAATAATAAGGCTGGAACTATTATTACAGATATTATTGAGGAAAATACTGTTAAAAGTATTGTAAAAAAGGATATTTCTAGGGTTTCTATTGTAGGGAATGGAATTATTAGAAATTATGATTGTATAAGAAATGTTTTAGATATAATTCAAACAAATAAGTTGGAAATGTTGGAATTTGATGTTTCTGAATCTAAAATTTCTATTGATTTTAAAGGAACTGTAAGTGATGAAATTTTAGAAAAAATACATGTGAATGTAATAAGATAAGTGTAATTAGAAAGAGGACTAAACAAATATGTTAGTCCTCTTTTAGAAGTTAGATGTGTAAAATTTTAGAAAGTTATTTTCTGACAGCTTTTGCTATTCCGTAAGAATCAATTCGGTATACTAACCCCATACCAAGAATTCCAGTTTTGCTTATACCGAGTTCTCTTTTTACTCTTTCTTCCAGTGTTATCTTGTTTTCAGTAGTCCCATGAATAAATAGGACAGAACGTGGTATAAACATATCTATGAAATCGATTATTTCATCAGCTTTAGCATGAGATGAAAATTCAGAGGTTTGTAATACCTGTGCTCTTTTAACTGTCAAATAGGAGTCTTTAAATTCTATTTCCTGACCATAATCAGCTTCAAATATTTTTCTTCCTAGTGTACCTTCAGCTGTATAGCCGGGGAAATATATTAAAGCATTTGGATTTGACAGTAAATGTGGAATATATGTTGCAGCTGGGCCATGACTTCCCATACCAGAGGTAGATATAATTATTTGCCGACTGTTATCATTTAAAATAGCAGGTCTAGTTTTATTATCTACAAATTGAATGTTGTATGGGAAAAAGTATCTTGCATTTTCATTAAATGGTATAATGTTGGACCTGTCAAGATACCTAAAGGTATATGCAATAGCTGTAGTTCCATCTACTTTTACAGGATAGTCTTTAGGAATTTCACCAGCATCTTCCATTTGTCTGATGTAATAAAGTAATTCTTGAGTTCTTCCTTGACCGAATGCACAATTTAGTACTACAGAGTTTCTTGAACAGGCTTCTATAATATCATTGTGCCAAGTATGTTTGATTTCAGAAGAATTTGTAGAACCATATGTTGATTCTGTAATGATAGTTAAATTTGGAAGTGCATATACCCAAGAAGGTAATGGCTTAATATCAAGAAGTGCATTTTTTGCTTTATAATCTCCGGTATAAAGAAGATTAATTGTACCATTTATTTCTTCGATTTGCACTAAAATTATTGAAGCCCCAATTAAGTGTCCATTATTGAAAAATGTGACTGTAATATTTTTGTGGATTTTAATTGGTTTTTCGTATTTTACAGCTTCAATTTGTTGCATTGTTTTTTCAATATCATTTGTTGAAAAGAGGATTGGTTGCTTTTTTATCTTTGAGTCTCTTTTCATGATATTGTAGTTATCATCAAATCCAATATCAATAACAGCTGCTGATGAATCTGACATATAAATTTTTTTGTCATACCCATTTTTAACAAAAATAGGTAATGCTCCATCATGGTCAAGATGCGTATGTGTCAGTAGAATAGCATTAATTTTTTTAGGATTAACACTATCATTGTATTCAAGGTTTTTGTGACCTTCACCTTGATACATTCCATGATCGACTAAAAACCGAAAGACCCCACCATCTGAAAAGTGAACAGTATTCCGAATACAAGAACCTGTTACACCAGGATTGTAGCCTCTGATATCTACATAAGGTTTTCCATTTGTCATAAAATAACTCCTTTCTTATTTAGCACAAAACTTTGATGTTGTGCTATTTATTAAAATAACACATGTTATTAGTTGCTAAGCTGATTGTATCATCAATTGGTAGTTATGTCAATTGAAACAAAAGATTTCGATAAATTTGAGTCTGTTTTTCATGACCTGTTATATGATGGTATCCTAATTCGTGACGTATTTATTCATTTCATTCGTTAAAAATTTGTAATAGTTTATCTTGCGCCTCTTTCACTCAGGCCTACAATGAATATAGTTATATTTTTATAACTTTTCGAATGTGATTGGAACAATATTAGAAATTTTTAAATAATTTTATGGAAAGAGTTCACTTTTAGTGGAATGGGGCCATAAAAGTATTTTAGAATTTCTTATGTTGTGTATTGAACCGAGAAGATTATCAAAATATAACTATATTCATTGTATCCGTGAACATTCCTCAAGATAAACAATAACAAATTTTAAAACTCATTCCATTTAAATCTACGTCATGAATTATGATATCATCATATAACAGGTCATGAAAAACAACTCAAATGTTAACAAAAAACGAAACTTAAATTTTGACAAATTATTTACTTTACGTATTATATGTGATATTATGATTAAAATATAAATGTTCTTTATCACAAATAGAAAGGAGCTCTAATTTATGCTACTAAGACGGAAAAGAAATTTAAATGTGGAGGACATAGAAAAGGAAATTGAACAATGGAAATCTCAATGTAAAAAGCAAGTAACAATTATTGTATTTCCTGGGGAAGTTCAATATTTGTTACAACATGGATATGATATTGTTCCATTATACTTTGCAATAAAATATAGCACTATAAAAGATATTGCAAGATGTCCTAATTTTTTAAAAACAAAGTATAACAAAAAGAAAAACAAAGTATATCGCTTAAAGAAAAAAGACAGAATTTTGCTAGATAATGTAGGGATTGAATATGAGGCATTAGGGGTTATTGTAAATTTGTGATAAAAGAGGTGGAAGTAATTTCCACCTCTTTTAGTATATGAAAACTAATTTTTAATATATTATAAAAAGTTATTCAAAACAGATATTTTTTATATGTATAAATATTTGTTTTAACTCAAAATTAAATATGAGTGAATATGTTCTAAAATAGACAAACTATGAATATATATAAATATCAGGAAAATTATAGAAAAGGAGAAATGTATCATGACTGTTGATGAAAGAAAAAATATAAATACAGGTGTAATTCAAAATTTAATTTTAGAAAATAGGGGAAAGCTAAGTATATCTGGCGTAAATGATGTATTAAGTTTTGATGACCAAGTTGTAATGGTAGAAACAGAATTAGGTTTATTAACAGTAAAAGGGGAAGGATTACGAATTAATAAATTAAGTATTGATACATCAGAAGTAATTGTAGAAGGAGATATTTCTTATTTAGCTTACAGTGATAGAGAACTTGAAAAAAACAAAGGAAGTATTATTAGCAAAATATTTAAATAAAATAACTTATAAAAACAGAGGATGATGGTGTAGATGATTGTAAATCAAGCATATGTTTTTTTAGTATTTATAATAAATGGATTTCTTATTGGTATTTTATTTGATATATTTAGAATATTACGAAGAAGTTTTAAAACTAAAGATATAATTACATATATTGAAGACATTTTATTTTGGATTTTAACAGGATTACTATTATTATATTCTATATTTACTTTTAGTAATGGAGAAATTCGTTTATACATGTTTTTTGGAGTATTTATAGGTTGCATTTTATATATGCTTTTAATTAGTCAATATTTTATTAAATTAAATGTAAAAATAATTTTAGCAATAAAAAATATTGTAAAAAAATTATTATCAATTATATTATTTCCATTAAAAATAGTTTTTGGCATACTAAAAAAACTATTGTGTAAACCTATTAATATTATGACAATTAGTTTTAAAAAATTACAAAAAAATACAAAAGAGAAAATAAAAAAGCTATTTTCTTTTAATAAAAATAAAATAAATAACAAAAAATCTAAAATTCTTCTAAAAAAAGAAGGAATTTATCAAAAAAAGTAGAAATATATATTATATGGATTTTAAATAGGAGAGAAACAGATGAAAAAGAAAGTATATAAAAAATTATTAATTGTACTAGTGTTTTTATATGTAATATTTACTTTTGCTAGTCAACAAAAAGTTTTAAGTCAATACAATGATAATAGCAAAGAATTAGCTGAGCAAATAGAAGAAGAAAAAAGTAAAAATAAAGATTTAATTGCTGAAAAAAACAATGTTAATTCAAAAGAATACATAGAACAAACAGCAAGAGAAAAACTTGATATGTATTATCCAAACGAAAAAATTTATATTGATAAAGGTATGTAAAATGTCTGTTATATTTTTAACGGATATTTTTTTATGAATTTTTATATTTTTTAGTTAAATTATTTGCTTTTTTGGAAAAATATGGTATAATAGATTTATAGTTTTTATTCGTAAAAAAATCCCCACAAAATTAAAATAAAAAATAAATATAATATAAGTATAATTTAGGAGGAATATATGACAAATTTAGAAAATTTAACACTTACAGAGCTAAAAGATTTAGCAAAAGAAAACAATATAAAAAATGTATCAAAATTAAAAAAAGAGGAATTAATAGAGGTATTATCTAAAATCTTATGTTTAAATAATGAAAAAGAAGAAACAACTATTAAAGAAAATTTATCTATTAATGAAGAAAACGACTTATCTGGATATAAACTTACATCTGAAGGAGATTCAATTGTTGAAGGAATTTTAGATGTTTTACCAGATGGATATGGATTTTTAAGAGGGGAAAATTATTTATCTAGTCCAAAAGATGTATATATATCAATGGTACAAATTAGAAGATTTAAATTAGACACAGGGGATATAATAAAAGGAATTTCAAGATTTAAAGAAGGCGAAAAATTCCCATCATTAATATTTGTTGGTGAAGTTAATGGAGAATCTCCTGAAAAAGCTGCTAGAAGAAAAAGATTTGATGAGCTAACACCAATATACCCTACAGAAAGATTAAGACTAGAAACAATGCCTAATGAATATGCCATGAGAATAATCGATTTGATGTCGCCAATTGGAAAAGGGCAGAGGGGGATGATTGTTGCTCCACCAAAGGTTGGTAAAACAACATTATTAAAGAAAATAGCTAATAGCATATCTTTAAATAATCCTGATGAAAAACTAATAGTTCTTTTAATAGATGAAAGGCCAGAAGAAGTTACAGACATGAAACGTTCTATAAATGGAGAAGTTATATATTCTACTTTTGATGAATTACCAGAACATCATGTAAAAGTAGCAGAGATGGTATTAGAAAGAGCTAAAAGATTAGTTGAACAAGGACAAGATGTTGTAATTCTTTTAGATAGTATAACAAGACTTGCTAGAGCTTATAACTTAACAATTCCTTCTTCAGGAAGAACATTATCTGGAGGTATTGATCCTGCAGCATTACATAAACCTAAGAAATTCTTTGGAGCAGCCAGAAATATAGAAAATGGGGGAAGTTTAACAATTTTGGCTACTGCTTTAATAGAAACTGGTAGTAGAATGGATGATGTTATATTTGAAGAATTCAAAGGAACTGGAAACATGGAAGTTCACTTAGATAGAAAATTATCAGAAAAACGTATTTTCCCAGCAATTGATATTAATAAATCTGGAACAAGAAGAGAAGACTTATTACTTACACCTAAAGAAAAAGAAACTGTTTTTGCATTAAGAAAAGCAATGAACAGTATGCCTGTTGCAGATGTTACAGAACAAGTTATATCTATGATGGTAAATACAAAAAATAATGAAGAGTTTTTAGATAGTATTGATACTTATATAAAGAGATTTAAATAAAAACAAAAAAGAGCGATTACAAAACAAAGATGAGTAATATCTTGAAAGTAATTGCTCTTTTTATTATGAGTTATCAATGTGTTTTATTTTATTTTTATTCTTTTTTTCAATACTATCCCAAAGTTTAAATATAGGTTTTTCAATAAATATTTGCCTTAATTTATCAATTACTAATCCTACTAGAAAAATAGTAAGAACCAATAAAATTTCACGTATCCAAAAGTGTTTTTCTACTATAAAATCTTCGATATGGAGTCTTTTCCAAATAAAATCTCTAACAAGAAAATTATCATGTAAAAGATATATACCTAATGTTGAACTAGCAATACTATTTATTATACCACTTTTAAAATCTTTAAGATTTATAAACAACATAAAAATACCAATAGATATTAACAATGATAAAAAGTTACTTGTATAATTTAAATTTATATAACTTGTTTTATACTTCATTTGTACTATAACTGTAGATATTAAGGCAATTATAGAGATTATTAAAATTATGTTTGAATCTTTAAATTTTATATTATCTTTATACAGTCTTAAATATGCTCCGATAGAGTATAATACAATAAACCATGTATATATTGAAAAATAGTGTAGCAAAATAAAAATACTTGGTAATATGCTAAAACATATAATAAAGAATATATTTAACTGTGTAAACTGTTTTTTGTTTAAATTTTCTATTAGTTTATTTATAAAAGGTATGCTGATATATAGTAATATATATGCAGTAATAAACCAGTGGCTATCAGATGTAATAGGGGTGCATAATTTTAATATTGTGCTATTTTGTTTATGTGGCGAAAAATTCAAATATAATATTAATATAAAGTATGAATAAAATATTGTTTCAAATATTAATTTTGCTATTGATTTTTTATTTGTTTTTTTATTTACCATATAATAGCCTGTGATTAGGATAAATATGTTAATTGCAAGTTGGCCAATTAAACTTAATATTGCAAATATTATATAATTTGTATTTGATAGATGACTTTTTATATCAGAGTGAATATATGAATGGTGCAATATAATCATTATCATGGATAAAATTCTTAGTAATTCGATATTACTGTTTCTTTTGTTTGTTGTTTCTTTCATGTTTTTATTGTTTCCTTTATTGTTTTATTATAATTTTATAGTGAACATTATTTTAAAATATAATACTATTTTTCTAGTTTTTTGTCAATTGAAGAAAATTGAAGTTATAAAAAACAGGAAGTATTGCAATTTAAAAAAATAGATGATATTATTTAATAGTAATTATTAAAATAAGTGAGGAAAAATATGAAAAAATATCGTTGTAAAATATGTGGACATATATATGATGAAACAGTTGAAAAAGTTAAATTTGAAGATTTACCAGAAGATTGGAAATGCCCTTTATGTGGAGCTCCAAAAAATTTATTTGAAGAAATAAAAGAATCTAATGAAGAAATAATTGAAAAAGAAGTATTAGAAGGGAAAAATGATGTAGATGAAGAGGATTTGCGAGAATTAACAAATTATGAAATCTCACTAATTTGTTCTAATTTAGCTAGAGGATGTGAAAAACAATATTTAGAAGAAGAAAAGAATCTTTTTTCTGAATTATCTAAATATTACGAGTCTAAAGAACAAAACTTAGAAGGAACATTATCAGATATAAAAAACAAAGTGACAGAAGATGTAAATAACCTTAATAATGCAATGAATGTTGCGGATAAATATCAAGATAGGGGAGCAAAAAGGATTATAACATGGGCAACAAAAACATCTAATATTATGAATGTCATTATTGATAATTATCAAAATAAGGGAATCGATTATTTAAAAAATACTAAAATTTGGGTATGTGATATATGTGGATTTGTCTTTGTTGGATATGTTCCACCACAAGTATGTCCAATATGTAAAGTACCAAATTTTAAGATATTGGAGGTAAAATAATATGGAAAAAGAACACGCATATAGAAACCTTAAATTATGTACAAAAGATTGTTTATGCTTATTTGTTTGTCCGGTTGGAGCTACAGATACAGAAAATGGTCAAATTGATTTTGATAAATGTATTGGATGTGGAGCATGTATTAGAGCTTGTCCTTCACAAGCTATTACAATGATACCAAACAAAATGCCACCACAGCAAAAGAAAGAACAAGCTGTTGTTAATGAATTATTTAAAATTGCAGATAGTAAAATAGAAGAAATTAAAATTTTATCATATTTATTAGATAATGCTAATGAAGATAATGAAAAACGCTTTTTGAAAACATTAATATATTCAAATAAAGTAATGGTAGAGGATATTATGAGAGAAGCTGGTTATATGTTGCCACAAAGTAGAAATGCAAATAAATTATTAAATAACTTACTAAATCAAGACAATGATTGTGATAAAGAAATTATAAAAAAATTGATTAACAAACTCGAAGTGAATGATTAATAAAAAAAACAGATGATTATTTGAAAGTCATCTGTTTTTTATGTGGATCGATATTTTTGTTGATATAGTAATTGAAGATATAAATCTATATTTAAAAGAAAATCCATTGAATGGTACAATTTTTAAGAATAAAGGGGTAGAGTTCAGTAAAAGCTCTCTTTTTTATATTCCCAAATATCAAACATTGCACAAAATCAAAGTTTTGTGCAAAAAGAGATAGGGGTAAAATATAAAGTACCTGTTTCAAGTACCTCTATCTTAAAATTTGCTATTCTTTGCTATAAGCCTATTACAGCTTATTATTCTAACAATAAACTTATATGTCAAAAAAATAAAAATGTCTTAAAATCGATTCTCGTGCGTCGTTTTTTGACATTTTTCAAGATTTTCAGCAAACACCTAAAAAACAGCATTTATAGTTATTTTATATATAAATACTAGCTTTTAAAATTTACATATCTAACTTGTTAGATAAAACATTAAAATGTCTTAAAATTGATTTTGGTGTGTCTATAATATGAAATTATATTATAGAGTAATAATCTAAATTTATATAATTATTATACAATATTTTTATAAGTTTATAATATAAAAATTAATCTACAAACATTTTATACAAATGTTCGTTTTTTAAAAAAATTCATATTCAAAATTAACTTTGCACAAAATTTTTAAAATCTAATTATAAAAATTTTTGTAATTTTAAATTTAAAATTTTATTTTTTCTATTTTTATATTTTTAATTTATAGAAATATTATTCATATTTAATTTTTTATTTTAAAAGTTTATTTTTTAATTTCTACTTTTTCAGAAATAAACTATTCCCCTACTTCCTAATTTTATTATGTAAGTAAAAAAGATGTCGATAAAACATCTCCTTTTACTTGCCTTATATTAAATTTTCTTGTATTTTAGCATTTCCATTATTTAAATTTATCTTCTAATACTTTATATACTTCATCAACTTCTTCTTTAGCTCCTTCAATTCCTACTACTTTCATCTCTGGTTTTATATATTCATCTATTTCAAAAGTAACTTTATTTTTTACATATACATATCTTACTCTATCTAATTCTTTATAAAAATCAAATTCTAACATTGAGAAAACAGCATTTACAAAATCCATATTATCAGTCACATTTATTTTTCCTGATTCTCTGGAAATTTTAAGTACATCATCTGATTCATTTTCATCTTTAAAATCCAAAAATATATTTCTAGATTTATCGTCTTCAATTATTGTTACTCTTGCAAGAATTTTATTGCTATTTCTATATAAAACTCTTTTTTGAGCAGTTTTATTTATCAATTCATAATTATTTTCTTTACAATAATTTATGAATGGTTCTATATCTTTTACTTTTGCACTATATTCATATTCTTTTTCCATTTATTATCTTTCTCCTTTTTTCTAATTTTATCATTCTCTATATAAACTAGTCAAGTAAAAGACCTAATAATAATTTTATTATTAGGTCTCTAAAGGTAGTGATTAAAAAATCAACTTTGGATTTGGATACATAAATCTTGTCATAAGTTGGCTTTCAAGAAAATTACTTTGAAAATTACAACATGCTTCACAAGAATTGTCAGATGAATGAACCATGTTCATTCCAAGAGAAGTCCATTTTATCTCTTTATCATTAAACCATTTAACTGTCTTTCCTTCATATAAAGATGCATATTCTTTTCGAATAGCTTTTTTTCTACTTAAAAGATTTTTAGCTGATTCATTTACAAGAAAAATATTGCTTAAGCCATTCATTTCATTAGAATACTTATAACCATCAGGATGAAAAAAATTCATAATTGGAATTCCATATTTGGATGTATCTCCCATATTAGTGAAATAACTACTAAATATCATTTTTTCACCTTGCATTATTCTTGCAAATTCTTCACCTTTATTAATATAAAACGAAGAAGGTTTAATCATAACAGTGTTAAGTCTCAATGAATAAAAAAATCTAGGAGTCAAATTTGAGATATTAGTACTTCTACCATTAATAAGAATTTTGTTCTCACTTGCACATTCTAAATCGATTTTTATTCTATGAATACTTTGTATTAAACTTAACTGCTGTTCCAAAGATCCATTGGCTCTCTGTAATTCATCAAGTTGTGATGTCATACTTTCAAGTTCATTCTCAAGTATAGGTTTATTTGCGGTTCGTATTTTTTCTACATTTATACCTTGTTTTAAATTGCCAGTCATCAGACATAGAATTTCATAATAACCACTAAATAAATTATACTTATACATCATTCCAGATGCCATTTCATACGCTTTTTTTGCTGAATTATTTTGTAAGAATTTTGCTTGAAAAATGCTTTTACGTATTTCCTTCAAGTACTCTTCTTTTTCATCTTCAACAGGTATACATGTTTTATACCATTTGTTTGCGTATGATTCAACCTGTCCACATTTGTAATCTACCATTGGAGAAGGATCTAATTGAAACCAATTGTCATTGTAGTCACTTACTAGTAAAATAAAGTGAGTACTTGGCATGCCTATAATTTCATATTTTTTTCCTTCTACAAAGCAAATAATATGATGTACTCCAAGATTATTCTGAATAAGATACTCTTTAAGAATACAACAAGCGGTATAAGAGTCACCACTTAAAGTAGCTATTTCTAGTTGTGGATTTGGAATTTCACAATATAACATGCTCTGTCTTACCAAGTCTACAGCAACCTTAAGTTTCTGCTCAAATGTTAACTCGTCGTATGGAATACTAAATGTGTTTTCTCCAAATGTGTTCCTATTTCCTGAAATAGGAGTTAATGCTTTAATGCACCGCGGCAAAATATTATACATTTTTTTACCCCCTTACCTTTATAAATAAATATATATATTAATTAGAGTTTCGCAAAAAACTCTAAAAAATGAAAACATATTTTTTCAAAATTGTAAGAATCATTTAGTTTTTGTTGAGATTTTTCATTAAATATAATTAACTGCTTCTGGGTAAAATATCTTCGTATTTTATCTGCAGATTCATCTATATTATCTAAATCGACAAGAAGTCCATCATTGCAATCATTTATTTGCTCGTGAAGTCCTCCAATATCATTAGCAACTATCAATATATTATTTTTATTTAATCTTCTAACTTGATTAATAATTAAACCAAAAATCTCTTTTTTAGAAGGTATTAGCATTATCATATTATTTTTAAAATGGTTCAAAATATAAAAAGGAAAATCAAAGGGCACATTTACAAATAATTTGGTATTTGTTTGTTCTGCAATACTATTATACACTTGAATGATAGGTTGACCCTCAAAATATGGTTGTGCTATTATAACTGGTTTTATATTTAATTTATGTCCTAAATACATACAAGCGTCAAGATTTTTATATTCTTCAGCTCTACCAAACGCAAAAATAATATTTTCTTCATTTTCAATTTCCTTAAAAAGTTTTTCCATTTCTTCAGTTTCTTCACAAAATGTATTTTGAGATAATAATTCACCGTTAATAAAAGGTATTAATTTTTTTTCGTCTAAATTATATTCTTCAATTAAATGTTTTGAAATATATTGGCTTGTCCCTGCTAAATAACTATTATTATTTGTATTTATATAATTAATTGCATTATATTCCCATTCTATTCTTAAGCCCAGCATTTTTTCACTATCTTTTATTGCTGAATCCACTTTATGTATTTTACCTGTCGAATGAGGAATCCAAATCTTATAATGATTTGATGCATCTTTTAATATATTATTTAAACATCCAAATGGAGTATCATTGCAAATTGTTAAAACTAAATCATAATTATTAAAATCTATACTATCTATATATTCTTTTGTATTTTTGCATAAGTTTTTCCAATCAGTAATTGTTCCATAATTTACTTTTCCATTACTTCCATTTGATATTTGGATTATTTTGGAATTCTTAATTTGTCTATGATTTTTGTCATATATATTTGAATATCCAAATGAATCTTTATTATATTCTGGAGTAATTAGATTTAATTTATATTCAATATCTATCATTTTGCTTAATATATAATTAAATGTTTGAATATATCTATCTACTATAGTGCCAACTCCAGTATAGTGACTAATAATTCCATCGTGAGCGCATAAATTAATTAATAATTTCATTTATAATATCCTCCATATTTTGTTTGTTATATTCTATGATTTTATAATTTTTTGAATATTTCTTTATATTATAAAGTGCAACTTCCTCTACTCTTTTTTGATTCTCAATAGACCCATTAGGATCCATTTCATTATTATATGGTAAATAATATTCCTTTCCATTTGTTGTTAAATAATAGATAAATACATTATCTTGATTGAATATGTCTTTAATTGTATTAAACCAATCTATTACTTGTTTAGAAGAAAAATTTTCTACTAATTCATCTCTGACAATATTATATGCTAATGTACTAATTGGCCCCCTATCTATTATAATAATGCCTTCGTCATATTTATTTATTTTTAAATTATCATTTATTATAAATAAATCTTGTTCAATAGGAGTTTTATCTTCTATATCAACAAGTATTTCATTTACAGTATGTATATTGTCCTTATTTAAATCTGCTATATAATTTGTAATTGTACTCTTTCCTACTCCTGGTAACCCTTCTAAAAAAAATATTTTCTTCATATAATTTTTCCTTTTATTTGTTTAAATATTAAAACTTTGTTAATTTTACCACATTTTACGTAAGTTGTAAATGTATTTACGTTTAATACAGAACAATAATTTGGTTATATAACAAAGGACAGGTAATTTCAACTAATTATCTGCCCTATAATTTGTAATTTATTTAACTGGTGTTTCAATTTGTGTCGAAATAATATAATGTAAATGTAACCGAATAAACATAATAATAGATGACATTTGGTTTGTATTATCAAAGTTTTGTGCAAAAAGAGATAGGAGTAAAATATAAAACCATACTTATTTGGAAATTTATATATAAAATTAACTTTACACAAAATTTTTAAATTTTTAATGATGAAACTTAAATAAATTTAATTTTGTAGCAACTTTGCACAAAATTTTTTGCATCTTTTGCTATAAATATTTATATTAAATATAAATCTAAACATTGAAAATATTGATATCCCCCCTGCTCTACTAATTTTTTAGAATTCATATTTTTTTATTTCACAATTTTTTAATCCTCTATCCAAGAACAAACCATTTTTTATACCTTCAAAATAGCCATTAAATGCTTTTGATACTCCACTATGAGCTACTATTAATATACTTTTATAATCTTTTGTTTTTAGTTCATCTAAAAAATTATAAACTCTTTTAAAAAATTCTTGAATATTCTCACTTGTTCCATATTGAATAGTAGTATAATAATTCCAATATTCGTCTCTATTTGTTACATCTAAAGATTGACCAGACAAACTACCAGGATTTCTTTCTTCTAATCTATTATCAATAATTATTTCTTTTTCTTTAATATTTATAATTTTAGCTGTATGCTTTGCCCTAATTAAAGGAGAGCAAATTACAATATCATAATCAATTGTTTTTATTTTTTCTCTTAATTCTTCAGCCTGTTTTATACCTTTTTTAGTTAAATCTTCATTTTTATTATTATATTGTTTTAATGAATTATGTGGGACTTCTCCATGCCTTATTATATATACTTTCATTCCTAATACCAATTCTCTTTTTATATTTGCATTGAATATGCTATACTTTTTACTTTAAATCCAAATTCTTCATACATCTTTATTGCACTTGCATTTTCTTCATTTACTGTTAAATATATATCTGTGCAATTATGTTCTTTTCCATATTGTTCTACATATTTTAATATCTGTGTTCCTATTCCTTTTCCTCTATTTCTTTTATCTACACATATTGATTCTATTTGTAATTGTTTTCTATACCTCATACTAGGATTATTTTTTTCTTTAATATTAAAAGTAATATATCCTACAATTTCATCTTGTATTTTTGCTATAAATATTTCTTTTGCTTGTAGCATTTCTTCAAAATTTTCTTTACTAATTACTTCATCTACGCTTAAAAATAAATCTGGCCTCCAATTTACATGTAATTCATGAACTTGTTTCGCTAATTCATTTACTCTATTAAAATCCTCTATTTTAGGATTTTCTATTGTTGTTTGCATTACTTCTTCACTCCTTATAAATTAAATCTTTCTTTAATTATTGTCGCTACTTCTTTAGCTGATAAATTTTCATTATTAATTTTATATAATTATTAAATATTTTCTATTTTTCTCCTGGTTCAGAATTGTTTCATTATTTTCATAATAAATTACTGTTAATTTTACTTTTGAATTATAATCATAGAATTCTTACCATTTATAATTATTATCCATTATGTACTTACCATCTTGTATCACAATTTTATCTTCAACTTCAATAAAATCTTGGAAATATATATATCCTGTAAAATATTTTTCTTTTGCTGACATTACTTTCTGTTTTGTTTTATCACTTTTCTACCTATATGCTCTTTTAAATATTCTTCTATTTGTTCTTTGTATTATTCTGTTGAAAAAACTAACTTTAATTCCCATTTTGCATTCATATAAAACTTTCCTCTTATCAAAAAAGACCTCACAGAAGAATTTTTTAAGACTTCTTTTCAAGATACCTGTAATTTGTCGCTAATATTGAACTTCAATCATTGTTCAAAAAGTTCATTACTAAATCTATAATTACATCTTTTTCTTTTGGATTTGATTCTGCTATTAATAATGTTAAAGCTGTTAATGTATTATTATCTATTGTTTGTATTCCATCTTTATATAAAATACCATAAAAATTCAAAAAGTAAATAAATAGGGTTGCTGCAATTCTTTTATTTCCATCTGCAAATACATGGTTTTTTACTATTAAATATAAGAAATTTACTCCTTTTTCTTCTATACTTTTATAAATATCTTGTCCGTGCAAAACTTTGATAAATATTACCAATTATTGATTCTAAGCCTCTATCTCTTTCAACAGCGAAAAGTGAACTTTCTTCATTAAATCTTAATTTATTTATAATATTTATACATTCTTGATATTCAATTTTTCTTTCATCAATATTTCCATCTATTTTCTTTAGAGTTCTATGGTCATAATCATCTAGTAAATCTAATGCCTTTGAATAATCTCCAATTACTTTTAAAATTTCTTTTGCATCATTTCCTTCCAGTCTTTCATCTATTCTATTAGCAATATCTATTAACTTTATTGTTTTTTCTAAGTATTCTAATCTTTTTTGATTTACTGCATATCCCTTTAACATATAATCTTTTAAAATTTTATTTGCCCATTGTCTGAAAATCACACCATTTTTTGATTTAACCCTGTACCCAACAGATATAATTACATCTAAATTATATATTTTTGATTTTCTACCTCCAGAACTTTTATCGGAAATTCCGATAGAAGTTTTTTCATCTAATTCTCCTTCTTTAAAAATATTGTTAATATGCTCACTTAAAGTAGATTGTTTAACATCAAATAATATTCCCATTTG
Source organism: uncultured Clostridia bacterium (assembly GCA_963559065.1). Lineage (GTDB taxonomy): Bacteria > Bacillota > Clostridia > TANB77 > CAG-508 > CAG-269. The sequence goes on from CAUWIY010000002.1 coordinate 48,184, forward strand.
TGCTTGAGTAAGCCATACAGTTTCTTCTTTTAAGTTTACCTCTAATTTTACACCTTGATTTTCAAATAAAATAATTTCATTCTTTTTTTCTTCCATAAGAACACATCCTTTTAAATAAATTTTAGTTCTTGTTATATTTATTCTTATATATAAAATTAATCTCTTATTACTTTTGAACTATTGAGTTTATTATATAATAAGAACAAATTTTTGTCTATATCTTTATAAAATTTAATTATAAAAATTCTGAAATTTTTAATTTTGCTTTTTTTATAATTTTATCTTTTATAATTTTATTTTCTCCTTTTAATATTTTTATTTTAATTTTTTCTAAAAGTATTGGAAAAATTCTATATAATTTATTTTGCTTTAATTTTTTAATATATATTATTTATGTAGTTTCAAATAAGAGATTTTAAAATTGCCTCTCTCCTACTCCGCTTAATTTAATAAAGTAAAAAGGCTATCAAAAAGATAGCCTAAATGTTATAATTGGTTTCTCAATGTTACTATTGTATTTCCGGCAAGATTTGGTTCTTCAATAGAATAATTAGAGTAGCCAATAGTATCTAAAACAAACACTATATCTGCTATAGAATATGCTCCTTTTATGATAAGCCTATTTGATTTGTTATATCCTACAATAGAATTAAAATAATAATCCATAACATCTTGAAGTATAAAAAAATAAATTGAATTTTTATCTTCTTCTTTCCATTTTCTTGTTCTAATTTGTTAGTCTCTCAAAAAGGTGGCGACTAACAAATTTATTAAATCAGTAACTTGTAAGTAGGAACTTTATTATATTTTTATTTAATTTGCTCCAAATTTACTAATTTGTCTTTTATAAATGTCATTTTTAATAAACATGGCGATGTTATATCTAAGACTATATCATTATAAACTAATTTAACATCTTGATTTAGTTTGCACCAATTTAATAATAAAAATTTTATTGAACCCCCGATGACTTACAATAGCAACCTTTTTTCCTTCAAATTCTTTTACAATCTTCTCAAAAAACTTAGTCATTCTTATTCTTGTATCTTCTGCACTTTCTCCATCAGTAGTTTTAAAATTTCTATATAGTAATTGTTCTTGTGAAGGATCTCTTGTTTTTTTATCCTTCATAAATTCTCCTAACTCTTCCAAGTTTCCTAGTTTTCTTTCATTTAAAGCACTATCTAAATTAATAGGTAAATTATTAGAGTTTGCTATATATTTTGCAGTAGCTTTTGCTCTTGTATAACTGCTTGACCAAATAACATCAATATTGTTTAATTCGATATTTTCACTTAGTTTTTTAGATTGTTCTTCTCCATATACAGATAGTATTTCTTTTTCATTAATTGTTTGAGTATTTTCCTTTGTATTTCTAATGCCATTTTCATCAACAGTTTCAGCATGTCTAATTAAATAAATTATAGTACTATCCATTTTCTTGCAACTCCTTAATATAATTATCTGCCTCTTCTCTAGTTTTAAAAATAATAATATTTGTATTGCTTTTGTATTTATCTAAAAGATCATATATTTGAGGTAATTTTTCCTTTGAAAATTCTATAATACATTTTTTAAATTCTTCATCCAATTTTTCCTCAATCCAAGGTAAATCATTTCTTTTCTTTCCAATTCGTGATTCTGCTCCTGCAAGGCAAATATCAGTTGGAAAATCTAATAAGAATACCGTGTCACATTCTTTTAATCTTAATTCTAGTGTTCTTTGATAATTTCCGTCTATAATCCAATTTTCTTCTTTAAAAATATTTTTCAATTTTTCTTCTAATTCTTCTTTAGAAATATGTGTACCATCTTCTTTGTGATATAACATATCTAAGTGATATAATGGTATATTTGTAATATTTTGTAATTTTTGTGAAAATACACTTTTCCCTGCTCCAGGACTTCCGACAACAATTACTTTTCTCATACTATTTACCTCCAATATTTATCTTTCATTTATTATTTTCTATTATCTATTCTAACATAATCTCTTACTCTTTGCTACTCTATCTACTATTTTTCCAACAAATTACCAAACTTTAACTTGTCAATATAAGTTTTTTTAAATCTTTATAATTCTATCTTTTTTCATTTTATTTATTATTTTTTTGTAAACTCTGTCTCGTACCCATGGTTCAGAAGATGTTTCCACTATTTTATTAATTGGTATCCACTTTACATCGCTATTTTCATCTTCTTTTATATGTATTTCCTCTGTCTCATCGGATTCTAACAAGTATGTTACATTAAGATGAACATGTGAACCTACATATTTTCCTCTTTTTTCATGCCCATCTACTGTAATAACTTCTATAGAATAAATATCTTTAGAAATAGGAGTGACATTTTTTATTCCTGTTTCTTCTTTTGCCTCTTTCATTGCGACATATAAAAGGTCACTGTCTCCATCACTATGTCCACCAGTCCATGCCCATGAATTGTAAATTTTATGATATATCATTAAAATTTTTGTTTTTTCTTTATTGAGTACAAATGCTGAACTAGTAAAATGTCCATATTCGTTTTGTCTAGTTAGCACATCATCAAAATCATTAATGTAATTTAACATTATTTTTTTATCCACTTCTTCCTGTTCATTATATGGAATATATTTCTCAATTTTTTCTTTTAAATTAATTGTGTGTGCCATATGTGTTCTCCTTTATTTTTTATTTTACAGTTGAATTGCTTAATACATAAAATTCTTCTTGTACCAATCTTATTTTATAATTTCTTTTAATTTTTTATCAAATTCTGGAAAAACTTTTTTTAATATTATAGGCTTATTATCTTTGCTAACAAAACAATGTTTAGTCTTTCCTATTAAAACAATCTCTTTTGTTTTAATATTTTTCATTGTGTATTTTATTATTAACTTAACACCTTTAAATTCTTCTATTTCTACATTTATTTCTACACTATCTCCAAATGTAGTTGGCATTTTATAATCACATTCTATTGCTATTACAGGGGAAATAATTCCGTCATTTTCCAATTTATCATATGCAAATCCAATTTGTTCTAAAAAATGTATCCTAGCTTCTTCCATCCATCTTATATAATTAGAATGGTGTGTTATTCCCATTTTATCAGTTTCATAATAATTTACTTTGTGTATATATTTTTCCATATATCCTCCTTAAATATTACTATTTTATAATAAATTGCTAAATGTAATTTATTTTTCTTCTTTATAAACTCAATCGCATTATAAAATTACAAACAGAAATTTTTTACTAAAATGTTGTCACAATATGTGTTAGTCCTTTAAGATATTCTTCATTTATTAGCATGTTTCTAATATTACTGGGTCTTAAATCTATATCTTTTAATTCTTCGGAATTAACCCATTTAAACTCTAATAGTTTTTCTTCGCCTTTATCTATTTCAACTTTTTCATAATCAATCATTTGCAAGTATTGTTTAGGTTGAATTATATAATAAAATTCAATTCCGTGACATTTTTTATTATCCCTTGTCCAAAAATTTTCTTGTACTGCAAATAAGCTTATTTCTTCAATATCACAACCTATTTCTTCCTTTATTTCACGAATAACGGTTTGTTTTGAATTTTCTCCAATTTCGATATGTCCTCCTGGTATATGATAATAAGAAGTTTTATTTACTTTCATAATTAAAAATTTATTTTCTTGTCGAATTATTCCACAAGCTCTTCCGTGAAATTCTTGTCTTTCAGTTTTGATTTTTAAATCCATTATACAATCTCCTTTTTTTAATTTATAAGTATTTTAAATTAAATTATTAACTTTTTCAATAGTATTTTTATCAGTCGTATCTAATATAAGATGTTATCTTGAATTTTTAAAATTATACATCAATATTGTAAGTGTTTCAACTTTTTGTTATACATTTTTATATTATTTTATTCAAAAATTGTCTTTTTAATTTTTATTTGCATTTTTATGTAAAGTGTGGTAAAATATATGTATATAAAAACTTAAGGAGGTCTACAATATGACTGGTAACGAAACAACAAAGATGCAAATTAAACTGAAGCTGGATGCTCTCAACAATTCACAGCTTACACGCGAACAGCTTAGTTATCTCAACTCTCAGGAATTAGAAGATCTGAAGAACAACGTTCGTTCCTATCTCAACCTGATTGAATCTGTAAAGAACCAGTAAGGCCCATCCCCCTATTAATCTAAATAGGGGGGTATTTAATGTTTTAAAATACTTGTTTCTATGTTTTTTTTGTTATATAATATATTAAAAAAATTGGAGCGTGTAACATATGATAAATCCCGAAGATAATCCTTATTATTTAAATTCTTTTTTAGATTATACTGTAACTATATTAAATAAATCTCCTAATACTATTAAAGAATATAATTATGATTTAGCAATGTTTTTAAAATTTATAAAAATTAGATTTAACTTAACAAAAGAAGAAGATTTTTCTAATATTACTATAAATGATATATCTATAGATGTTATAAAAAAAATAAAACTAGATGATATACATGCTTTTTTAAGTTATCTTGCAAATACTTATCATAGTAAATCTACAACACGTGCAAGAAAAGCTTCTAGTATTAGAGTATTTTTTAACTATTTAGCCGCTAAAGCTAATTTAATAGAAATTAATCCTGCACAAAATCTTGAAACTCCTAAATTGGATAAAAGGCTTCCTAAATATTTGAGTTTAGATGATAGTAAACGATTATTAAAAACTATTGCAGATGATGATAATAGAAATGTTAAAAGAGATTATGCTATGATTACTTTATTTTTAAATTGTGGTATGCGTTTAGCTGAATTGGTTGGCATTAATATTAATGATATAGATTTTTGTGAAAATAAAATGACTGTTATTGGTAAAGGAAATAAGGAAAGAACAGTGTACTTGAATAATGCTTGTGTTAATTCTATAAAAGAATATTTGGATGTTAGACCTAAAGAAGGCATTAAAACAGATAAACTTAATTCAAAAAATGCTTTATTTTTGAGTGAAAGAAAAGAACGTATTAGTAGAAGAACTGTTCAGTATATTGTTGATAAAGAATTGAAAAAAGCTGGACTAGATCCTAAAAAATATTCTGTACATAAGTTGAGACATACTGCAGCAACACTTATGTATCAATATGGTAAAGTTGATATAAGAGCTTTGCAAGAAATTTTAGGTCATGAAAGTATTTCTACTACAGAAATTTATACTCATGTAGCTAATGAACAAGCTCGTGATGCTATTGAAAAAAATCCTCTTGCAAATATATAATTGATTATTTTTATATATTATATGTATATATTTTTGATATTAATAATTCTATATATGCTATAAATTAGAAAACGTACAAAACCTTTTGATTTTAGTAAGGATTTTGTACGCTTTTCATTTAGCAATTGAAATTGCTTATAATTCTATTCAATAGTATATATAATACAAAGTCATTGGTGATTGGATTACATATATATTCGTACTCTTCCTGTTTTTGAGGATTTGAATAATATGTTATCTCTATATTTGCTGGCACTCTTCCTTCCATTATTTTACTATTGTCTGAATTCTTTTTTGCTTTTGAAGCAATCTGATAAATAACGTTTCTTGCTTCTTCTAAAGTAAGTTCTCTTGTGTCATAAAGAAATTCGAATTGAACTTTAGTGTTCCCTTCTTTTTCTTGTAATTGCGCTTTTATGTTAAAGGTATATACCTTTTTTGAGTTGTCAGCAGTGACTGACCGCTGAGTTTTTTTAAAAGCAACAATTTTGTTATCTTCTTTCATGTTTTTCCTCCATTAAACATTATGTTTTTAATATATTTATATTATATCATTTATTTATGTAAATTGCAATGGCTTATAAAATTTGAAATTATAATATAATAATCCCTCAGTATAACTAAGGGATTATTATTGAAACATTATTTTTTGCTTTTTCTTTTAGTTTTCATCAGAGTTATCTGCAATATTTAATACTAGTGCATAAACCACAATTATAAAAAATATTGTATCAAAAAAACTAGAAGTGGTGACAGCTTGACTCAAGGATTCACACATTGCAATGCTAAGTGCGTAAATTGTAATGAGTCTCCGTTTCATATTCATATTCAAATCCTCCTAATTAGTGTTGAGTTTTTCTCCTGTAGAAGCAAGGAGTTGTTATAAAATAGCTATTGTTAATTGGTTATTATATATAATACAACAGTTTTACATAATTTACAAGTTTTTAATTGCTATTGTATGAGTTCTTTAAAATTTCCTATAAATTTTAATATTTTATTTTCCAATATTTGACAAAAAATGGTAAATATAGTATAATATATTTATAAAATTTTATATATAAAGGAGATGATTTGTATGAAAAAAAGAATAATATTTACAGTAATATTAATATTACTTGTTCTAATAATAGCAGTATTTGCTAGAGAATTTATTATATATAATACTGGAATGTTAGAAAAAAGCGCCGAACTAAGTAGAGATGATGTTATACAATTACTTGATAAAGGGGCAAATTATAAAAATTATTATTTTTCACCAGTTCAAACTCCAAATGCCACAGATGATAATATTAAAACAGAATACTATATAAAAGATGGTATTGTTGTAACTTACATTGATTTAAAATTAATTGAATGGGTAAATTACAATACTGGAGAATGTATCAGCTTTGCAAATTCTAATGAAAACACAGTTGGTATATCTAATAATGCAAAAAAAATAGAGAATACTCAAAATGGTGTAGATTATTCTAAAATTATGGATTCTTCATATGATTATAAATATTTAGGAAAAAAGGTTGTTGATGGTAGAAATGTAATATATTTTGAATTAAAGAATAATGATAATATAGAGCAGTATCAAGTAGATGAAAACTCTGGCTTAATATTAAAGACAATGTATGCGACAAAAAAATTTGGAATTATAACAACTTATGTAGTTAAAAGCAATGAAAATATAAAATTTGATGTAGTTTCTGATGAACAAGTTAAAAGACCTAATTTAGATAATTATAAAATTGTTTTATAACATAATAATGACTCAGTACATTATACTGAGCCATTATTATTGAAACGTTACTTTTTTATTGCTTTTCTTTTACTTCCCATTGTTGCTGAACCAATCTTCAAGAGTCTACATATTAATAAGTTGGTATTAATATTTTCTGCCCATTATATAAATCAGCACTTTCCAAATTATTTATTGCTTTAATTTCATATATAATATTTCTTATATCTTCATCTTTAAAATAAGAATTTTCTTCTTTTTCCTTTACGGCAATTTCCCATAACGTATCACCATTGTAGATATATTCTTCTTTATATTTTTTATTTACATTTGAATAAGTCTTGCTTGAAAATAAAATCAATAATGTTAAAATAACTCCTATTATAGTAAATGTCCTAATAAATTTTCTTTTATCTATAATCTTCATATAATTACCTCCATAAATCCAAGAATGTTTGTTTGCCTTGTAAGATAATTATAAGCGAACATCTTTTCTTTGTCAATACTTTTTTGAAAAAATGTTCGCTATTTTAACATAGATTATTTATTTGTTTTTATTTAATGGTTCATGTATCTTTAGATAATATGGCTGGATGTCCTTTAAATACATATCCATATACACTAAGTTTCCATCAACATCTGTAACTTTTATATTAGGAAATGTTCTTATCATCTTTTTATCTCCCCAATATTTATATATAAAGTTTGATACTTTTTCATTATCATAAATTTCATTATATATATTTATAACCACTTCTTTGTTTGGTACATTTATATCATTTTTTGCAATTGTTCTTATTAAGAAAAGTCTCATTGCCATTCCTGTAAGGACACAGTCAACAAATAAAAATATTGTAATTGCAACTGTAATAGTTTTTAAAGTTTTTATTGATATTTTAGTTTTTATCCAGTTAAATAATTTATCTATATTTGGATTAAAAGATGCAATTAAATAAATTGCCAAAAATCCCCAAAAGAATGAAAAATATACGCATATTCTTCCATTAATATTTAATGGCATATCTGAATAATCCCACCATTTTACATGTAACATCATTTCACCGAAAAAACTTACTAAATACTCAACTATAGATCCTAATATAAAACCTCCAATAAATAGTTTAGTATATTGCTTTTTGTATTTATGTAGAAACATTATCATAATAGTTGCTCCTAAACCATAAATTGAACAGAATGGTCCATATAAAAAGCTTTGTCTACTCTCCCATACTCCTTTTGTTACTATTCCAAATATTGTTTCTATTATATATCCAACAACACTATAAACAATAAAATATGCTAAAATTCTATGTATTGTTAATCCCATGATAGTAAAAGGCTTTTTCTTTTTTTCCGTTTTTGTTGTGTTTTTTTCATTAGTTATTTCTACATTGTTGTTTTCTATAGTTTTTAATTCTTCATTTGTATTTTTATTATTTTCAAATTTTTCATCCATATTTGCTATATCTTTTTGCATATAAGTCCTCCATTCTATTTTATAAAAGTTGTCTTAATTCTTCTATTTTTTGTTTGTAAAAGTCTATTGTTTTATTATATGTTTCTTTACTTTCTAAATCAACATCTACCATTTTTAGTAAGTCAATTGACTTTTTGCTACAACCTTGTTTTAACATATCAATATATTTTTCTGTAAATCCCGCTTCTTTGTTTAGTATTTTTGTTGCAATTGCAATTGCTGCTGATACTCCTGTTGCATATTTGTAAACATAGAAATCGCTATAAAAATGAGGAATCCTAGCCCATTCATATTGAATCTTTTCATCTATATTAATTTCTTTTCCAAAATATTTTTGATTTAAAGCATAATATTCTTTGTTTAAATCTTCTGAAGAAAGAGTTTCTTGTTTTTCGATTTTCTCATGAACTATTTTCTCAAATTCTGCGAACATTGCTTGCCTGAAAAATGTTGCTCTAATCATTTCTAATAATTCATAAATTAATTCCGCTTTCTTTTTTGTGTCTTTTTCATTTTTAATTTGATAATCACTTAATAAGATTTCATTTACAGTTGAAGCTACTTCAGCTACCATTATAGTATAGTTTGCATCTATTATTCTTTGATTTTCATTTGAATAATAAGAGTGCATGCTATGTCCTAATTCATGGGCTATTGTGCTTACATCTCTTTTGCTGTGTACAAAATTCATTAATACATATGGGTGTACTCCATATACTCCCATACTGTAAGCTCCACCTCTTTTGTTTGGTTTTGCTTCTACATCAATCCAATTTTGGTCAAACGCTTCTTTTAATTTGGTTGTATATTCATTTCCTAATACTTCTAATGCGTTAAGAACTTCTTTTTTTGCTTCCTCGAATGTGATTTCATCTTTTCCTTGTTCAAATGGATTGACATATAAATCATACATGTGCATTTCTTGTAGTCCTAAAAGTTTCTTTTTTAATTCTATAAATTCATAGTTTGATTTTATGTTTTCATCTATTGATTCTATTAAGCTGTTATAAACTTTTATGCTTGCATCATCATTAATAACTGCTGATTCTAAAGATGAATTGTATTTCCTGATTTTTGCCGTTGTTGCTTTTGATTTTACATTATTTAAATATAATTCTGTAATTGTGTTTATAAATTCGCTATATTTTTTGTACATTAAATTAAATGCTTGTTTTCTTACATCTTGTTTTTTATTTTTTAAATATAATGTATAGTTACTATCTGTTAATTCAATTTCTCTTCCCTCTTCATCTATTAGTGTTCCAAATTTAAATTCTGCATTTGTTAAAATATCAAATGTGTTTTCAGGTGCAGAGAATATTTCTGAATAATTAGCAAGCAGATTTTCTTCTTCTTTGCTTAATATGTGCAGTTTCTTTTCTAATATGTCTCTAATATCTCTTGCAAATGGTTGCAAATCACTACTGTTCTCTAAATATTCTTCAATTTTATTTTCATCTGCATATGTTATTTCTGGTGTTATAAAAGATGTAGCTACACTGAATTCTGTTCCTAGTGCTTCTACTTCTTTAAATAATTTTATTCCTTCTTGATTTGACATGTCTAAGTGATATTTTAGCATTCCATATGAATATACTTTTTCAAATTGTTTTAACGCTTTTTCATATAGTTTGTAACAATTGCTTAAATTGTCTGATGAATCACATAGTATGTTTTTGTATTTTTCTATTTCTTTTAAAGTACTTTTTATTTCTGTTTTTGTTTTTTCGTATTCTTGAACGTTTTTAAATATGTCTTCTAATTTCCAATTGTACTTCTCTTCCATTTTTATCCTTCCTTTCTAGTATATAGGCATTTAGTGTATAATATTAGTTTATCGTATTTAGTTATCAATTCTATGTTTTGCCTTTTTTATTTATATTTGAATTTTATCATATTAATTATTAATTGGCTATATTTATTTATAAAAAAGAATGCTATTTAAAATATTTATCATTTTAAACGGCATTCTTTTTTTGAATTCTATAGTAGAATAGGTTCAATTTGTTCGTTGTCTAAGGCATATTCAATAGTTTTAATAATGTATTCAGAATCAAAAACAATTGAACGAGGTTTTGTTATTGGATTATCTTGTCTAAATGGGACAAAATAATAATGTTTTCTATTAAGTAAGTTTGCTATGTTTATTGCATTAGCTCCTAATCCATTGTTAGTGGATGGTGCTATAACAACTGGTAAGTCATTTCTTAAATGAGATTTTACTGCCATTGTGGCAGGTGTATCTATTATATCACATGCAAGTTTTGCCATTGTGTTTCCAGAACAAGGTGCAATAACCATAATATCAGTAAGTGCTTTAGGGCCAATAGGTTCTGCTTCTTGTATGGTATGGATTATCTTCTTTCCTGTGATTGTTTCTATTTTATCAATAAAGTCTTGTGCTCTACCAAATTTTGTGTCCATTTTATAGCTGTTATATGACATAATTGGTATAATCTGAGCTCCTTTATCTATAAGTTCTTTCATTTTAGGAATTGTTTTGCTAAATGTACAAAATGATCCTGTAAAAACAAATCCTATTTTTTTATCTTTTACATCCAAAATTTACAGTACCTCCTTTCATTCGACATTTATATATTATATGAAAGGTGTTCTGTTTTCTTGATGATATTTTGCTTTTTATCTATTTTTATTGAAATTAGATATCTTTGCATATTTTTTCTTAATATGTAACATCCTAAAATTAATATACACCATATGGAGTATTCTATCAACACTAAATGGAGTATTTTATATAATAACTAAGAGGTGGTACTATAATGCTAAGATTAAGAGATTTAAGAGAAGATAATGAACTCACTCAAGATGAATGTGCAAAAATTGCTTTTATATCAAAAAATTCATATATCAGATATGAAAAAGAAGAACGAATAATACCTTTAGATACATTAATTTATTATGCAAAATACTATAATACTTCTTTAGATTACATAGCAGGATTAACCAATGTTCAAAAACGATATCCACAAAATTAAACTCTACCAAATTATTTTTGATAGAGTTTTTCTGTTTTTATAAATTATAGATGATTTTTGTCTCCGACCCCAAAATCAGCAAAGTTATTTTGCTAAAATTAGTTTCATTTCTTCGTTTCTTTTTACTTTTTTTGTTGTTGTTTTTATTAGTTCTTTGTCTGTTATTATTATGTTTGTTATGTGTTTATATCTTGGTACTGTTGTGTTGATTTCTTCTTTGATTTTTTTCCATATGATGTTTTTAATTTCTTCTTGTGCTATGTTTCCGTATTTTTCTTTTACTGTTTCTTTGTCATATACAATTTTTACTGATAGTTTTAAGTCGTTTTTGTCTTGTGGGTCTGGCATTCCAAATACCATTGATTCTGCTACTAGGTCAATTCTGTTTACTAGTGTTTCTAGTTCTTCTGGAAATATCTTTTTTCCGTTTTTTAGGACAATCATGTTTTTTTCTCTTCCTGTTATGTATATAAATCCGTCTTTGTCCATATATCCTAAATCTCCTGTGTAGAACCATCCGTTTTTTAATACTTTTTTTGTTTCTTCTTCATTTTCATAGTATCCTAACATTATGTTAGGTCCTTTTGCTCTTAATTCGCCAATTCCGTTTTTGTCTTTGTTTACGATTTCTACTTTTACATTTTCTAATGGTACTCCTATAGAACCATTCCTTGTTTTAAAGTCGTTTTCTGCACAAATAACTGGTGATGTTTCTGTTAGTCCATATCCTTGTATTAGTCTAATTCCTAATTCATTAAATCCTTTTTGTACTTTAGGGTCTAGTGGTGCTCCTCCTGATATTACAAATCTCATTTTTCCGCCTAATTTGTCTATTATTTGCTTAAATATTTTTCTTCTAATATCAATATGTATTGCATTTAACATGTTTGTTATTTTTGTTGCTACTTTTATTAAGTTTGTTTTTCATTGCTTTTCTATTTCTTTTTGTATTTTATTGTATATTGCTTCTACTAAAAGAGGTACTCCTACAAATACAGATACTTCATATTCTTTTAAGTTTTGTGCTACATATCTTAATCCATCAGGGAATGCTGTTCTTACTCCACATGCTAACATCATAATTAATGCTGTTGAGCCAAAAATGTGGTGAAATGGTAAAAATGCTAAGTTCGTGTCTGTTTCATAAATTCCTTCTACTTTTTGCATTGCATATATATTAGAAGCTATATTGTTTTGAGAAAGCATTACAGCTTTAGATTTAGATGTTGTTCCTGATGTAAATAAAAGAATGCTCATTCCATATGAGTCTATTTTTGTTGTTATGAATTCCTTATTTCCGTTTTCTAATAGTTCTTTTCCTTTTTCTACTAAATCTGGTATGTTATCATATCCTTCTAATTTGCTCATACATATATATTTTGTTATTTGAGTATTATTATTGTTTTTAATTTCTTCTATTTTTTCAATATATTTTTCGTCAAATATAAGTACATCTGCTTTACTTCTAACTAATGAATTTTCTAGTTCTTCTATTTGTAAATCTTTGTCTAATGGAATTGAAATATTTGCTCCTAATAAATTTGTTAAATGTGCTAGTGCCCATTCATATCTATTACGTCCTACAATGGCTATTCTTTTATTTTTTATTCCTAAGTCGCATAATTCAGTTCCTAATGAGTTGATTTCTTCTAATAGTTTTTTATATGTTATGTTTTTGTATTCTATTTTTTTGCCATTAGTTTGCTTTATTACAAACGCTATATTATTAGAATATTGATTTGTACAGTTGTATATTAACTCCTTTATATTTTCAAATTTTTTAACTTCTCTTTCTTTTTTCATATTAAGACAATCCTTTCATAATTTATTTATGTCATAACAATTTATCGTTTTTATTACTTTATTATAATATAATAATTTATTTTAAATGTCTATTGGTCAAAATGGTCAGTTTATATAAAAATATAAATCTGCTGTGAAAAATTTTATATAATTTTAGAATATCATAATTCTACTTTCTGTTTAATATCTTATAAAAGGTGAATAGTTTTGAGGGAAAAAAGTAAATTGTTTTTTATAAATGGGGCTATTTTAACTTTTACATCTCTTGTTATGAGATTTATTACTTTGGTATTTAATGTTTTTATTTCTAATAAAATAGGTTCAGAAGCAGTTGGTGTTTTTAGTTTAGTTATGTCTGTTTATTTGTTTTTTATTACTGTTGCTACTTCTGGTCTTAGTGTTGCAACTACTGTAATTGTACCGGAAAAATTTGCTCTTGATAATAAAAAAGTGGCGATTAAAACTGTACGTAGTTGTATTTTGTTTAGTTTGTTGTTGGGCTTACTTGCTGGTGGACTTTTGATTTTATTTTCTAGCCCTATTGTAAATATTTGTCTTCATGATATGGTTTCTAGTAAAGTTTTATTTTTTATTGCAATTGGTCTTCCTTTTATTGCTATGTCTTCTTGTATTACAGCATACTTTACTTCTATAAGAAAAGCTTATAAAAATGCTATTTCGCAGTTATTTGAATTTGTTATAAAATTTATTTTTACTATTATTTTGTTGAATATAAATATATCAAATGGTGTTGAGGCTATTTGTATTTCTTTAATTTTGGCAGATGTAATTTCAGAAGTTTGTTCTTTTACATTTATTTTTATATTATATATTTTTGATGTAAGGAGAAAAAAATTAAATGATGTTCATTCATTTGGACAAAGATTAAATATTATAAAAATTGCTTTTCCTGTTGCTGTGACTTCATATATACGTTCTGGTCTTTCTACATTAAAGCAATTAATTATACCAACTCAGTTAGAAAAGTTTGGGATGTCATGTAATATGGCTCTTTCCAAATATGGTATTCTTAATGGAATGGTGTTGCCTGTTATTACTTTTCCTACTGTTTTTATGAATTCTTATAGTATGTTATTAATTCCTGAAATATCTACGTATTTGGCACAGAAAAATTATAAGGCTATTAATTTTGTATGTAATAAGATTTTTAAAATGACTTCTGCTTTTTCATTTTGTATTTGCAGTGTTTTTTTGTTTTTTTCTTCTGAGTTAGGTTTGGTTATTTATAACAATTTGGAAAGTGGGTATTATTTTAGAATTTTAGCACCTTTAGTTTTTTTTATGTATATGGATAATGTTATAGATAGTATTTTAAAGGGACTTAATAAGCAGTTTGGTGTTATGTGTTGTAATATTTTAGATTTAACGGTAACTATATGTTTTATATTTTTCTTTTTGCCTATTCTTGGAATTAATGGTTATATTATTTCTATTTTTATTAGTGAAATTTTAAATTTTACTGTTAGTTTGTTTTTGTTAATTAAATATGCTAAATTTAAAATAAATTTAATAGATTGGATTGTTGTTCCTATTATTTGTAGTTTTTTGGCTTATTTTATTTTAAATGTATTTTCTATTTCTTTTGTTAATATTAAGTTTAATTTAATTATTAGTATTTGCTTGTTTATTATTTTTTATTTAATCTTATTTGTTGTATTTAAGAATTTTGTAAAAAAATGTCGATAATAATTGACAAAATTTTGGTGCCGTCATATACTATTATTAATTAAAAAAAGTAACTATCAACCCTAATCTTTTTTTCTAAAAGGAGGGCAGTAAATGGGAGACTATCCTATGATAACCTTATCCATGGCTTTTCCAAATGGTATTGGATTATTGGAGAATGTATGGTTGCATATTACCTTTGAAAATGGTAAATATCTTCCTATTAAAGGAATTTACATTTTTCAGTACTTTTCTTGTAATGGAAAAGAGTGGCCCCAAATTTTTGATGAAAGTACAAAAAAGGAGATTGATATTGCGCGGGTGATTAATAATGTTTTTAATTCAACCGAGTTTTCGTTTTCTTTTGTCTGTTATGATGCTTCTTACTATAATGGTACTTATGTATGTACTTTTACTATTGGTGGTAAGTCTTATTATACAGAAGAACGTTCTTTTTCTTTTGGGGAGGTTTGAGTTATGAAAAAAATAACTATCTTTTAATAAAGATAGTTATTTTTTATTGTATATATACTTCCGACTAAGCCATGGGATAATTACTAGTTTAACCATTCTGGGTTTGCTAAATACCAGTCGATTGTTTTTACTATTCCATCTTCAAATTTTGTTTTTGGGTACCAACCAAGTTCATTTTTTATTTTAGTTGGGTCTATTGCATATCTATAGTCATGTCCTTTTCTGTCTGCAACATGTTCTATTAATTCTTCTGATTTTCCTAATCTTTGTAATATTAATTTTACGATTTCAATATTTCTTTTTTCATTGTGTCCACCAATATTATATCTTTCTCCAGCTATTCCGTTATGGAATACTAAATCAATTGCTTCACAGTGGTCTTCAACATATAACCAGTCTCTGATGTTTAGTCCTTCTCCATATACTGGTAGTTTTTCATCTTTTAGAGCTAATTTAATCATATGTGGTATTAATTTTTCGTTGTGTTGATATGGTCCATAATTGTTTGAACAGTTTGTTACATTTACATTCATTTTAAATGTTTCATAGTATGCAAATGCAATTAAATCTGAACTTGCTTTAGAAGCGGAATATGGGCTACTTGGTTTTATAGGCGATGTTTCTGTAAAGTATCCATCTTCTTTTAGTGAACCATAAACTTCATCTGTAGAAATATGTACAAATTTGTTTTGGCTTCCTTCTCCCCATACTTGTTTTGCAGCTTCTAATAAAGTATGTGTTCCTATAACATTTGTATGTGTAAATACAAATGGATTTTTTATACTATTATCAACATGTGATTCTGCTGCAAAATGGATAACTCCGTTTATATCGTATTTTTTAAATAAATCTAGTATAAAATCAAAATCACATATATCTCCTTGTACAAAAGTTATTTTATCCATTACTTTTTTTAAATTATCTAAATTTCCTGCATATGTTAATTTATCTAAAACAATTACATTATAATCAGGATGTTTATTTACAAAATATTCTGCAAAGTTAGCTCCTATAAATCCAGCAGCTCCTGTTACTAATACATTTTTACTCATTTTATTCTTCCTTTCTGTTCAACCGATTTAAGTTCCCTTATGACGGCATATTTTACATTTTTTATTTTTCTATTCGACCAAATTAATAACGTCACCATAATTTAACCTTGTTTCCATCTTGGTTAACTTTATGTCTATTTAGTCGTTTAGATTTTCAAATAAATTTGTTTCTTTTAGTTCTTTTAGAGATGGCCACTTTCCATCTTTTTCTGATGTTAATAGGTCTTCTGGTTTTAAACCTTCCATTGGCCATTCAATTCCTACATCAGGGTCATTCCATTGAAGTCCTCCTTCTGCTCCCGGATTGTATTTGTTGTCAATTTTATATGCAAATTCTGCTTCATCTGATAAAACTAAAAATCCATGTGCAAATCCTCTTGGTATCATAAACATTTTTTTGTTTTCTTCTGTTAATGTTATTCCTTCCCATTTTCCATATGTTTTGCTTCCTGGTCTTAAATCAACTGCAACGTCGAATACTGCTCCTTTAATACATCTAACTAGTTTTGCTTGAGAATCTTCTTTTTGAAAATGTAGTCCTCTTAAAACTCCTTTTTTAGATTTTGATTGATTGTCTTGTATAAAATCATAATATAAACCTATTTCTTCAAAATCTGCTTTATTGTAAGTTTCCATGAAATATCCTCTGTTATCTCCAAAAACAGTAGGTTCAACAATATAAACACCTTCTATTGAAGTTTCTGTTTTTTTAAATTTTCCCATTTTAAAACCCTCCTACACAGTTTTAGTTTAAATAAAGTTTTAAGCATTATATTTTAACTATTTTTATATATTTTCATTTAACTATCACTTAAAATCTTTATATTATTTCTATTTTAATTTTCTGTTTAATCTTATAAATAAAAGATTTTTTATTTAATTAATTCTTTTAAATATTTTCCATATTCTGTTTTCATATATTGGTCTGCTAAATGTGATAATTGTTCTGCTGTTATCCAACCATTTTGAAAAGCAATTTCTTCTGGACAACATACTTGCATTCCTTGTCTTTTTTCTATTGTTTGTACAAAGCTTGCTGTTTCTAGTAGGGCATCATGTGTTCCTGTATCAAACCATGTCATTCCTCTTCCAAATGTTTCTACATATAGTTTATTTCTTTTCATATATTCTTCATTAACAGATGTTATTTCTAATTCTCCTCTTGCTGATGGTTTTACATTTTTAGCTATTTCTATTACATCATTTGTATAAAAATATAGTCCTGGTACAGCATAATTTGATTTTGGATTTTCTGGTTTTTCTTCTATTGATATTGCCTTTCCACTTTTATCAATTTCAACAACACCATATGCTCTTGGGTCTTTTACTTGGTAACCAAATATTGTTGATTCATTTTCTCTTTCATTTGCTCTTTTTAGCATTTCTGATAAATGTGAACCATAAAACATGTTGTCTCCTAAAATCATTGCCACATTATCATTTCCTATAAAATCTTCTCCAATGATAAATGCTTCTGCTAATCCATTTGGTTTATCTTGTATTTTGTATTCAAATTGCATCCCCCATTGAGAACCATCTCCTAAAAGAGTTCTAAATGTTTCTGAATCTCTTGGTGTTGTTATAATTAAAACCTCTTTAATACCTGCTTCCATTAAAACTGATAATGGATAATAAATCATTGGTTTGTCATACACAGGCATAATTTGTTTTGATATTGCATGTGTTAATGGATATAATCTTGTTCCACTTCCACCTGCCAAAATAATTCCTTTTCTGTTTTTCATTTTTCCTCCTAAAGTTGGTCAAAAGGGACGCCCCTTTTTGACCATTTTTTATTTATTGCTATTTCATTATATTAATTTTTTATATTTATTTTTTATTATGGTCAAAAAGGGGCGTCCCTTTTGACCAGCCCTATTCAGCAGATTGGGCTTCTTCTAAATATCTTCTTAGTCCGTCTTTCCATTCTGGAATGTTGATTCCTTGTTCTTTTAGTTTGTTTTTTGATAATTGTGAGTTGTATGGTCTTTTTGCTTGTGTTATTTTCATCATTTCTATGTATTCTTCTGTTGTAACTGGTTTTACATTGCATTCTATTCCTTGTTCTTTTAAGATTTCTTTTGTGAATTCATACCATGTTGTGTATCCTTCGTTTGTAGCGTGATATACTCCATAAGGTATTTGTTTTTTTATTGCTTGATATATGATTTCTGTTAAGTCTTTTGCATATGTTGGACTTCCATGTTGGTCTGATACAACATTTAATTCATCTCTTGTTGAACCTAATTTTGTCATTGTTTTAACAAAATTATTTCCTCCAACTCCATAAAGCCATGCTGTTCTAAAGATGTAGTATTCGTCCATATTTTTTTCTATCCCTTGTTCTCCATGTAGTTTTGTAATTCCATATACTGTTACTGGTTCTTTTTTGTCATCTTCTTTATAAACTTTAGAAACGTCTAAGTCACCACTAAACACATAATCTGTTGATATGTGTACTAATTTTGCCCCTACACTTTTTGCCGCTTTTGCTAAGTTAGTTGGTCCATCTCCGTTTATCTTATCTGCTAATTCATAACATTCTTCAGCTTTATCTACTGCTGTAAATGCTGCACAATTTATGATATAATCTGGTTTTAAGTTTGTTACATAATCTAAAACAGCTTCCTCGTTTGTAATATCTAATTCTGCAACATCTGTTGTTATAATTTCATTTTCTATAGCGAATTTCTCTTTTACTTCTTTTGCAAGCATTCCATTTGCTCCTGTTATTAATATTTTCATATTATTAACCTTCTTTCTTTTGATTTTCTTCATTATAATATCATTAAATTGAAAAAAGTACAAGTTTTTCTTGTACTTTTCTCTTATTTTTATTGCTTTCTGGTCAATAGGGACGCCCCTTTTTGACCAGAACCAAAACGGAATAGTAATATATGACAAATCTCGATTCGCGAGAACTCTTCTCTGCTTTTCTAATTTAACTATATATATTCAAGTTTCCAAAGAAACGTAAAGATTTGTCAATGCGAAAAATTGCATGGCGATTGTTCTTTTCAACATTGTTTTTTCTATCTAATAAAAAGTGGTCAAAAAGGGGCATCCCTATTGACCAGATTTTTAAAAGTATTTTTTGTAACAAATGTTCATATCTACATTTCCATTTATTCCATCTACTTTTCCACTAGATGTATATTGCCAAATATCATGTGTTTCAGCATATTTATAAATATCTTCTGGTAGTTCTCCATTGTTGTTTGTTCCATAATTTGCAACCCAGATTGAATAATCATTTGGTAATTTAGATAAATCCATATAATTTTCTAACCAGTATGAATAAGAATATACTCCTACTTTGTCAAATCCTGCTCTTTTTAAAATTTCACAGAATTCTATACTCATTTGAGTAATTGTATTTTTTCCTAAACTAATTTGGCTACTATGTTCAATATCATAAAAGATTGGTAGTTCAAAATCTGTTTGTCCTGTGCTTTTTAAGTAATCTACTACTGCATTTGCTTCTCTTCTTACTTCATCAATAGATGTAGCATATGAAAAGAAATATGCACCTAAAGGTAAGTTTTTTCTTTTTGCTTCTCTATAATTTCTTTCAAATTGTTCATCTACATTTAATTCTCTTTTTGATTCTCTATACCATCCAATTCTTGTAATCATAAAGTCTATTTGATTTGACGCAACAAGTTTATCAAAATCAATTTTGCCTTGCCAATAAGATACATCTACACCTTTAAAATATCTTTTATATTTTGGTACAATTCTAATTTGAATTGCTTCTATCTTTTTGTTCTGACCAGTTGTTCCTGCGGTTTCTCCATCTATATACCAACTTGTCCAACCATAATCTTGAACATGGGCTTTATATTCAACCGTATAATTATCTAGCCCTTCTAATTCTATTTTAATAGCCTCTATTTTAAGCCCTTGATTCATTACTCCTGAGATTTGGTCATCTCTTACCCAATCTCCCCAGCCATAATTTTCCACATGTGTTTTATATTTGATATGTGCTGATTTGTTTGGTGCATTTATTAGTTTTATTTGCACTGCTTCTATTTTTCTGTTTTCTCCTGTTGTTCCTGATATTTCTCCATTACGTTCTATTTTATTTTCATTAACAGAACTTCCTTGTAAATATGTATAATATTCTACTCCAAATGTATTAGTATTATTGTTTTTCTCTTTTACTATTTTTATTTGTATTGCTTCTATTTTCTTTTGATCTCCGATTTCACCAGAAACTTCTCCGTTTTTCTTCCATGCAGTCCATCCTCTATCTTGAACATGCACTCTGTAATGTACAGAATAGTCTTTTGTCCCTTGTAACTCTATTCTAAAACCTAGCATTTTTAAGTTTTTCCCTGTTGTTCCTACTACTGAATTTTCATTTGTCCATGGTTGCCAACCACTGTTTTCTACATATGCTCTATATCTAATTGTAACACCAGCAGGTGCATTTTTTAATCCTATTTTTAATGCTTCTACTTTTTTATTTTGACCTGTTGTTCCTGATATATCGTATTCTTGGCTGTCTTTTTGCCATCCATAGTCTTGAACATGTGTTGTATATGATACAGAAAATTCTTTGTTTACTTTAGGAACTATTTTAATTTCAATAGCTTCTATTTTTTTATTGTCTCCTAAATTTCCTGATATTGCTCCATCATAAGACCATTCTTGCCATCCAAAATCTTGGATATGAGTTCTATACATAACAGAATATTCATTAGTACCTTCTAGCCAAATTTTTATAGCTTCCATTCTCAAGTTTTTTCCTGTTGTCCCAGCTTCTTTACCATCTGACATAATATCTTGCCAACCAATTCCTTGTGCATATGTTTGATATCTTATATGTAAATTATTTGTATTATTTATTAACTCGATTTTCATTGCTTCTATTTTCTTGTTTTGTCCTGTTGTTCCACTTTCTTGTCCATTTGTTTTCCATTCTTTTTCCCATCCATAATCCTGAACATGTGAAGAATATCTTACTCCTAATCCAGTAGATGCTATGTTAGATATTTCTGTAGTACTATTTTCATTTAAATTAATGTCTTCTTTTTCTTGTAATTCTTCTGTGTTTTCTGGTTTTTGAATTGAATCTATTACATTGTTATTTTCTTCTTTTACCACATTATCACCAGTTGTATTGTTTGATGTGTTACCATTATTAGTATTTGTGTTGTTACTTTGGTTGTTTTCTGCGTTATTTTCTGTTGTATTATTTTTATCATTGTCTGATGTGGTATTATCAGTTATTGTATTATTATTTGTTGTATTTTCTTTATCTACAGTTCCTGTACTATTATTTCCTATTATATTATCATCTTTGTTTATATCATTTTTTGCTTCTTCATTTTTATTAATATTATTTTCTATTGTATTTTTTTCTGTTTTGTTTGCCAAAGAATTGCTCGCCTCTGATATTATTGGTAAGCATATATTTATTAGTAATACTAATATGATTATAAAACTTATATGTTTTGTTATTTTCATAATTTCTTCCCCTTTACCTTTTATTAAATTATGTTACTATAATAAATTATATAAATAAAAAAGAAATTTTTCAACATAATTGTCAAAAAATTTCTTGGTATGTTTTTACAATTGCTATTTAATGTTTATTTCTTTATCTATTATGTATTGAGGTCTTCTTTTTGTTTCATCATAAATTCTGCCTATATATTCTGATATTATCCATATTGATAATAGTTGAATTCCTGAGAAAAATGTAATTGCTACCATAATAGATGTCCAACCAGCTGATAAATTATGTGATTGAATTGCATAAGAGACAAGTGCATATATTAATAATATTATTGATATAATTATTGAAATCATCCCTAATGCTCCAACTATTTTTAATGGTTTTGTTGAAAAACTTATTATTCCATCTGATGCTAATTTTAGCATTTTCTTTAATGGATATTTTGTTTCACCTGCAAATCTTTCTTTTCTTTCATATTCAAATGGTGTTTGCTTATATCCAACCCAACTGAATAAACCTCTTAAAAATTTATTGTGTTCTGGTAATGAATTTATTGTATCTACTACTTTTCTATCTACTAGTCTAAAATCTCCAGTATCTTTTGGGATTTCTACATCTGATAAGGCATTTAATGTTTTATAGAACATTTTAGCTGTAAATAATTTAAATGCACTTTCTCCATCTCTTGATTTTCTTTTTCCATATATAACTTCATTTCCTTCTTCCCACAATTTTAACATATCTGGAATTAGTTCTGGTGGGTCTTGAAGGTCTGCATCCATTATTACAATTGCATCACCTGTAACATATTGAAGCCCCGCTGTAACAGCAGCTTGATGTCCAAAATTCCTTGAAAAAGAAATTACTTTTACATTTTTATCTTTAGTTGCAATATCTTCTAATATCTCTAATGTTTTGTCTGTGCTTCCATCATTTACAAATATTATTTCATGATCATAGTTTTCTAATTTGTTTAGATTTTCTTTTACTCTTTTGTAACATTCGTTTGCAACTTTTTCTTCATAATACATTGGTATAACTAAAGTTACTTTTTTCTTTTCCATATCTTTTATCTTCCTTCCTGATAAAATGAATTTCATATTTTAATGTTATCTTTTATATTTTATAATATTTTTACAAAAATTACAAATAAATTTTAATTATTGTTTTCTTTTTTCTTAAATACAAATATTTTACTAAATATATAATTCGAAATTGTTATGACAACTTGTGATACTAATTTCATTATTTTATCATTTCCATGTAATACAGTTACACCTACATACATTATTAGCATGTCCATAATTAATGTTATAACCCTTGATAATACAAATTTTCCTGATTCTTTTAATTTGTTTGTTTCTTTACTTTCAAAGACATATTTTCTATTAGTAAAATATGCAAATGTTACTCCTGCTATCCATGATAATATATTTGCTATTTGCAATTGCACTCCATCATCTGGATTTAAGAATGTGCATACAGATATATAATATACTGCCAAAGAGACTATTGTTGTTAATACACCAACTATTAGATAATTTATTATTTCTTTATATTTTGTGTATAGTTCTTTTATTTTTTCCATTTCGTTTTAAGTCCTTTCTGTTTTGCTCTAATTCAAATTTTTATTTTAGAATGTTTTATATTTTATGAATTCAATGCAGTCTTATTTTAGTTCACTATTTGCTAATTCCAAACTTGCTTTAATTACTTTATCCATATCATAATATTTGTAATTTCCAAGTCTTCCTCCAAATATTACATTTGTTTCTTTTTGAGCTAATTCTTTGTATTTTTCAAATAATGTATTATTTTTCTCATCATTTACTGGATAATATGCTTCATCTCCAGGTTTCCAATCCATTGGATATTCTTTTGTTATTACTGTTCCTTTACATTTATTAAATTCAAAATGTTTATGTTCAATTATTCTTGTATATTTTTGTTCATGGCTTGTATAATTTACAACTGCATTTCCTTGATAATCATCTATATTTTCATATACTTCATTTTCGAATTTTAATGAACGATATTCAAGATTACCAAATGTATAATTAAAGTATTCATCTATCATTCCTGTAAATAAAACTTTATCTGCTTTTTTGTCATATTCTTCTTTATTTTTTAGGTAGTCTACACCTAATTCTATATCTGCATTTTCTAACATTTTTTCTATTATAACATTATAACCACCTATTGGAATTCCTTGATATCTATCATTAAAATAGTTATTGTCATATGTAAATCTTACTGGTAATCTTTTTATTATAAATGATGGTAATTCTTTGCAATCTCTTCCCCATTGTTTTTCTGTGTATTCTTTTACAAGTTTTAAGTATATATCTTTTCCAACTAATGATATAGCTTGTTCTTCTAAGTTTTTTGGTTCTGTTATATTATATTCTGATTTTTGTTCTTCTATTTTTTCTTGTGCTTGTTTTGGTGTTACAACTCCCCATAATTTTGAAAAAGTATTCATATTAAATGGTAAATTATATATTTCTCCTTTATAGTTTGCAATAGGTGAATTTATATAATTATTGAATTCAGCAAATTGATTTACATAGTCCCATATTTCTTTATCACTTGTATGGAAAATGTGTGCTCCATATTTATGAACATTTATACCATTTGTGTTTTCACAATATATATTTCCTCCTATATGGTTTCTTTTGTCTATTACTAGACATTTTTTTCCTTTTTTACTTGCTTCATATGCAAATGTTGCTCCAAAAAGTCCTGCTCCTACTATTAAATAATCATACTTTTCCATAATTTTTCTTCCTCTCTTTTAATTATTTTTCTTGTGATTCTACATATTCTAATTTTGGGTTAAATACTATTCCAGCAAAAAATCCTTTTAATATTACTCCTATTCTTTTTAATTTGCAATCTTTAGATTTACCCAAAATTCTGAATATTGTTATAAATATCCATGCTATATATGCTACTTTTTCATAAAAACTTTCTTTTCTTACTCTATAAAATCTGTTTCTACTATCATAGTAATATCTTGATATTCTTTCTTTAGGAATATTTACTATATCAAATCCTGTATTACTTCCCATTTTATGTACTACAACACTGTTAAAACTGAAATATCCTGGTTTTTCTTTTCCTATTCTTTCTGTATATTCATGGTCATCTCCATATATGAACATTTCTTTTACAGGTAATCCTAAATTTTTAACAACTTTTAAGTTTAGAAATACAGATACAAATGTACAGCTTATAAGTTTTAATAAGCTATCATTGATTTTGTCCGCATATTCATACCAATTTTTATCTATTCTTGGCATATTCATTTTACATGGTTTTCCATCCGTCCATTCTACATAACTACAAAGATATGAAAATTCATCATTAAGATTTTGGGCATTTTTTATTAATTCTTCTAATGAATTATTTTTTGGAATTGTATCATCATCCATTAGCCAACAATAGTCATATCCTTTTTCAATACTTAATCTTACTCCGTAATTAAATCCTCCTGCTCCACCTAAGTTTGCTCCTGTATTTTTATAAATTATTCTATCATTTTTAAATGATTTTACAAGTTCCTCTGTTCCATCTGTACTAGCATTATCTACTATTAATATATCAAATTCTGATGTATTTTGATTTAATAGTGATTCTATATTTTCTTTTAACATATTTTTTCTGTTATATGTTACAACTAATGCTACAATCTTATTCATTTTAATTTTTGTTCCTTTCTCTTTCGATTTGACTGGTAATCTATTTAACAAATTTAATTGCTTATGCTATGTTCTTCTTAATTTATTTTTTATTCCACCAGATACTTGAAGATATATGTCTTTTAAAAATTTATATTTTAATATTACTAGCATTATTGTATATGTTATTGCACCTATAACTATTTCAATTGCTGTATTCATTATACTTATTGGAAGTGCGTCTGTCAATAATTTTACAACTATAAACATGATGACTCCACTTATTAAGCATTTTGTTCCCATTTTTAAAATTTCTAATAAGCTAAATTGTTCTTTAAAGTATTTTAATTGTATTGAGAATATTACTAGTTCTGCTATTAAAGATGAAATAGCAGCTCCTACTCCATTAAGATAATGAATTAATATAATATTAAATATTACATTTGTAATAGCTCCTACTACAACTGATATTGTATACACTTTTTGTTTTCCTGTTTGAACCAAATATTGTGTTCCTGTAATTCCATTAAGTCCTATGGCTATTAATATAGGAGCGGTTGCTATCAATATTGATGTTACTCCTTCAAAACCTTCTCCATAATACCAAGGAACAAATTTTGGTGCAACTGCAATTAAGCCAAATATCATAGGTACTGATAAAAGCCAAGTAAAATTAAATGATTTTTCTAAACATGATTTTACTTCTTTTTCGTCTTTTGTAGCATATGCGTTTGCAATTCTTGAATTCATTACAATTTGTAATGCACTTAAAACTGTTAGTGCCGCTCTTACCACTTTTTGAGCTTGTTCATAATATCCGACTTCTGTCATATCTTCTGTTAATTTACCTATCATTGTTTTATCTAAAACAGTATAAATTTGTATTGCAATTTGTGGTATAAATAATGCAAATATTGGTTTTATATGTTTTTTAAATTGTATTTCTTTTATGTTTATTTTGCTTAAGTATTTTGGTAAATATAACCATAGTGAAATATTTCCTATTAGTTCTGCTCCTACAAATATAGCAAAATATTTCCATAAATCATCTGGTGTTTTAATGACAACAAATGTAAGGACTAGGCTTAATAATTTAACAATTAGATTTCTTACAACAGTTTTATCAAATTCTTCTATTCCTTGAAACAACCAACTTATATCAAATAGGTTTGCTACTAATTGAATTATTAAAATTCTATAGTAAACTGCATATTCTCCTGTTCTTCCATATACTAAGTAAAATAGTATTATTGATATACTTAATGTTATTGTTCTTAATATTATTATTTCCCAAAACGTTTTGCTTCTTGCTGACTTGTCTTTTTGTAAATAAGCAATTTCTCTTTGTCCATACATTGATACACCTAATGTGCCAAATAATATAAAATATGTAACTATTGATATTGTATATCCATATATTCCTATGTTTTCAGCGCCTAATACTCTTGATAGATATGGTGTTGTTACTAATGGTAATAATATAGTTAACATTTGATATATTAGATTGTATATATAGTTTTTTGCAATACTTTTTTTCATTATTAATTTTATCCTTCCTAGCTATTGTTTCAATTCATGTTACTATATGTTTTTTATAAGATTTGAATTGTAGAAGTTTTTATGTAATAGTACTTTTTTACAAATTTTCTTATGTATTTTTTGCAGGATTCCAACCTGGTTTAAAAGTTTCATGTAATCCTGTTTTTCCAGCTTTTGCATCTTTTACAGCTTCATTTATCATTTTGTATCCATATTTTTTATCTTTTCCGAATAAAAATACTGCTACTTTAAATTTAAATGGAATTTCAAAGCATTGTTCTTTAAAGTATTTTTCATCAAAATTACATTTTATAAAGTCTAAAGTGTTTCTTACTAAGTAGTATAGTTTCCATTTTACAATTTCACTCATTTCTGAATGTGGTGCATCATGCACAACTTGCATTTTTGGTATGCAGATTATTTTTCCTAATTTTGATAATCTATAGCAATGTTCTGTATCATCATAATAAATGAAATAGTCTTTTTTTGTTAGTTCTGTTTGTAACATTTTTTCTTTATTTATCATTGTTCCAACATAAGAAAATCCATTGATTTCAAATTCATCTTGCTCATAATCTTTATTTTTAGAGTATGGTTGTGCTACTCTATTAAATACTGTTGTGTAAATTCTTCTTCTATGTGAACAGTCAATAGTTTTTCCATCACTTTTTAGAACTTCTCCACATATTGCTGATATATCTGTTTTTGCATTTTCATGGCTTTCTATATATTTTTTTCCTATTTCAAATGCGTCTTCTTTTGGGTATGCGTCATCATCTGCAACCCAAACCCAATCTGCATCAAGCTCTAAACTATTTTTTAAACCCTCATAAAAGCCCCCACTTCCTCCTGTGTTTTTATCAAGGTTTACTACGATTTTTTCTATTTTTTCTGTTTCTTTTTTCCATTCTTCTAAATATTCTTTTGTTCCGTCATTACTGTTATTATTTACAACTAATATGTATTTTGGTAAAACTGTTTGTTCCTCATAAGATTTTAGTGCTATTTTTAGTTTTTCTAATCTATTATATGTTACTAATACTACTCCAATTTTCATGACAATTCTCCTTACTAACTTTATTTTCGTTGCTACTTAAGAAAAATCAATTACGATTAAACAGGTCATACGTATTATAGTCTTAAGTATCAATAAAAATTTAACTTAAAATTTAATATCTATTTTTAATTTATCAACTAAAAATCTATAAACTTTTATATAAACAATAGGAATTCCCCATTTATAGAATAATGATACTCCCCATAATGCTATATGCTTAAATCCTTTTTTTAGTGAATATCCAAATTTTAAAAATGGTGATTTTCTCCAATTTTCAAAATTATTGTCTAAATATTCTATTGTTTCTTTTAATTCTTTTTTTATATTTACTGTATTATCATATGAAACTCTATACATTACTGATGTACCTAAATGTAAGAATGCAAATGTATCTAATATATATTTCATTTCCTCATATTTATTTGTTTCTATGTATAATTTTTTTACTTCTAATAAATATTTTTTTAAGTTTTCTACATCTTGTTTATTTACCGAATGTATTTGTGAATCATATCTTAAAAAATAATGATATAGTACATTTGGTATAAATGCTATTTTTTCCATTTTTGTGTAGCAACTTGCCAAAAACATTGTATCATTAAATCCTCTGAATGGTAAAAATCTTAAATCTTTTATTTTTTCTCTTTTATAGACTTTGTTCCATGGTGCTGGATTTATAAATAGTAAATAATCATCATTTGGAACAATATTTTTTACTGTTCTTCCAAAGTTTGTCATATTTGTAGCTATAGTTTTATTTGTTTCTAAGTCAATTCTTTCAAATCCGCAGACAGCTAAATCTGCGTCATTTTCTTTTGCTGCTGTGTATAATTTTTCTGCCCAGTCTAGTTCTACATAATCATCTGTATCTACAAATGTTACATATTCCCCTTTAGTTCTTTCTAGCCCATAATTTCTTGTTGTAAATTCTCCACCATTAGGTTTATGAAATGCTTTTACTTTTTCAGGATATTTTTTTTCATATTCATCTATAATTTGTGGTGCACTATCTGTAGATCCATCATCTACACATAAAATTTCTATTTCTTGTAATGTTTGGTTTACAAGTGCATCTAAACATCGTGGCAAATATTTTTCTAAATTATATACTGCTACAACTATTGAAAGTTTAATCTTTTGGCTCTCCATTGTTTTTCTCCTTATTTTTTTCTAGTTCTGCTACTCTTTTTTTAAGTATAGATATTTCTTGTATTAGTAATGTGTTCTTTTTTTCTTCTTTTGATATTAGTGTTGTTAGATCAAATATTAAATATAATATTATAAAAATTGCTACACTAAATATCATATTAATAGGAATTCCAAATCCTATAAATTCTGATATATTTTCTACTAAATTTGGAATTAATAATGCAATAATTAGTAATACACCTGTTATTGACCAAAATATTAAATAACCAATTCTCATGTTTTTTCTTTTTACTGCTTTTAATATGAAAAATATGTATATTAACACTATTGCTATTAAAGCTATTTTTAATGATGTTTGCATTATTTATTCCTCCTTTTTCTAAAACTTATGCTATCTACTATTATTGCTAATACTACTTTTACCATATAGTCTACAGATTTCCATAATCTTATTGAAGAAACTCCCCCTGTTCTTTCATTCATACTAACTGGAACTTCTGTTACATTATATCCACTTACTAGTAATGAAACTGTTGATTCTGGTTCAGGGTATTCAGTAGGATAATTTTTTGCAAATTCTTCTATTATTTTTTTATTTACTGCTCTAAATCCAGATGTAGGGTCTGTTATTTTTTTACCAGCAAATATTTTTATAAATGTTGAAATTATATTTGACCCTAGTCTTCTCATAAATGTTGATTGAAATTCACTTGAGCTTTTGTCTAGGTATCTAGTTCCTATGCACATATCAGCTTGTCTATTTATTAGAGGTTCACATATGTTTGAAATATAGTTTACATCATGTTGACCATCTCCGTCAAACTGAATTGCTATATCATAATTGTTTTGGTAAGCATATTTATATCCTGTTTGTACTGCTCCTCCTATACCAAGATTATTTATTAATGTTATATGTTTTATGTTGTTTTCTGATAAAATTGTTTCAGTATTATCTGTTGAACCATCATTTATAACTATATATTCTATTTCTTTGCTAAAATTTTCTATTTTGCTAATTGTTTGTTTTATATTATCTTGTTCATTATATGCTGGTATTATTAGTAAGATTTTCATTTTACCTTTCTCCTCTTTATATTGAATTATTGGTATTAAAAAATATCTATTTATCCATCTGATTAAGCGAAAAATTTGAAAATAGTTATTATTACAAGTAAATTTAATGTTGTTAAAAGTATCGCTATCCAGTTATTTATATTTTTTATTTTTATATAGTTTTCCTTTTGGCACATACAAAGCAATAGTAATATAACTACTGGTATAAAGTACCTTCCTTGTACTCCTAATACTAAATCTCCTCCAACTGGAGACCATGTTATATATAATCCTGTTATTATCAATATTATTGTTGCAATTGTAATTAGGCACGTCCATAGTTTTTGTTTATTTTTTAATTCTTTTTGGTTATTTTCTAAAAATGGTGCAAATAGTAATATTATTAAAAATGAATTAATTATAGTTCTATTTACTGTTATATCAAGCCATCCTAATTGTGAACCAATAAAAGTATCTAAATAATATT
Organism: uncultured Clostridia bacterium; assembly: GCA_963559065.1. Lineage (GTDB taxonomy): Bacteria > Bacillota > Clostridia > TANB77 > CAG-508 > CAG-269. The sequence goes on from CAUWIY010000002.1 coordinate 79,075, forward strand.
GCCCATATGTATATGTTGTTTTAATCATTGCTTTTATATATACAAATGGCTTTGTAAAGATTGTTTTTATTTGTTCCATAGAGTTGACATTTGAGGCTTCTATATAATCTTTTGTAGCTGTAGGTGTAGGAAATGACATTGTATATATAAAATATGCTGTTGCACAAATTATACAAATTGTTGTGCTTATTCCTAGAATAGCAATCTTTTCTTTTTTAGTTATTTCTTTTTTTCGTATTAATAAAAAGTTAAGTCCTATAATTGGTAAATATGCTATTTTTGAAATAGATATTAATAGTGGTAATATTATGCACATTATTTTGTCTTTTTTAGTTATCTCCTCTTTGTAAAGAATTTGCATAATATGTGCTATATATATTAAAATTAGTATATTTATTATTGCATCAGCAGATAATGAAATTGCTTGACATAGTATCATTGGTAATAGTAAATATACAAATGCAACAAGTTTCCCAAATGGTAATTTTTTTATAATATAATATCCTGCAATTATATATAAAATAAAATTCAATAATTTTCCTAAATAAATTCCATATAAAATATTTATATTTAATGTTCTTCCTACTGCCATTCCGATAGCTGATGGAATATATAGAAAAAACGGATATGCTTGTGCTGGTGTAATTACTTCTACTGTGTCATTATAATCTGTTTTTTTATTTAAATTTTCTTTTAATGTTTTATAATTATTTAGTGTTTCTTGCTTATTTTCTAATAAGTCTTTTGGTATTGTTGTAGTATCATGTGTAAATAAAATTCCTTTGGATATTTCATATGCTTTCCAAATATGTGCACTTTCATCTGGTGCATATGTTGGTAGCATAAATACCATATATAGAATTCCAATTGGTATTACTATTATTGTAAAAAGTTTTTCCAATGTAATCTTTTTTATTTTATTTAAAACATCCATTATTTCCCCTTTATTTCACATTGTTCAGAAAACAAATCTAAGTTTGGATTAAAATATGGGTCTCCTTCTTCTAATTCTTTTCCCCATTTTTGTTTAAACAATGCTATTTCACCTTCAAATCTCTTTTTCTTTTCTGGTGTATCTTCATATCCTCTTGATTTTGATTCATAATGATATAGTTTTGCATAAGGTGTATAGATGATTAATTTGTTTAGTTTTCTTATTTTCATACAAAAGTCGACATCATTAAATGCAACTGCAAATTTTTCGTCTAACCCTTCTACTTTTTCGTATAATTCTTTTTTAGTCATTAAACATGCTGCTGTAACTGCTGAATAATTATTTATAACTTTTGTTCTTCCATAATATCCTGGTTCTTTTTCTGGTATTGTTCTATTTACATGTCCTGCTATTCCACCCATTCCTATTACAACTCCAGCATGTTGAATTGTTTTATCATAATATAATAATTTTGCTCCAACAATTCCTACTTCGTCTCTTTGGCAAAGGCTAAGCATTTCCTCTAACCAATTTGGTGTAATAATTTTTATGTCATTATTTAATAAAACTATGTATTCTCCTTTTGCCTGTCTTATAGCAAAATTATTAATTTTAGAATAGTTAAATCCTTTTTCTTCGTATTTTAGTACTTTAATTTTTGGATTTTTTTGTATTATATCATAATATTTAAAAGTTTTTGCTTTTTCGCTATTATTTTCTACAATTATTATTTCATAATTTGTATATGTTGATTTTAAAACTGATTCTATTGCTTTTTTCAGATATTTAATTGAATCTTTATTTGGTATTATTATTGAGATTAGTGGTTTTTCTTTTAATTTATATTTTACTCTATATAATCCCAATGGTTTTTCTTCATATACTTCTGCATGTAAATTAAGTCTTTTGCAATGTTCTTCTATTGCTTTTTTGCCAGCTTCAATTGCATACATTTTTGTTTCCATATTTTGTGCAGTTGAAAGATTATGTATTCTCCAATGGTATAAAACTTTTGGTATATGTACAATATTTTTTGTTTGTTCTGAAATTTTTAAAAACAGATCATAATCTTGTGCCCCATCAAATTCTTTTTTAAAACATCCTACTTTTTCTACAAGTTCTTTTCTTATAACACTTAAATGACAAATATAGTTATTACTTCTTAAAAAGTCTGGCGAAAAATCTGGTTTAAAAAATGGAAAATATCTATTTTCTAAATTTCCTTCAAATTTATCTTCATCTGTATATATAAAGTCTGTTTCTTTATTTTCGTTTAAGCTTGAGACTATTTCAAATAAAGCATTTTGTGAAATCATATCATCATGATCAATAAGTGCTATAAATTCTCCGCTTGCCATTTCTATTGCTTTATTAGAATTTTCGGAAATTCCATTGTTTACTTCTAATTTTTTATATTTTATTTTTTCATCTTGTTTTATTAAATCTTCTATATATTCTAATTTTTGTTTACTGGCGTCTACTAAGCATATTTCCCAATTTTGATATGTTTGTTTTTTTATGCTTTCTAAATAATCTATAAAAAATTCTTTTGGAGTATTGTATAATGGTGTAATTATACTTATTAATGGGCTATATTCAAATTGGGTATTTTTTTGTTTTTCTATGTCTTCTTTAGTTAATTTATTGTTATTAATCCAATTTGAATATTGCTTTTCTTGTGCTTCTCTGCTATCTGGTATTACTAATTTATAAAATGAATATCTTAGACCTTTTTTAAGTCCATTTTCTTTTATTTTTTCTTTTAGCTCTATTCTATTTTCTTTATTTTTTAATAGTCTATATGTGTATTGGAATATTTTTCTTCTTTTACTTCCAACTGGTAATAGAAAATTTAATATTTTATCTTTTATTTCTTTCAATTTATAAACCTTTCTATTTTCTTATTAAATATATTTATTTTTCTATTCTATAAAATCAGTGTTTTATACTTTGTATTTTAAAGTCTTAATTATATAAAAAATCTAACCATCATTGATAAATAAACTACAAAGTTTGCTATTAATGCTACATTTACAAGTTTATGTTCTTCTATTTCTAGTTTCTTTTTATTTGCAAAAAATACTGCTAATAATAGTAGTGGTATTAAATATCTTCCTTGAACTCCTACTATTGTTGGATTTTTAAAGCTTGTATTATATAAGTACATTGCTGTACATATCATTCCAAATGATACTAGTATAATTCCTGTTGTTATAATTTTTTGGTACATTGTTGTTTTCTTTTTATTTTCATCATTGAAAAATGCCATTACTGTAATTACTATATATGAAATTGGTACTACTGCATATGGTGCTACTTGATTATGACATAAGAAGTGTCCTGCAAACATATTCTCTAGATAGTCATAAGCATTGTATACAATTGTTCTAAATACAACTGTTAAATATCCAATTGGATTTTTATATATCCAAGCATTTGTATCAGTTGACTCTGGTGTTACTCCTGTTTCTACAGCAATTGCATTCATCCACCATAGTGTAGATATTAACCCTAAAGCAATAAATCCGCCTGCAAATATCCATTTATTTTTAGGTTTTTTAAAGCATTCTTTTGGTATAAATAGCCATAGTCCAACAAGTGGTAAATATGCCATTTTAGATATTGCAATTATAAATGTTAGTATTGCAAATATAATGTATTCCCACCATTTGATTTTTTCTTTTGTTTCCATATAGTGTAAAACATAGCTTATTATTAAAAATGCTGTTATTATTATTGCATTGTCTGTTGTAAAGCTTGCTGCATATGACAATACAACTGGTGAAAGTAAAACTATAGTTGCAAATAATTTGTGTTTTGGTAATTTTTTTATTCCATATGATAGTAATAATACTGTTATTATTAAGCTTGTTATTCTTCCAAGCATTGCAATAAAGTATGGATTCATCTTTAATAATAATCCTATTTTTACTCCTATTAATTGTGGAAAATAGCTAAGTCCATGATAATTACCAACTGTTGATATTTCTATTTTTTCATCTTCATTTAATTCTATTTGCATCATTTCTTTTATGTCATAATATTTTTTATATTCTCTTTTTTTGCTTTCACTATTTACATTTACCATGTCTATTACAGATTTTGGTAGTTCTGTTTTAAATTCATTATCTATTATTGGTGCAACTATTTCTCCTTGTGCAGCTTGAAATGTTCTATATAAATGTGCTGGTTCGTCACTTTGTGCACATAATGGAACTATAAATACATAAAGTCCTCCAATAATTAATGCAAAAATCATATAAACAATATGTGGCTTTAATTTTTGATATAGTTTTTTTGAAAATATTATTAGTATTAATGTAAGTATTCCTGTTATTGCTGTTGCAATTAAGAAATATTTTAAATGATTTCCTGTACCAAGCATATTATTTTTTTGTAATTCTAATTTTAAGTTTAGATAGTATGTTGCTATAAAAAATGCCATTATTATTATGTAATATAATAATCTACAACTAACTATTTTTCTTATTATATCTTCTGTTTTTTCCAAAAATTTTTTCACTTTAATTTACATTCCTTTCTTAAAGTAGAATTTTGTTTTAATATTTTTATAATCACTTTTGTATAGTTTTAATTTATTTTTGTTTTAATTGATTTAGCATTAGTTCATATAATTGTTTATGTTTTTTTACAATAACATCTAATATTACCCCACAAATAAATGATAATATAGCTACTACCATTATGAATCCACCTACAATTAATGTTGGGAATCTTAATACTAGTCCTGTTGCAAAATATTCTTGAAATACTGGTACTATAAATATAAGTGATATGATTGCACATATAATAGAAACAATATTAAAGAAGAAGAATGGTTTATATTCTTTAAATAATGTTGCTATCATTTTTAGTACTTTGAATCCATCTCTATATGTATTTAGTTTTGATACACTTCCATCAGGTCTATCTCTATATGCAACTGGTATTTCTTGAATTAAAAAGTTTTTGTCTACAGCATGTATTGTCATTTCTGTTTCTATTTCAAACCCTTTTGATAGCACAGGATATGTTTTTACAAATTGATAACTAAATGCTCTATATCCTGTCATGATATCTTTTATTTTGTTTTTAAATAATTTATTAATTAAGAACCTTACACTTTTGTTTCCAAAATTGTGAAATGGTCTTTTATTTTCAGTAAAGTAGGTAGAAGATAATCTATCTCCTACTACCATATCTGCTTTTCCTTCTAAAACTAAATTACACATCTCTCTTGCATTTTCTGCAGGATAAGTATCATCTCCATCTACCATTAAATAGCATTCTGCGTCTATTTGTCTGAACATACTGCGAATAACATTTCCTTTACCTTGTCTATACTCATGTTTTACGATTGCTCCTGCATTTTCTGCGATTTCAGCTGTACCATCTGTTGAGTTGTTGTCATAAACATATATATCTGCTTCTGGTAATGCTGTTTTATAGTCTTTTACTACTTTTTCTATTGTTTTGCTTTCATTATAACATGGTATTAATACTGCTATTTTACTTTTCATTAAATTTCTCCTTTATTTTATATTTGCATTTAATATTGTAATACTATGATTTTGTGTTTTTAATTTTAATTCTTCTTGGTCTAATCTTATTTTTATTGAATCATATTCTATACCATCTAGGTCTTTTTCATAATTTATTGATTTTCCATCAGATTTTACATATACTGTATCTATTATTTCTTCTTTTCCGCCTTTTTCTGCTATTATATTTATAGAAATTGGTTCATCAATATTTTTAATTAGTACCCTTCCATTCATTGTTGCTACAAATGTTAATTTATTTTCTTTTGTTTTATCATCTCGTTTTATTTCAAATTGATTTTCAGTACATGTTAGCATTGTTGTTTGATTTTTTTTGTATTTTTCACTATCATGTTTTACTTTTAAAATATGAATATAATCATATCCTCCTAAAAAGCTTACATTTGTTAATGTATCTGCTACATCTACTATTTCATATCCATATTGATTTAAATAAGATATTGTTCCTGGCATTCTGTCTCCTTCTTCATATAATGGGACATATATATCATTATTTAATATATTATTCCAATATAATTCGTCAGTTTTTGCTGTTTTACCAGTTTTTGTACCATATTGTAATTCTACCATTCTATCATCTACATTTAATAATGTTGGTACAGCACTATTGTCATATATTACTCCCCAAACACCGTCTATATCATATTTTTCGTTGTTTCTATCTCTAAATACTTTTTTTATGTTATTTTTTATATTATTTATAATATATTCTTTATCTTCTGTTCTTTCACTTATAATTAAATTTCTATAATTCTTCCTACTTCCATGTGTAAAATATTCATAAAGTCCTCCTAGAGAGCTTTGTAGTATTATTGTTGACATTAGTATTATCAAAAATATTTTATTGTTTTTGATTACTTTTATTAATAAACTTATATATATAATACTTGATAATATTGGTATTACTCCTGCATATCTAGTGTATCCGATTATAAACAATTCCCATACAAAATATAGATATAATAATAAAGTTCCATATTCTAAAATTTGTTTATTTATTTCTTGTTTTTTTATTAATTTTTTATAAATTAGTTCATATATTATTATAAATATAGATATTATATATCCTGCTGCAAACATAAAGTCAGTATTTCCGCCTTCATATGCTCTTGTTGGCTGAAATATTATATATATAGGCCAGAATATAAACTCTATTATAGTTTTTGGTCCGTATCTTTCATCTACCCAATTTATTTCTTGAAAATATTCTGATTTAAAAATTGAATTGTAGTATGGAAATACTGGATTTCCTGTTTGTATAATTGCATCTAACATATATGGTAACATTGTTATTATAAATGTTAATATAAGTAAAATGTAATCATATATTTTTATATATTTAATGTCTTTTATGTTTTTAATAAGTAAATATATTAATGGTCCAATAATATAAATTGCATTTGTAATTTTAGTAGATACACATAGTCCTACTGTATATGCTAAAATATATAGTCTAGTTTTTTCTTTAAAAATATCTTTTCTTTCAAATAATATTACATAGAATATTTCTAGTAATAATACCAAAGAAAAATTATCTATATAATATGTTCCTATTTGTTGTAATATTATAAAAACACCTAAAGGTAACATTGACAATATTGATATATATTTTTCTGCAATTTTACTATCTAATAATTGTTTTAGATATTTTTTAATTTGATAATACATAACTACAATCAAGAAGTATCCAGGTAGTGTTCCTAATCTAAATCCTAATAAAGCTCTAAACATATATAATATTCTATCTGCAATTGGATAAACAAATGATGTTAGCGTTCTACCCGGGAAAAAGTCTGAATTTATTTTATCTGCAAATGGTGTTTCTTGTAAATATATATGGTAACTATATGAATCCCAAAATGTATCTGGATATATTATTGTTAATCCCATTATTACCAATAATATTGCTATAAATATTAAGTCATATTTACTAAAATTACTTTCTATTTTTATTTTTTTCTTTTTTATTAATAATGTTGATATACCTATATTTACTATTAATGCTATTATATTGCTTATAAGATAACTTGTTTTAAAAAAGTAGATTAAATTATCACAAATTATTACTTGAGTAAATAGCAGTAATAATGCAAAAAAGCATATATTAATTTTTTTCATTTTCACTTTCTCCTAAATCCCATACTCTAGTTAAAAAATCATATCTTTTTTGTATTTCTTCTTCGTGCCATGGTGTCATTTCAATCATATTTCTAATTTCTTCATGAATTCTTACAATTTCGTCAAAGTGTTTTTGTTTTTTAGTTACACTTGTTACATTGTTTCCATGTAATCTGTAATAGTTTAATGGTTTGTTGCAAAATGCAATATTTCCTTTTTTCATTACACTTACATAAAATAGCCAATCTCCTGCTTGTTTGTATTCTATTATTTTTTCGAATATATCATCATAATTATCTCTTTTTATTATACATGAAGATACATTTGCAATAATACAATTTAAAAATGTGTAGTTTTTGATTTCTTCTAACCCATTATCGACAAAATCTGATTCCCAATGATTTGTTTTTCTTATATCTATTTCTGGTTTTATTGTTGGTAATATTATTTTGTCCCAAGCATTTATAAACGCAGTATCTGCATAAGATATATAAATATTTTTATCTTGTTTTATTGGTTTTACTATATTTTTTAATAATGTCTTATCACAGCAATCATCTGCTTCTGCTATCCATACATAATCTCCTGTTGCCAATGCAAATCCTTTTTTCCATTGTTTAAATGCACAACCTGAGTTTTCTTCATTGTATATTTTTTGAACTTTTATGTATGGAGATATTTTCTCTACTATATTATCTATTAATTTTCTACTATTGTCTTTTGAGCAGTCATCTAATATTATTAATTCATGTATTTTTTCTGTTTGTGCCAATATGCTATAAATACGTGGCATTAAGAAATTTTCGTAATTATAGTTTGGTATTACAACAGATATTTTAATGTCTTCTTGTTTCTTTTTTGATTGTTTTTTTGCTAGTTTTTCTAAATCTTTTATTTCTATATATCTTTTTATTACTGTTCTTTTTGTAATTTTTCTAATCACATCTTTTATTTTTTCTTTTGTTTTATTCATAGAATCTTTATTTTCTATTGTTTCATTTGCTAATTCTGCTTCTTTTCTTTTTAAACATTTAGCCATATCTTTATAAAACTGCCTTTCTTTTTTTGGTTGTTCTTTTATAAATTGTCCTATATATTTATTTTTGTATAACTCATATTTTTCTTGTTTTTCCATAAATATATTAAGTAATTCTTGCCTTTTTTCATAATCATTTTGTTTTGGTATAATTACCATATATAGTAAAAGCACTTGTTGATATAATATTGCTGATTGATATTTTTTGAAGTTTTTATCTTCTTTTATTCTTTCAAAACAAGTATCTATAGAGTCAAACATTTCTAATCTTTTTAGTGTTACTTCTTCATTTTGAACTGAATTCTCTCTTTGTACATAAAAATATTTTATTCCTTGAACATATGCTACTTTTTTTGCATTTACAATTGCTGGCAATATAGATGCTACATCTTCATTTATTTTTCCTTCTAAAAATGGATATTTTTCAATTAATTCTTTTTTTATTATTTTATTACATGGAGATGCTGCTAGTCCATTATTTACTAAGTTGAATTTTGTGACTTCTCCTAAACATGCTCTTGATAGTATTGGTTCATTTGCACTATTTTCATAAACTATTTCTATGTCTGTTGCAACAATGTCTGCATTTTCTTTTTCAGCTGTTTCAATTAATTTTTCATAATAATCACTAGTAATATAGTCATCTGAATCTACAAAACCTATATATTCTCCTTTTGCTTTTTGTATTGCAAAATTTCTTGAATATGCAGCCCCTTTGTTTTCGCTATTTTGATATACCTGTAAATTAGGGTATTTTTCTTGCATTTTATGTAGTTTTTCTACTGTTGTATCTTTTGAACCATCATCTACTGCTATGATTTCCAAATTCTTATATGTTTGTTTTTCTATTGATTCTATACATTTTTCTATATATTTTTCTATATTATAACATGGTATAATAACTGTGATTAATTTATCCATTACTTTTATTCCCTTCTAAAATATTAATTTGTTTTTGAAAGAATTTTAATTTAATTGCTTTCCATCTTTTCTTCTTAAAAAGTTTGTCCAGCGATAAATTCTGCTGTTTTTTAGTTGTTCAATTTCTTGTGTTAATCTTGCATTTTTTTCTTTTAATTCTCTGTTTTCTTCATAAAGTTTATCTTTTTCTGTATAAACTGCTCCAATTCTTTTTTCAAAATTGAATTTAATGTCTTCAATGCTTATTATTCTGCTCCATTTTTCTGAATAGAAGTCTAATATTTTTTTATCTATTAATGTGTTTTGCCATTTTTCTTCTAGGTTGTCAAATATTTTAATATAATTTTCAATATTATATTTTTTGTATAATTCTTTTAAATTAATTTTTTTTGCTATATTGTTATGCTGAAAAACAAGTTGTTGAATACTTCTATACATTATTAATTCTAATGGTACACCTTCTTCATACCATTCCTGGTCAAATAGTATATATTCGTTTCCATCATAAAATATATTTTGGAATACTAAATCTATAAAACCATCTTTTAATATTGTCAATTTTTCTTTTTCTTCATCTTTTATTTCTACATTGTACTTTTCAAAAATACTTGTCTCAGAAGTTTTTGTAAATCTTTCATTTAAAATCTTGTGCCATTTTTCTAATTCTTCTTCAAATTTTGTGTATTCTCCTTTTTCTATTAATTCTCCTAAATATTCATCCATAGTTGGTATTTTAATAAAATTACTTTCTATTTTATTTTCGGAAAATTTTTCGCACATTGAGAATCCTGAGTTTTTTAATTTTTCAATATTATTTTCTATTTGTTTAATATGTTGTATTCCTTGTTTGTTATATGCTTCTTTTTCTACTTTTTCTTCTGATATTTTAGTTATAATTTTGTATTCTTCTTTTCTCATATTGCTATAGTTTACAAAATGAACATCAGTGGTATTCTCTTTTGATATTTCTATTATATAGCTATTTGTAAAGAAGTCAAATTTATTGTTTTTAATTGCTTCTCCAATAAATGTTAGTTCATTAAAAAGTATTTCTTCATCTTCTCTATAATAAATGTTATATCTATTTCTTTTTGGTAGATATTCGTCTGTATAAATCATATGTGTTAGTGAATAGTTTGGAACAGGATAGTAAAATTTTGAATTGTTAAAATTCTTTAATATTTCTTCTAATTCTGTTTTTCCATATAATTTATAGTCTTTATCTTTGTATTCATTATAGATTGCAAATGGTGGTTCTTGTTTGCTTTTTGTTGAACCAGCTAAATTTTTTACACCAAATTTGTTGTCTATTGCTAAAATTATTTTTCCTTGTTCACTTAATTTGTTATATGCCCACTCTAGCATTTCTTTAAGATTTGAAAATCCTAATTTTTCTGCATATTCCGCTGTTCCTATTAATGTAATGTAATCATATTTTTCATCTATAATTACATCTTTTAAATTAGTACAAAGAATTAGTTTTAAATTTTCTACTTCTCCTAGTCTTTTTTGTAGGCATTCTATTTTTTCTTGACAAAATTCGACAGATGTTACACTAGAAACTCTCTTTGTTAGTTCCAAAGTTATTTCTCCATAATTAGCTCCAATTTCTAGTATTTTTTTATTTTTTTCAAATGGATACCATTTTACTACATTTGTTCTCATTTCTGAAAATATATTTACTATATTTGTTCTTTTATCTTGTTCTATAATTTTGCTATATTCTTGAGGTCGATATTCATTTATGTATTTTTTAATATCTTCTCTATAATCGCAGTAAATGTCATTATTATAATAATTTTCTTCATGATAAAATCTTTTATCTACTTCTATCATATTAAATTTCATTCCCTTCTAAGGCATACTATTTTTTGCTAATGTAGCCTTATGCTGATATATTTTTAATACTATCTTTTTCCCAATAATTTTAAAGTAAAATGTCTTATTTTAAAAAACATATTTCCAATTGCAGGTGTATTCATTATCATAAAATTTTCTACATAATATATAAATGTTTCGTTTCTATATAATTTATGAAAAATTCTCCAGTTTTTTAAGTTCATGTGTTTTTTATTTTTTATGTCTTCAAAATATTCTAATGCCTTTTTATTTTGTTTTTTTAGTTCTTCTGGAAAAATTCTATCATTTTCTACATATGTTTTAAATAAGTCTAGTTTTACTTCTATAAACAGTTTTCTTACATCTTGAATTTTTTTAAATTTATGTGATATTTTATCTGTTCCTACTTGATTATTCCCATGTTGCCTGTATTTTATTGTTTTTTCGTTTAAATATGCAACCTTTCCATGTAAACTTATTATTAATCCTATCCATGTATCGTGTATTACATATTTGGCTTTTGGTATTGGTATTATTTTTTCTATAAATTCTTTTTTTGATAATAATGTACACCCTGTGACACAATTATATAGGTATTGTAGTTCATAATTGTTTATACATTTTTCTATTTTCCTTGAAAGTAGCATAAAATCATTAAATGATGGATATATTGTTTTTAAATTTTCGTCAACTACTTCTAAGTCTGTAAATACTAAATCTGCATTTGTTTCTTTTAGTTTGTTATATGTTTTTTCTACTTTTTCTGGAAGCCAGCAGTCATCTTGATCTGATAACATGTATAAATCATTTTCTACTTTTGTTAATAAAAATTCGAAATTTTTTACATATCCTAAATTATTTTCTTGAAAATATGCAGTTACTCTACTATCCTTTTTTTCATATTCTTTTATTATTTCCCTTGTCTTGTCTTTTGAACAATCATCTGAAATTATTAATCTAATATTTGAATATGTTTGGTTTAAAATACTTTCTATTTGTTCTTTTAGATATTTTTCTCCATTATAAGTTGCCATTAAAATATCTATTTGTTCCATAATTATTATCATTCCTCTTCCTAAGATAGTTTTTATTTGTTTCTGTTTAATTTTTATTTAGAATTGCCTCCAATTGATATTGTAATATCTCCATCTTTAGCTACATAATTTGTCTTTACACCAATTTGTTCCATCCATTCTCTAGTTTGTATCGTTTTATAGTGTGCTGTGTTGAATCCCTGTCCAATGTTATTATCCCATAACCAACCTTGTGTTGGCCATAAACATATTTCCGGTTGTACTAATTGATATAATTCTTTTGTTGCTCCATTTTGTCCATGATGTGACATTTGTACTATATCACTTTTTAATTCTGTCCCATATTGTTTTATTAATTTTTGAGATTCTTCTACTCCTGCGTCTCCTAAAAATAGTATTGTTTGGTCATTTACATACATTTTAAATACCATGCTCGAATTATTTATTGCATTATTAGTAATTTCTGGATTTGCAAGTTCTAATATTTCTACTTTTAAGTTTTTTTCAATATCTATAATTTCTCCAATTTGTGGCGTTTTTGCTATTGGCTTTATTTTATCATTTTCTATTGTTTTCTTAAATTCTTCTATTTCTCCTAATCTATCATGTTCGTATTTATCATACCATTCTAAGCTGTTTATACTATAATATACATTTTTAATTTCTATATCAGAGTTTTGAACTATATCAATAAAAGCTCCTACATGGTCTTTATGTGGATGTGTTATAAACCAATAGTCAACCGTATTTCCGTTTTTCTCTATATATTGTTTTAATGTGTCTTTTTCTATTTTTAATCCACCATCAACTACAATTGTTTTATTATTTTTTGTCTTTATAAAATATCCCATCATACTATTATCACTTCTAGCAGATAATTGTGTCAATTCTATTTTTGCTTTGCTATTTTCTATAACAGCAATTGTTATTACTAGCAAAATTATTAATGATGTTAGCAATATTATTAATAGTTTTGCCACTTTTGGTATTTTACTTTTCTTTGCCCTCTTTGATTTTTTATATGAAAATATAGTATTATTTTCCTTATTTGTTTTGTTCACCGTTTTCCTCTCTTATCACATTGATTTTTGTGTCTAATTTAGCTATTCCTACACATTCTTTATTAGACATAATTTCTATTAATAAAGCTTCATATTTTCTGTTTAGTACTTCTAATTCTCCTTTTGCATTTATGTGTGTACAGCTGAATGACAATGTGTATTTATTTGGTGCTAGTGGTAATTTTTGAATAAATTCTACTTCTACTATGTCTCCTTTTTGAAATTTTCCTGGATAAATTTTTTCAATCATTGTATTTGTTCCAGCAACTTCTACTCCATTGAAATTTTTTATTGTCATTGTAAATATTGGATTATCTATTTCTTTATTAAATTTTATTTTTGATTTTAATATAACTTCTTTTTCATTATCTATTATTGTTAAGTATTTTCTATCTGTATCAAAAATTCCATAGTCAATTACTTCTGCATCTAAGTTTCCATATTCGATTAAATTTGGATTTTGATTAAAATGTGATTTCCATGTATTAGGATTGTTGTCAATTTTCACTTCGTCTTCTACTAATTCTATGTTGCTATTTTTTGGAGCATTTCCTGTGATAATTTTTTTATATAGTTCAACACCTTCTTTTACATCTCCATCAAATGTCTTTTTTCCATTTTCTAATATTATTACTTTTGTACAGTTTTTTAAAATATCTGATACGCTGTGTGTTACAAATAATATTGTTTTTCCTTTTGATTTAAATTCTTCAAATTTTTTGAAACATTTTAATTGAAACGCCATGTCTCCAACTGATAATACCTCATCTACTATTAAGATATCTGGGTCAACATTTATGGCACATGCAAATGCAAGTCTTGCAAACATACCTGATGAATATGTTTTTACTGGTTGATATAAATGGTCTCCTATATCTGCAAAATCTATAATATCTTGTTTTGTTGCTTCTATTTCTTCTTTTGTTAACCCCATAACTTGTCCATGTTGATATATGTTTTCTTCTCCTGTAAGTTCAGAGTTAAAAGCTGTTCCAAGTTCAAGTAATGAGCTAATTTTTCCATTTACTTTTAAACTACCTGATGTTGGTACAACAACTCCAGTTATCATTTTTAATAAAGTTGATTTTCCTGCTCCATTTTTTCCTAGAATTCCTAGAGCTTCTCCTTTTTTTACTGTTAGGTCTAGGTGATTTGTTGCTGTAAAATCTGTATGTCTATTCATTCGCGGAAATATAGCTTCTAATAGTCTGTCTTGCTTTTTATTAAACATCTTATATTTTTTAACTAAGTCTTTTATTTCAATAGCGTTTTCTTCTTGTTCTTTACTCATTTTATTATCCTTTCTTAGGTTCTTTTATGATTTATAATTTATGATTTTACTTTTTTATATGGTCTTTTTATAAAACGTCAGCAAAGTCTTTTTTTGTTCTTTTGAATACTGAGTTTCCCCATACAAACATCAATATAGTTATTACCCAAAACACAATAGTAAACATTCCATTATTAGCAAATACTATTCCATCACTTATAAATACTTCCCTAAATGCTGTTATTAAGTATGTAAATGGTGTACATTTCATTAATGTTAGTATCGTTTGATGTCCTGAAAGCATACTTAAATTCCAAATTACTGGTGTAAACCAGAAAAATAGTTGCATTGCAATATTTAATAAGTTGGCAAAGTCTGGTACAACTGTTGTAACAGCTGATGTAAATCTTGTAAATGCTATTATAAAACAGTATGTGGCAAACACAACATATAAAAGTAATAAAACATTTGGCATATAATTAAAAATCATACATAATACTGTTGCTATTAATAACAAAAATAGTCCAACAAAGCTTGATGCTACTATTGATATTGTAGGAATTATATCAACTGGGAATACTACTTTTTTTACTAAATAACTATATGTTCTAATTGAACCACTTGCTGATAATATACTATCATTTATCCACTGCCACATTGCCATTCCAGGGAAAAACCATACAACATATGGGTCATCTCCACTACTTCCTGTTTTTAGTATGTACTGGAATACTATTGCATATGTTAGCATAAATACAAATGGCTGTAAAAATCCCCATATTGCTCCTAAACTAGTATTTGCAAATCTATTTTTAAAATCATTTTTTCCTAATTGAAAAATTAAGCTTTTATTTTTTATTATTTGTTTTAAAAAATCCATTATTTCTCTCCTATTTTTTTCTTTAAAAAATCTTTTTATATTGTATATTTAAAACTCTTTTTTGTCAACAAAAACAGCCTATTTTTCGCTATAAAAATAGGCTGTTTTGTATATTTATATTTTTTACCAACAATCATTTTTGATTGATATTAAAGTACCTTCTTGTATTACTCAACTTGTTCAGACATTAAATTTAATACACTTTGAAAAATTTCTGCTTCACTTAGCATCTTTTTTGTGTTTTCTGTAATAAAAATAATGTTTCTATTTTCATCTGTAAAATATTCATAATTTTGGAACATGTCTAATTTTTCAAAATTGAAATCTAATATCTCTCCTGATATATCATCTATAATATAACAAATACTTGAAATATTCAATATAAATAGTTTATTAGAATTAATTATTTTTTCCAAAGCTATGTCATTGTCATTTTGCATATTTTTGTTAATAATTTTTAGATATCCATCATCGTCTATTTTATATGTTGACTTTGTGTTGTTCTTTATTATTTTTAACATTTTTTCTCTACTATTATTTTCTATCCATATTCCGTTATTTTTAGGATGATTTGTTTCTATTATATTATCTAATTCATTCATTTCTGGTTTTTGTTTTTTTATCATACCTGCAAATGCGACTTTGTATTTTATATTTGGTTTTATAACTGCTATTTCTTTATCGTCATATCCTTTTTGAATTTCATATAATTCTGTATTGCCTGTTATCCCTATTTCGTTTTTTATTTCTTCAACTTTTTCTACACTCTGCTCGATTAGATTGTTTTCTTCTAAATTTTGTTCATCCACTAAATTATTTTCTGTTTTTACCCAAAATTTATTATTTTTTATGCCTAAAAATATTATTATAAATATTAATATCAATATTATTAAACATGTATAAATAATTTTCTTATTTTTAATCATTTAAGCTTAGTTCCCTTCTTAGATTAACGAGTTACATATTTCTTAACATTGCTAATGTTGCTTCTATATATCTATTAGAGAAATTTTTGTCTACTACTGATTGATGTCCTGTAACTCCTTGATATGGTAATTCTATTAATGCTGTTTTTGCAGGTCTTGAATTAGATGCTAAATATGTTCTTGCCCAATTTATTAAAAATTGTGTTCCATATCTTCCTATTGATGATCTATCTGATTCTGGAAATTGTTGTAGATAATAGCTAGATATTTCTGGGTCTCCTATTACTTGTTGCATCCAACCATGTAGGTCTACCAATAATGTTTGACCATTTTGTGATTTATGTGTTATTAAAAAGTCTCTTAGTGCTTGTGCTTCATATGCTTGAAATCCTTGTGTACCATTATAATTTCTGTCACCTGTAAATCTTGTATATCCACTACCTATTTGCCATGACCTATTTAAGTCTATTCCTTTATTTCCTGGTGCTTGACTATATAATGTTGTTCTTCCTGGGCCATTATGTGTCCACCCATTATTTAATCCATCATTATTAACTCCAGGGAATATGTATATAGTCCATTTATCTGCTATTGCATAATCATAGTCACTAATTAATCTATTATAAAAGTCATTTGCTATTGTTACTAATTCTTGTCCATCTTTTCCCCATAAATCTTCATATCCATGTATTGCAAATGTTGCAAAAAATACATTTGGTCCACTTCCAAATTTATAGTAGGTTAAATCACTTCCTCCTCTTCCTGCAACTTTTAATCCTGTTTTTCCATAAACCCCTTTTGATATATCAATTTTTTTACATACTTCAAAAGTTCTTTTTTCTTCTTTTAATACTTTTCCTTTTTCATCAATAAATTGTACTTTTAAGTTTTTGTTTCCTAAATCTTCATTTGTAAAGTCTATTGTAAATTCAAATCCTGGTTTTGGATTTTTTTCTTCTCCTCCATAACCTTTTACCACATCTAGTACATCTTGTCTTTCTGTTCTAATTATTTGTGGAGATATTATTTTATCTTGTAAAACAACTTGTATTTTTACATTTGGTATATTAGTCATTAACCAGCCTGAAAATTTAAATTTATCTTGTTTTACTTTTGCAGGAATATATCCATCTAGGTAGGCATCTAATTTGTCATTTTTTATTTTTGGAACTATTTTAATTTCTATTGCTTCTATTTTTCTGTTTTGTCCAGTTGTTCCTGAAGTCTCGCCGTCATTTGCCCAGTTTTGCCATCCCTTTCCATTTAAGTAAGTTCTATACATTATAGAATATTCATTTGTTCCTTCTAATTTTATTTTAACTGCTTCTACCTTTTTATTTTGTCCTGTTGTTCCACTTTGTTTATCATCTGTTTTCCAATCATTTTCCCAACCATAATCTTGTACATGTGATTTATAATATATTTTTGTATTTTCTGGTAAGTTTTTAGAAACTATTTTTAATGCTTCTATTTTTTTATCTTGTCCTATTACTCCTGATGTTTTGCCTTGACCTGCATATTCTTGCCATCCATAGTCCTGTACATGTGTTGTATATTTTACAACAAAATTTGTATGATCTATGCTTATTGTTTTTTCTATACTATTTAATTTAATTTTTCCGTCTTTTGTAAATAGTTCTAATTTAATTTTATGTTTTCCATCTGTTAATTTGTTTGTAATTTCACTTGGAATTGTTATTATAAATTTTGGGGTTGGATTTTGATTTTTTGTTCCATACTCTGGGTACTCTTCATATATTTCTTCATATTTTTCTTTTTTAATATTTATGTTAGCTTCTTCTAAAAGTTCATTGTTTAAATAAACTTTAATTTTAGAATTTGTAACATTTGATAAAGCCCATCCTTCAATCTTTATATCATCATTTTTATAAAATGTTATATTTTCTATTCCATTTGTAATGTTAATTTTGCCCTTTTGTTGTTTTTTAACAATTTTTATCTCAATAGCTTCCATTCTTCTGTTTTCACCTGTTGTTCCTGCTATATCTCCATCTGATTTCCATTCTTGCCAACCTTTATCTTGCAAATACACTCTATATAAAACAGAATATTCCTCTGTGCTATCTAGTCTAATTCTAATAGCTTCTAATTTTTTATTTTGTCCTGTTGAACCAGATTCTTGTCCATTTTCTTTCCATTCTTTTTCCCATCCAAAGTCTTGTACATGTGTTTTATATTGTATTTTTATTGGTAAATTTTTAATATCTATTCTTATTGCTTCCATTTTTAATTTGTTTTGTGAGTCTCCAGATGTTTGTCCATTGTTTACATATTTTTGCCAGCCTCTCCATTCCAAATGTGTTTGGTACATAACACTAATTGTTTTTGGTATAATTCTTATTTCAACTGCTTCTATTTTCAATTGTAATTCTGGTAATCCTGCTACTTTACCATCAGATACCCATTCTTGCCAACCTCTATCTTGTACATGTACTCTATATTCTACAGAATAATTTTGTGTATTTATTAATTGGATTTTTATTGCTTGCATTCTTTTGTTTTGTCCTGTTGTTCCCGCAATTTCTCCATCTTCTTTCCACTCTTGCCAGCCCTCTCCTTGAACTTCTACTTGATATTTAATTTTCATATTATTTGGTGCATTTTTTAGTTTTATTTTTATTGCTTCATTTTTCTTATTTTTTCCCGTTGAACCAGACTCTTGTCCGTTTTCTTTTGAAAACTCTTGCTCCCATCCAAAGTCTTGCACATGTGAACTGTACACAACACTTACCTCATCTTTTGGGCTAATAGATTCTGCATTGATATTGTTTGTGTTTGTATTATTTGCTTGTATATTTACACAATTTAGTGCTAATGCTGACATTGTTAGTATAATTAAAAGTGGTTTCATTATTTTTTCATTTTTAAAAATCTTCATTCGTTTTTCCTCCGACTTTTTACAAAAATATTCTCTCTATATATATAGATACAAATAAAACACAAAAAAGTTTCAATTTTTTATTGAATATGTAAAAAATCTTCATTTTTTCTATTCAATAAAAGATAACTTTTCTTATATTAATTACATTAAAGCAAAAATTATATAACTAATCAATGGAAAATGTAAAATTGTAATTTCTTTTATTGCTCTCTTTTTTAATCCTTTAAATGTTAAATATTTAAAATATTTATGTATTGGCATATATATTATTTTATGTTGTTGTGCTTTTTTAAAATATTCTATTACATTGTCTTCTTCTTTTTCTAATGTATTGTTTCCTATTTTGTTTCTATAATCTTTACACATCAAAACTCCTGCTAAGTATGTTTCTGTAATTACCATATGTCTATATTTTAAATATGATTTATAATTACTTCCATTTTCTTTTTTCCAAAGTCCGCATATTTTGTTTTAAGTTTCTTCCACCAAAAATGTTGTTTTCATGTATTCTGTATCCAAATAAAGGCTTGTCTATACAATAAATTCCTTTTAGATTTGCTGCTATATATGTAGAGTGCCAATCGTGTGCAAATGTTTTTTCTGTAAATGGTAACATTTTTTCTTTTACATCTTTTGTTATCATTTGACTACATCCAATTGCTATATGTCTTGCAAATGGTAATATTTCTGTTTGCATTTTATAGTTTATTATTGGCATATTTTTATATCTTAAATAACTTTCGTTAATAATTTTTCCATTTGCATCAATTTGATTTGCGTCACAATATACTAAGTCTACATTTTGTTCTTTTATTGTTTTTATACATTCTTCAATTTTGTTTGGATACCATATGTCGTCATGGTCTGAAAACGCTATGTAATTAGCTTCTGATTTATTTAGTAAAAATTCAAAGCTTTTTGTACATCCTAAATTTTTTTCTTGAAAATACAGGATAATTCTTTTGTCTTTTTTTGCATATTCGTTTAGTACTTTTCTTACTTCTTCGTTTGGTGAACAATCATCTGAAATTATTAGTGAAAAGTTTTTGTGTGTTTGTTTAAGTATACTGTCTAGCTGAATTTTTAAATATTCAATTTTTGTGTTGTATGTTGTTAATATAATATCTACTTTTTCTTCCATTTTATTTTCCTTTTATTTTTTTATTATCATTTTACACTTTATTTGTTTATTTATCAATATTATTATAAAATTTAATTATCTAATTAATCATTTATTTCTATAAATTCATTTA
The DNA here is from genome assembly GCA_963559065.1 of uncultured Clostridia bacterium. Classification (GTDB taxonomy): domain Bacteria; phylum Bacillota; class Clostridia; order TANB77; family CAG-508; genus CAG-269. Next base: position 99,811 of record CAUWIY010000002.1, read on the forward strand.
TATTTTTGTATTTTTCAGTAGATAGTTCTAACTTATATTTATCTTCATCTTTATAAAATATTTTATATGCCTTTTTATTTTTTATACTTTGTACTATTCTATATTTTCCATTATTTATAATCACAGCTGTTCCTTTTTCTAAAGCTATCATTGGCATGTTTACATCTTTCATTAATCTTTCTAAATTTTCTTCTTTTCTAGTTCTTTCTTCATAACTTGGACAAAACAATATATTGAATATATCTAATCCTTTAACAATTGTGTAATCATCATCTTCGAACTCTTTACTTGAGTCTGATATTCCATATTTACACCAACATATAGCTCCTGCCGAAATACCACAAAAAACCTTGTCCTCTTGCAAAAAGTTTTTTAAAACTTTATCAAATCCACTCTTTTTCCATAATTGTATCATTTTTAAAGTATTTCCTCCACCTACATATATAATATCTGCCCATTCTATCTTTTTTTGTACATTTTCTCGATTTAAAAGTTCTTTTTTTGTAATGATATTGCAATTACAATTAAATCTTTCAGTATATATTTTCTTCATAACATCATAATATGAATCTTCGTAATCATTTCCATGTGCTATAAATAAAAAATTTATATTATTGACTTTATTTGTCAATCTTATAATTTCACTATCAATCTCTCCTGTTTCATATTTTGTTCCATTCCTTCCGTTTTCTCCACCACCAATTAATACAAATTTACTCATACATTTTTTCCTTTCATTCTATAATATATTTCCTACTATTTGTAAATGTTTCATTATATTATTAAAAAGGGGCTGTAAAAAGTCCCTTTTTTATTTTTATTTTTTATCTTTAAAAAATTTATCAAAAATCCCTTTAGATTTTTTCTCTTCTTTTAACTTGTTTTTTGCTTTTTTACTTTTTTTATCTTTTTCAACTTCTTCAAATTCGTCTTCATCATCTTCTTCATCATAGTCTATGTCATCTTCATATTCTTCTTCATCTTCATCGAATTCGTCATCATTATCTTCATAGTCTTCGTCATAGTCTATGTCGTCTTCATATTCTTCTTCATCTTCGTTGAATTCGTCTTCATCGTCTTCAAATTCATCATCAAAGTCTATGTCATCTTCGTATTCTTCTTCATCTTCGTTGAATTCGTCTTCATCAAAGTCTATGTCATCTTCGTATTCTTCTTCATCTTCAAACTCATCTTCTTCGTCGAATTCGCCTTCTTCAATGTCTTCATCATAATTCATGTCATCATCAAATTCTTCGTTAGATTCTTCGTCATCGTCAAAAGTTTTATCTTCATTTACATCAAATTCATCATCATAATTGCTATTTTCAAATCCATCATCTTCTTCATCTATATATCCAATTATTTCATTGTCTGCTTTTTTAGTATTATCAACTAGTGTGTCTTCAAAATTTTCTTCTTGTTCATCTTCTATTTTATATTCAGATAAATCTTTGTTAAATTTGCTTGATACTTCTTCATTAAATGTTTCATAAATGTTTTTCATTCCACCAATTCTCCAGTAATTAGAATTAATAATTGTACCTGCATTTATTTTTATATTATTAATTTCTTTTTCAAATTTTTTCTCTTTTTCTTCTATGTTCTTTAAGTATTCTTTGTTATATAATTCATTGTATGCTTTTTTAGAAGATTTTCCTGCACTTTCTCTTAAAATTAATTGATATAAATTATTAATTTGTTCAATATCTAGTTCAAAGTTTTCACAGGCTTCTGCCATTAAGTTTTTGTGTATTTTTGTGCCATTAATAGCAGTCATTCTTTCATTGTCTAAAAAGTCTACAATATACATTTTTTCTGCTTTTAAAAATGCAAATTTTACAATTATATCTCTTAAAATCTTTTGATATTTTTCTATATTTACAGAATCTGCATTAATATCATTAATCAATTTTCTTGTTTTATCATATGAGTTTACATAGCATTCCGCTTCTCTTTTTGCAATTATATCTCTTTCAGAAGCAGCTTTTTCCATGACATTTTCATTAAATTTTACTCTTTCATCTTTGCCATTATCTATCATAATTCCAACTAATTCTTTTGGTGTTTCATTTTCAGAATTAATGTATGTTTTTATATTTTTTATTTTTTCTTTGTCTATTTCGTTTAAGTCTTTAGTCGCTTTTTCAATTAACTGCATATGATTTTTTTCTTCTAATCTTTTTTCTTTTGAGATTTTATTTCTTTCTTCTTGTTTATTATTAAACTCATTTAAAACATTTGTAAATTTATCTTTTAATTCAGAAAGTGTTTTATTGTTTTCTGTAATTGTGTTTTCCATTTTTTCTAGTTTTTTTTGTATAATATTAGGGGATTCTTCTAAATTATCAAATATTTGGTTTCTATCCTCTTCTAGTTTTATATTTGACTTATATAATTTTTTTTGTTCTTGTTGAATTTTTCTTATTTGGTTTGCTGAATCGTCAAATTCTTTTATGATTTTTTCTTCTTTTTCAACAATTATTTGATATTCTTGTGTTTCTTCTATTAATTCCTTAAAGTTTTTGTAGATTGTTTTTAAATTTACTTTATTTCCAAATCCTAAAATATCATTGAAATATTTTTCTAGTACTACTGCACTTCTTTCATACATTTATTATTCCCCCTATTATTTATACTAATTATTTTGATTTTTTAGTTCTTTGTATTTTGTACACACCTATTCTATCACTTATTTAATAAAATAACAATAAACTTAATAAAATTGTTATTACAATTTTGTATGTTAATCAATGATGTGAAACAAATTAATATATTATTTTTTATATATAGCAATTATTTTATTTTTTCAATTGTTTTTCCTGGTATCCCTACAACAGTTTTATTATCTTCTATTTCTTTCAAGACCACTGCATTTGCACCTATTTTTACATTATTTCCTATCTTTATTGGACCTAGAACTTTTGCCCCTGCTCCTACAATTACGTTATTTCCTAAGTCTGGATGTCTTTTGTATTTGTCTTTTCCTGTACCTCCGGAGTGTGCTATTATGGTAAATTGTACAGTCATTTCCTATTGTTGTTGTTTCCCCAATTACAATTCCCATTCCATGATCAATAAATAGTCTTCTACCTATTTTCGCTCCTGGATGTATTTCTATTCCTGTAATATGTCTTGCTATTTGAGAAATTAGTCTTGCTAAGAAAAATAATTTATGTCTGTATAGAAAATGTGCTATCCTATGAAAAAATAGTGCATGAAATCCTGGATATAAGATTACAGCTTCTAAAACACTTCTACACGCTGGGTCTTTTTCTTTTATATTTTTAGCATCTATATATAATTCTCTTAAAACATTTATCATATTATCACCCTTATATTATAATATGATTGTAATTTTTAATTGTTTTTATTTTATGTTGATTGTTACAATACTTTTTATTTTTTAATATTCTTCTATTTCTATTACTATTTTTTCTTCAGTTCCGTATTTTTTTTCAACTTCTAGTTTAGTTATTTGTGTATCATCTTTAAATGCAAATTTATTCATTGCATCTAATACTATTTTTACTATATTGTCTATATCTGGTTTTTTTGTAGGACTTATTGTTTGATTTAACATTGCTTCTATTTCTGATTTTTTAGTACTTTTTGGTATTCCAAAATATGCTATTATGCTTACTTTTGTTCTTTTTTCAATTTGTTTAAATCTTGGGTATTTTAATAAAAAGTATTGTTCTATTAAGCATTCATAATCTTTGGTTTTTGTTGGTGTATATACAATGCCTGTATATGAGTTTACTCTTGGCCTTCCTTTTCCTGTAATTTTTCCTGGCACTTCAAATTCGTATTTCATTTTTTTCTCCTATGTTTTTAATTTTTTAATTTTTGCAACAAAAAATCCCTCTGTATTTTTAGATGGTAAAACTCTTATTGCTTTTTTTATGTTTTCATCTACATTGTCTGTAAACGCTGGTATTGCTTCTTTTATTTCTAGTTTTATATCTAGTATTTTAATATTTAAATTTTTAATTGCCCAATCTAAAATTTGTTCATTTTCTTGTTCATTTAGTGTACATGTTGAATATACCATAATTCCATTTGGTTTTAGTGCTTGATATGCACTTTTAAATAGCTTCTTTTGTAATTTGCTTAAATCATTTACTACTTTTGGAGACCAATCTCTATATGTTGATAATTTATTTACTATAAATCTTCCTTCTCCGCTACATGGTGTGTCTAGTAATACTCTATCGAATTGTTCTTGGTGTTTTTCTCCTATTTTTTCTCCTCTTTCATTTATTGTACTTACTATACTTGCTCCTTGTTTTTGAATATTATAGTTAAGTCTTTCATATCTAATTTTGTCTAGTTCATTTGCTAATATATATCCATTATTTTGCATAAGTGCTGCAATTTGTGTAGTTTTGCTTCCTGGCGCTGCTGTTAAATCTAATATTTTTTCTCCTTGTTTTGGTTCTAATATAATTGGTGGTATCATGCTAGATAAACTTTGCAAATAAAAATATCCTTTTTCGTAAATATCTAATTTTTGTAAATCTTTTTCTTTTGCATTTTTTATTATTAAAGCATCTTGATACCATAATGTTCTTTCAAATTTGATGTTTTTTTCTTTTAAATATTTCATAAATTCTTGTATGTTGTATTTTATTGTATTGACTCTTACTGTTGTGTATCTGTCTTCTGTCATTCCTAATAATATTTTGTCTACTGTTATAGGCGAATATTTTTCATATAAGTCTTCCATAAATTCTTTTGGTAGTCTTTTTCTCATTTCTTTTATTGATAGCATATTTTTCTCCTATTAATTTATCTTTGTATTTATTTTATATCATATATTTTTCTTTTTTCATAGTGTTTTATAGATTTATCTATCAATATTTTTACAAAATGTTTGACAATTTTAATTTTAAGTTGTACAATATAAGTAGCTTAAACATTGACTATAGTTCTGCAAAAGTCATATAGTTAGAAAGAGATGCAATGGAAGAAGGCATCTCTTTTGTTGTGTATAAAAAATTAAGGAGTAGTAAATGGAAGTTACTACTCCTTAAATTATTAGATATGTACTAATCTTTGCTTTGACAATTTTGTTCATTAGCTTTTACTTCTTGTTTCTTTTCAGATTCAATAAGCATTTCAACTAACTTCAAAATTAGTTCTGCATTGGTCATATCGCTTCACCCCTTTCAAAAAGATTTCCTTTGTGAAAAGGATGTCCTCATTATACTTTATTTTTCAATATTTTACAATAAAATTATAAATATTTTCAATACTAAAATTTTTTATATATCCCTGTAAATCAAATTTTGTTTTATTAACTCTTATAGAAGATAGTCTAAATATTAATTGTCTTAATATACTTTATTATAATTCTTAATAATAAGATATTTTTAAAACTTAATTGGGAGGGTTATATAAATGAAAAAAGTTTTATTTAAAGGTGTTGCCTCTGCTGTTCCTACTCCTTTTAATGAAAATGGTGTAAATGTAGATGTTTTTACGGATTTTTTAAATTTTCAAATTAAAAACAATATTGATGCAATTGTAGTTTGTGGTACAACTGGCGAAAGTTCTACAATGACAGAAAGTGAAAAAATAACTGCCATAAAATGTGCTGTTGAAACTTCTAATGGCAGAATTCCTGTTATTGCAGGTACTGGTTCTAATAATACAAAACAAGCAATTCATATGTCTAAAATCGCTCAAGATTTAGGAGCTGACGGTGTTTTGCTAGTTACTCCTTATTATAATAAGACTACACAGTTAGGGCTTATTTCTCATTATAAGGCTATTGCTGAAAGTATTGATATTCCAATAATTATATACAATGTACCTAGTAGAACAGGAATTAATATTACTCCTAAAACTTGTTTTGAACTTTCTAAAATAAGTAATATAGTTGCTATTAAAGAGGCTAGTGGTAATATTTCTCAAGTGGCTGATATTGCACATTTGTGTGGAGATAATTTGGCAATTTATTCTGGTAATGATGACCAGATTATTCCTATTTGCTCTTTAGGCGGATTAGGTGTAATTTCTGTATTATCTAATATTTGTCCTAAATTTACTCATGATATGGTATCTGATTTTCTAGCAGGAGATATTTTAAATGCTAAAGAGAAACAATTGTCTTCTATTCCCCTTATTCATAGTCTTTTTTCTGAAGTCAATCCTATTCCTGTTAAATATGCTTTAAATGTTTTAGGATTTGATTTTGGAGTTCCACGATTGCCATTAGTTGAGATGAGTTCTGATAATAAAAGTTCTTTAGTTGAACTACTAAAAGACAAAAAATTTATAGGTTGCTAAAAGTAACCTATAAATTGGGGTTCTATAATAAATATTATGTTAGTTATAAAAATAACTTCTTCTACATTTTTGATAAAAATATATAATAGTTTAAACATAATTTATTTTATTGCTCTAAATAATTTTACCTATCAAATCATAATTGCTTACTTCTTCTATTTGGCAATTAACAAAATTATTTAAGACATCTTCTAATTTATAATTTTGCTCATTTTTTATATAAACCAATCCATCTTCTTCTGGCACATCTTGCATTGTTCTTCCTATAAAATAATTGTTATCAAAAGATATATTTTCTATTAATATTTTATATTTCTTTCCTATTTTGTTTTCTAAAATTTCTTTTGATATCTCTTGTTGTTTTTGCATTATTTTTTTATATCTTGCCTTTTTTGTGTTTCCATGAATTTGTTCTGGTAATTTAGCAGCAGGTGTTCCTTCTTCTTTAGAGTACATAAAAGTTCCTAATTTATCAAATTTTGTTTCTTCTGCAAAGTCTAATAATTCTTTAAAATCTTTTTCTGTTTCTCCTGGGAAGCCTACAATTAAGCTAGTTCTTAAAGTAACATCTGGTATCTCTTTTCTTATTTTTTTAATTAAATCTTCTATTTTTTCCTTAGTTGTTTTTCTATTCATTCTTTTTAAAATTGTATTTGATATATGTTGAATTGGAATGTCAAAATATTTGGCAATTTTAGCATTATTAGCAACTGTTGCAATTAGTTCATCTGTAATTCCTTCTGGATAAGAATATAAAAATCTAATCCATTCAATTCCTTGAATTTTGCTTAATTTTTCTAATAATTCTGCTAATTTACTTTCTCCATATAAATCCACTCCATATTTAGTTGTATCTTGTGCAATTACTATTATTTCTTTAATGCCTTGATTTGCTAACATATTTGCTTCATCTAATATCTCTTCCATTTTTCTACTTACAAAAGGTCCTCTTATATATGGAATTGCACAATATGTACATTTATTGCTACAACCTTCTCCTATTTTTAAATAGGCATAATTTTTTCCAGTTGTAATAACCCTATTTAAATATTCTTCATATGTTAACATTGGCATTGCTTCTATTTCAGATATTTTTGTTTTTGTCTTTGTTTTTGTTTTTTGTACAATGTCTCTTTTTATTAAGTCTTCTATTTTTTCCCATAAATGATTATATTCATCTATTTTTATCCATAAGTCTACTTCTGGAATTGCCTTTTTTAAGTCTTCATAATATCTTTGTACTAAGCACCCCATAACAATTAGGTATTTACATCTTACATTTTTATATTCTGCCATTTCTAATATTGTATTAATTGCTTCTTCTTTTGCCGTTTCTATAAATCCACATGTATTTATAACTAAAATGTCTGCATCTTTTGGATTATTTACTATTTTATAAAGATTTTTCTTGAATAATCCAATTGTAATTTCTGTATCTATTAAGTTTTTACTACATCCTAATGATATAAATCCTACATTCATATATTTATTGTATGATATATTTTATATTTAAAATATTCATATTCTCCTTTCTGTATTTTATTTTGTATTTTAGAAAGAATGTTCAAAATTAGTAAAATAGTTATCTGTGTGATATTATATGTTTTCTTGTCATTTCCATTAAGTCTAATTTTGTGAATCCTTCTACTTGTGTTTTTGCTCTGTCATTTTTTAATTCTTCTATTAATAATTTTTGTATTTTTTCTTTGTTTTCTCTATCTTTCATGTCTATATAATCAATAATTATTATTCCGCCAATGTCTCTTAGTCTTAATTGTTTTGCTATTTCTATTGTCGCTTCTTCATTTACTTTATATATTGTTTGTTCTACATTTTTAGTTCCTGTGTATTTTCCTGTGTTTACATCAATTGCTGTTAGTGCTTCTGTTCTGTCTATTGTTATAAAACCACCACATTTTAGCCATATTTTTCTATTTTGCAATTTGTCTATTTGTTTTTTTGCGTCATAGATATTTAATATTTCTTCCTTTTTTAACTCTATTTTTATTTTTGCTAAATAGGTATTTTCTTTTTGCATTTTTATTAGTTTGTTATATTCAGTCTCGTCATTTGTTAATATTCTTTGTATTGTATTTTCTGATAAATCTAAAATCATTTTTTCTACAATATTTTCTGATTTATAAATTAATTTTGGTTTTTTAGATTGTTTTTCATTTTGATACTTTTCTTCTATTTCTTTCCATTTTGCTTCTACATTTTTTATGTCTTCTATAATTTCTTTTGTTTTACCTATTGCTGATGTTCTAATTACAGCACCATTTCCACTAGAAAGATTTTCTTTTACTAATTTTAATAGTCTTTCTTGCTCTTTTTTGTCTTCTATTTTTTGTGATATTGTTACTATATCTGTATTTGGCATAAATACAATGTATTTACTTGGTAAGTTAATATGTGTTGAAACTCTTGCACCTTTTTGAATATTACTATCTTTCTTTACTTGTACAAGTATTTTGTCATTTTTTTTAACTACTTGTGTAATTTCTTTATTGTCGTTTTTTGTATTATTTTTTGTTTCGTCTATTTTAGGAAGTAAATCTTTTAAATGAATAAAACTATTTTTCTCTGTTCCTATATCTACAAAAGCAGATTGCATTCCTTTTATTATGTCCTGAATTATTCCAATATAGATATTTCCTTCTTTTCTTAAATCTTTTTCTTCTTCAGTGTAATATTCTACTAGATGTCCATTTTCTAACAATGATATTTCCTTATTTATTGCATTGTTTTCCGTGTTTTTATTGATAAAAATTTCTAGCATTTAATTTTCTCCCTTTTATATATTTTCGTTATGTTTTTGTTTTTATTTCTGTTTTTAATTGAACTTATTCATAGCTATATCTATTCCGTTTTTTAGAATTTCTTCAATTGCTTCTGCTGCTTTATTTACTCCTCGCTGTAATATTACTTGTTCTTCTTTTGGAATTTTTCCTATGACATAATTTATCATATCATTTTTAAATTCAGGTTGTCCTATTCCTACTCTAATTCTAGCAAACTCTGTTGTTCCTAGTTCTTTGACAATGGATTTCATTCCATTATGACTTCCTGCTCCGCCTTTTTTTCTAATTTTTATATTTCCTTTTTCTATGTCCATGTCATCATATATTACAATTATGTTTTGTGGCTCAATATTATAGAAGTTTGCAATTTCTTTTACTGATTCTCCACTTAAATTCATATATGTTTGTGGTTTTAGTAAGATTACTTTCTTGTTTTGGAGGTTTGTTATTTCATATAGTCCTTTAAATTTATTTTTATTTATGTTTATGTTGTTGTTTTTAGCGATTTCATTTATTGTTTCAAATCCCATATTGTGTCTTGTGTTGCTGTATTCTTTTTCTGGATTTCCTAAGCCTACTATTAAATTCATTTTTATTCCTTCTTTATTTTATTTTCTTATCTATTTTACAATGTTTTGGGCTTTTTTTCAAGGGGTAAATAAATTTAAGTTTCGGTTTTTCATAACTTGTTATGCTATGTTGAAAAAACAAAACTTAAAGCAAATAAAAAGTGTGCTTTTAAAATAGTAAGGATTGTGTAATATTACATATATTCCTTGACTATTTTAAAAAGCACATATATTTAAATTAATTATTTTATATAATATTTTATGATTTTTATTTTTTAATTTGTTATTTATATTGTATATTTATCGTTTTTTTGTTTATGTAGTTTTGATTAAAGTTTACAAATTAACTGTGAAGCCTTTTGTTTTATCTCCAGTTATAAGTTTTGCATTCATAGAAACTATAGGAAATAAGCACAAACTCTCACCATTAGGTTTATCATTAGCAAAATATGTATTAAACGCATATACACAGCCTCTGCTTACATGTCTCACATGAAAACTACAGGCTCTTTCTTCAGTATATACACAACGTGATGCTAACCAATATTCTGTATTTGATCCTTTTGGTATAATTAAATCATAATATTTTGTTCCATTATTCGCTGTTTTAAATCCAGTTTGCATAAATATATTATCTTTATACCAATATGTTTGATATGGTTGAATACTTGTTTTTGCTTCTATTTTTCCATCTGTTGCTCCATTTTCTGTTTTTTCAATGAATTCAGTTTGTTCACTCATTCCCAATCCTTTTTCGTTTTTTATTCCATCAATTACACTTAATTTTTCTTTGGTATACATTACTGGATAATTTTTGCTGTTTGTAGATGGTGTTGAAATTTGTTCTCCATATTTTGCTCCATTTTTGTGTTCGTGAGCTTCTTTTAATGCTTCTTCTGTCATGTATTTTTCTATATCTTCTATATTCATGCTTCTTGCTAATATACCTTTTTCTGAGTTTCCATATAAGCTACTACATGCGTCATTTAACAATTTTACTCCATTATTATATCCTTGCGCTTGTCCTAAATATACTTTTCCTATTGTTGGAGTTGTTGGTACTAATATTACTTTTCCATTTTCTATATCTAATACCTTCCATTCACTTATTTTATAATCCGTTTCTGCACTATTTAATAAAACATCCTCTGTTTGTGTTGTTGAGCAATATTTTGCTTGCCAATTATATGTTCCACTTGGTGTATATGTTACTGTTGAACCTATTTCTAATACTTCTGGAATAGGGTTTGTTGTTCCTCCATCATCCTTTTTGCTTATGGCTCCATTTCCTTCTACAATAAATGTATATTCATCTACTTGTACTTCTACTGGAAATTGTGTTCCTACTATACTTCCTTTGTAAACTTCTATTTCTTTTTTTAATTCTTCTACTGTCATTTCTGTATCATCTGCCATTGCTGTCATTATTGATAATTTTACTTTTTCTTCTGCTTGACCATAACTCGCTTTCTCTTTTGCTTCTTTTGCTCTTGCAAACAAGCCATTTTCTCCTGTTAATGTTGCTATTGTTATTCCTGATAAAATAAGTAAAATTATTATTGTTATTACTAATGCTATTAGCGTAATTCCTCTTTGATTCGTCAATATTTGTTCTGTAATTTTGTTTGTCCTTTTAATATTTTTAATATCTTTTTTTGTATTGCTTTCGTTTTCCATATTTTTCCTCCTTTGTTTTATTCGCGCATTTATTTAGATGCTCTTATATTACAATATATCATTCGTTTGAATGCTTGTCAAGGCATTTCTTTGAATTCATGTTATTATTTTTTTATATTTTATTTTGCGAGGTAACGTATATGTATTTAAGAAGATTAAAGGATTTAAGGGAAGATAAAGATGAAAAGCAAATAGCTATTGCTGAACTTTTGAATATTACTAGACAACAATATAGTCTATATGAAACTGGAAAAAGAGATTTGCCTATTAAGTTTTTAGGAACATTAGCAAGATTTTATAACACATCTACTGATTATATTTTAGGTTTGACTGATAATCAAAAACCTTATGATTTAAAATAATATTTATGTTTATAAATATATTTACTAAAGTTTGTTATTTTTTAATTTAAAAACTCAATATAACCATATATATGGCAATATTGAGTTTATTATTATTCTAATATTAATAATTAATTATATTCATATTGTATCAAATATTTCTTTTATTTCATCATTATAGTAAATTTGCCCACATGGCTTTGGCACTCCATCTACTACAACTTGAACATTCATATTATTTTTATCTCCTGAAAAATATTTAATTGCATTTCTTAACTTTTCTTTTTGATTTTCTGAAAAATTTGTAATATCTATACTTAAAATATTTTGTTTTTGTTCTCCAAAGTCCTTTATTTCATTTGCAATTATTGTTGCCTCATCATCTTCTCTTATACTTAGTCTTCCCGTTACTGTTACTATATTTTCTTCTATTAGACTTTTTCCACTATTAATTACCGTATTTTCAAATGCAATAATTTCAGCTGTTCCATATAAATCTTCTATTGTTATGAATGCCATTATATTATTGTTTTTTGTATATTTTTTCTTTATTGCTGTAATAATTCCCGCATAAATAACTTTTTGTCCATCTACAAATTTAGGTTTCGTTTTCACTTGTTGGTTTTCCATGTCTTCTGCCTGTATACCGTTATTTTGCTCATTTATTTCTGATAAATCTAATGTATTTATATTTGTAGTGTGCATAATTTGTTCTCTTAATTTTTCTAATGGATGTCCTGATATATATATTCCTAGCATTTCTTTTTCCATTGATAGTAATTCTTTTTCTTGAAATTCTTCGTGTATTTCGAATTGATATTTGTTTTTTTCTAATTTTTCTTTTTCTTCTTCTGTTCCAATGTCAAACATAGATACTTGTCCATTAAATCCCTTTTTGTTACTGCTTTGAATTGTATCTACAATATTTTCAAACGATGCTAATAGCGTTGACCTTGTTTGTCCAAATTCTTTGAATACTCCTGCTTTTATTAAGCTTTCTATACATTTTTTATTTACTTGTTCATTTGCTATTCTTTCACAAAAATCTGTAAAACTTTTGTATTTACCATTTTCTTTTCTTTCTCTTACAATGTTTTCAACAGGTATTATTCCTACATTTTTTATACTTCCTAATCCAAAACGAATTCTACCATTTTCAACTGTGAAATTCTCTTCACTACTGTTAATTTCAGGTCTTAAAATTTCTATACCTAATCTTTTACATTCATCAATGTATTGTGGTACTTTGTCTAAGTTTCCCAAATAACTATTTAGTGTTGCTGCCATAAGTTCAGCTGGATAATATGCTTTTAAATATGCTGTTCTATATGCTACAACTGCATAACATGCTGCATGTGATTTGTTAAAGGCATATTTCGCAAATTCTGCCATTTCGTCAAATATTTTGTTTGCAGATTTTTCGTCTATTCCATTTCTTACACAACCTGGTACTTCTATATTTCCGTTTTCATCCAATTGTCCATGTATAAAGACTTCTCTTTCTTTTGCCATCACATCAAGTTTCTTTTTTCCCATTGCTCTTCTTACTAAGTCTGCTCTACCTAAAGAATATCCTGCTAGGTCTCTAACTATTTGCATAACTTGTTCTTGATATACCATACAACCATAAGTAACATTTAGTATTGGTTCTAAGCTTGGATGGGTATATTCATTATGACCTGGATTTTGTTTTCCTCTTATATATCTTGGAATTTGATCCATTGGTCCTGGTCGATATAGCGAAACACCTGCTATTAAGTCTTCTAAACAATCTGGTTTTAGTTCTTTCATAAAGTTTGTCATTCCTTGTGATTCAAACTGGAATATTCCTAATGAACTTCCATCTTGCCATAACTTATAAACTTTTGGGTCTGACATGTCTTTGTCAAATTCTACATCTATTCCATAGTTTTGTTTTACCATGTCAATTGTGTTTTGTATTACTGTTAAGTTTCTTAGTCCTAAAAAGTCCATTTTTAAAAGTCCCAATTCTTCTAGTGTTGTCATTATATATTGTGTATTTATTTGTCCATCTCTTACATAAAGTGGTACATATGTGTCTACTGGATCCTTAGTAATAACTACCCCACAGGCATGTGTTGAAGCCTGTCTTGGCATTCCTTCTAGTGCCATTGCTATATCTAATATTTTTCGTACTTGTTCATCATTTTCATATTTTTCTTTTAATTCTCTATTTTGTTCTAATGCTTTTGCTATTGTTATATGTAACTCATTTGGTATCATTTTTGCCAAATTGTCCGCATCTGCATATGGATAATCTAATACTCTTGATACATCTCTTATTACCATTTTAGCTGCCATTGTTCCAAAAGTTATAATTTGTGATACATGGTCATGTCCATATTTTTCTGCAACATAGTCTATTACTTCTTGTCTTCTTTCATCTGAAAAGTCAACGTCAAAGTCTGGCATGCTAATTCTTTCTGGGTTTAAAAATCTCTCAAATAGTAATCCATATTTTATTGGATCAATATCTGTTATTTCAATTGCATATGCTAATATTGAACCAGCTCCAGAACCTCTTCCTGGACCTACTGGAATTCCATGAGTTTTAGCATAGTGTATAAAATCCCATACTATTAAATAGTAATCAACATATCCCATTTTTTTGATAATCGAAAGTTCATATTCTGCTCTATTTTTGACTTCTTCTGATAGTTCTGTTCCATATCTTTTTATTAATCCCTCATCACATAATTTTTTTAAATAGTCATAGTGTGTTGGATATTCTGGTGGTACGTCATAGTTTGGCAAAATTGTATGCCCAAATTCAAATTCAACATTGCATTTTTCTGCTATTTTTACTGTATTTTCAATAGCGTCTGGAAATGCTTTAAAATACTCTGACATTTCTTCTGGTGATTTTACATATAGTTCTTCTGTGTCAAATCTCATTCTGTCTTCATCACTCATTCTTTTTCCTGTCTGGATACATAATAATACTTCGTGGTTATAGGCATCTTCTTTTTTTAGATAATGTGCATCATTTGTTGCAACAATCGGAATGTCTAATTTTCTGGCTAGTTGTATTAGTTTTTGGTTTGCTAATACTTGTTCCCTAATTCCATTGTTTTGAATTTCTATATAATAATCTTCTCCAAATACTTTTTTATGCCAAAGCGCTACTTCTTCTGCTTTTTCCATTTGACCATTTAATAATGCCTGATTTACTTCTCCTGCTAAACAAGCACTTAAGCATATAAGTCCTTCATGATATTTTTCTAATATTTCTTTGTCAATTCTTGGTTTATAGTAATATCCTTCTACAAATCCTAATGATACTAATTTACTTAAGTTTTTGTATCCTTGATTATTTTTTGCAAGCAAAATTAGGTGGTTATAGTGGTTATCTATTCCTGGTTCTTTTTGTATTCTGGAACGTGGTGCAACATATACTTCGCATCCAATAATTGGTTTTATTCCTTCTTTTTTGCAAGCTTTATAAAAGTCAATTACTCCATACATAACTCCATGGTCTGTAATTGCTATTGAATTCATTCCTAATTCTTTTACTCTTGTTGGTAGGTCTTTAATTCTGTTTGCTCCGTCTAATAAGCTGTATTCAGTGTGCATATGTAAGTGTACAAAATCTGACATTTTTTTGCTCCTTTTTGTCCTTGTTTTAAGGCTTTTTGTTTTTATTGTTTTCTTATATATTTTTTGTTTTTTATCTCGCTTCTTTTATGTTGCTTATTATAGCATTTTTTAGTTTAACTTTCAAGAGGTTAAACTAGTGGGACTTTAACCAATTGACAACATCTTCATTGTTTAATTTTCATTTTGCTTGATTTACATTTTGGTCTATTTTTCCTTACTCGCACGCTCTTAATTGCTCTTTAGTCTCTGTAAGAACAAAAGTGGCATGATTATTATATAAAAAAGTGATATAATTAATTTTCTAAAATATAGAAACAATAATTATACCACTTTTTTAATTTCTTATTTTATTACTCCGTAAAGTTCTGCTAGTTTTTGCCACACGATTTTGTGGTGGTAAATAACAGATAATCCTTTACATTCTCCTGAGATGTTTTTTAAGTATAAGCATTTTATTGGTTCTGTGCTATCCCAATTAACATACATCTCTTCTATTATTGGGACATAATGTACAATTTGTTTTGATATTGTATTGTTTTCTGGATAGTCATATATGAAGCTTTTGAATATTTCTAACACATATTTTCTATCCATTTCCTTATTGTGGCTTTCTCCTTTTAGCATCCATGAAAATCTTATGGTTTCTGGTATTCTTACCTTGTCTTTTGGTACTTCCTGTAGAAAAATCCAGAGACAACTCTTTGGAATTCTAACTGTGAATTTGCTTCCATCTGGAAACCAATAGTCAAGTTTGAAATCTTTTAGATTATCTTCTACATAAAAAAAGATGTCTTCTGCAAGTTCAACAGCTTCAATTAGATTAACAATGTTCTGCATTTCATCAGACTTGTTTTGGTTTCTCTGTTTCCAATTCTCACCCTGAATTCCAAAGTGAAAATCTTCACATCTTTTTACTGTTTTTAAAGTCTTTTCTAACTCTTTCCGGAGCATTCTTGCAAAATCTTCTTTTTTTACTTCTCGTAAGAATACTTCTTTTTCTTCTTCCCATCTCATTCTAACTACATTATTTGTTGTCATTTTTTCTTCCTCCTTATCAAGACTAATATTAATTGTTCTTTTTTGGAGGAAAAAATAACCCTCCAAAATTTTTGAAAGGTTTGTTGTTTACCTTTTGTTATAGTATTATATTAATTACATCATTAATTTATGCCTTTTTATTTATATTTTTATACGTTTTTTACTTTTTTATTTTTAATTTATAGTCTTATTTGCAAAATCTATGTCTTCCAATTGTAACAGTCATTGGTCTTGACCATATCCATTTATTTGTTGCTGTAGATGGGTTAAAATAATAAATTGCTCCATAGCTAGGATCCCAACCATTTAGTGCATCTTGTGCAGCTTTTCTCGCAGTTGAATTTGGTGTTAAATTTATTTGTCCATCTCTAACTGCGTCAAATGCTCCTGCTTGATAGATTACCCCTGATAAAGTATTTGGAAAAGAGCTACTTTTTATTCTATTCATACATACAGCTCCAACTGCTACTTGTCCTGTGTATGGTTCTCCTCTCGCTTCTGCATAAATTAATTTTGCTAATAAATTTAAATTGCTATTGTAATTTGATGAACTGCTTGAACTTGATGAATTCATAATACCCATTGCTTTCAAAGTTGCAGGTCCTGCAATTCCATCTACTGAAAGTCCATTTTTTCTTTGGAAATATTTTACCGCATTAACTGTTTGAGATCCATATATTCCGTCTATATTTCCATTATAGTATCCCCATCTTTTTAGTTTTGTTTGAATTTTAGTTACTTCTTCACCTCTTGAACCATATTTAGAAAGTGTTTCTGATGTATCTTGTTTTTGATAAATATATATGCTTGTTGCGGTTAAGATTATAAGTATTATAGATAAAATTGTAGCAAAAATTTTTTTCTTTTTTGTTTTTAACATAAGCTTCGTCCTTTCTTGTTTGTTAGTATTTTGATATTTTATTATTTTTCTTTTACTAGTTTTATCCTTTTTTACTTTTTTATTCATATATATAAAAAAACTATTATTCTTTATATGATTTAAACCCTATTTAATGTTTACCATAATGGGTGCTTTTCATATATAAAATAATAGTTTTTGTTTATTGATAGTTTGATTGATAATTTTATTTATGATTAATGTATTAATTTAAGTAATTTAAATTAATTCATATTAATTTTAATATCAATTTTTTGTTTAATATATTTTTTAGAAAAGTGAATTTATCTTTCTTATAATTTTAAATTTGGAACTGCATTTAAATTTAATTTGCTTTTTTCTCCATTTATAAAATTGTAATATCCCGCAGAACCAATCATTGCTGCATTATCAGTACATAATTTTAAATCAGGCATATATACTTTGATTCCTTCATTTTCTAATTTTAAAAATTCGTTTCTAATATAACTATTTGCTGAAACTCCTCCTGCTAATGCAATAGTCGTAACATCTATTTGTTTCAAAGCTTTTTTTGTATTTTCTATTAATGTTTCTGTAACTGTTTTTTGGAAACTTGCACATAAGTCCGCTTTGTTAATATCAGGTATTTTATGATGCAAATTTATTACTGCTGTTTTTATTCCACTAAAGCTAAAATCTAAATTATCAAAATGAGTTTTTGGAAGTTCAATACTATTTGGATTTCCTTCTTTTGCTAATTTATCTATTTTAGGTCCACCTGGATATCCTAAACCTACAACTCTTGCCACTTTGTCAAAAGCTTCTCCAATTGCATCATCTCTAGTTTTTCCTAATACTTCAAATTCTGTATAATCTTTTACATGAACAAGTTGAGTGTTTCCTCCAGACATCATTACACATAAAAATGGTGGCTTTAAGTCCGAATGAGTTATATAATTTGCTGCAATATGCCCTTGAATATGGTTAACACCTACAAGTGGTTTATTAATTGCAAAACTTAGCGCTTTTGCATAAGATAATCCAACTAACAAAGCACCTACTAATCCTGGCCCATATGTTGGTGTAATTGCATCTATATCATCAAAAGTAATATTTGCATCATCTAATGCTTTTTTTGTCACTCTTGAAATAGCTTCTATGTGGTTTCTTGAGGCTATTTCTGGTACTACTCCTCCATATTTCTCATGAATTGGTATTTGTGTATCTATTATATTAGATAGAATTTCTCTCCCATTTTTTATTACAGCTACAGATGTTTCATCACAACTTGACTCTATCCCTAGTGTTAATATATCTTTTCCCATTTCTTACTCCTCAAATTCGAAAACTGCTGAGAGGAAAAAGGGGTCGGAGCCAAAAATCATTTTTTTCGAGAACAAATCTCTCTTCGTGAGAACTTTTCTCTATTTTTCTAATTTAACTATATATATTTAAGTTCTCAAAGAAGCGTAAAGATTTGTCGACGCGAAAAAGATGATTTTTGGCTCCGACCCCTTTTTCCTCTCTGTTTTTACATTCCGAATATAAATTTTCCTAATGACATTATTCCTTTAGTAACTCCATTAATTGCTGGTGTTATTAGTGTTCCTGCTATTCCTGTTATCCAAATTAGTACAAATATAATGTAAAATATTTGCTCATTGTTCATAAACCATTGTTTTGCTTTATATGGTAAAAATGGCATAATTATTTTTGAACCATCTAGTGGTGGTAAAGGTATTAGGTTAAATACCCCTAATCCTATGTTAATTGATATTGTAGATGATATTAATATTATTATGATTTGACCAACTGTTGATGTTATAAATGATATACTTGCAAATTTATATATTGCATAATATATTAATGCAAATATTATTGCTAATATAAAGTTCATTAGCGGTCCTGCAAGTGATACAATTGCTTCCCCTTTTTCCATAGACATTTTTCTTGTATAATTTCTTGGATTTACTTCTACTGGTTTCCCCCAACCAAATCCCGCAAATAGTAACATTAGTGTTCCTATTGGGTCTAAATGTGCAAATGGATTTAAGCTAAGTCTTCCTTGACTTTTTGCTGTGTCATCTCCTAATTTGTAGGCTGCATATCCATGTGCAAATTCATGGAATGTTATTGCTATAAGCACTCCTGGTGCACTTAGTAATAATCCCATTAATTCTCCTGGATTTGCAGCATATTGTAGCAAAATAAATCCTAACATTACTGCCATTATTATATACATTGTTCTTTTATCAAACGAAAAATTAAACATAACTTTTCTCCTTTCTAGTTTAGAGGTTTCATTGTTGGGAATAATAATACATCTCTTATTGAAGCAGAATCAGTTAATAGCATTATTAATCTATCAATTCCTATTCCTAATCCACCTGTTGGAGGCATACCATATTCTAGTGCTTGTATAAAGTCTTCATCCATCATTCCAGCTTCTTCGTCCCCAGCATTTCTAGCTTCAACTTGTTTTTTAAATCTTTCATATTGGTCTATTGGGTCATTTAATTCTGAGAAAGCATTTCCATATTCTCTTCCTCCAATAAATACTTCAAATCTCTCTGTTAATCTTGAGTCTTTTGAACATCTTTTTGCAAGTGGTGAAATTTCTACTGGATAATCATATATAAATGTTGGTTGTATTAGTGTTTTTTCTACATATTCATCAAAGAATAAGCTGATTACATCTCCTCTTGTTTCTTTTGTCTCATCTGGAATTTCTATTCCTCTTTCTTTAGCTAATTTTACTGCTTCTTCATCTGAGTTTATTTCATTAAAATCAATTCCACAAGCTTCTTTTATACTATCTATCATAGTGATTCTCTTCCATCCTGGAGTTAAGTCTATGTCTTGACCTTGATATGTAATTTTTGTTGTTCCTAATACTTTATTAGCGCATTTTGTAAATATTTCTTCTGTTATATCCATCATATCATTGTAGTCTTCATATGCTGCATATAGTTCTATTGTTGTAAATTCTGGATTGTGTCTTATGTCCATTCCTTCATTTCTGAATATTCTTCCCATTTCATATACTTTATCATATCCACCAACAATTAATCTTTTTAAGTTTAATTCTGTTGCAATTCTTAAATACATTGGTAAGTCTAGTGCATTGTGATGTGTCATAAATGGTTTTGCAGTTGCTCCACCTGATATTGTGTTTAAAATTGGTGTTTCAACTTCTAAATATCCTTTTTCATCTAATATTCTTCTTATTTCAGTAACAATTTTGCTTCTTGTTTCAAAAGTTTTCTTTACTTCTGGATTCATTATTAAATCAACATATCTTTGTCTATATCTTAGGTCTGTATCTTTTAGTCCATGAAATTTTTCTGGTAATGGTCTTAATGATTTTGAAAGTAATGTTACTTCTTTTGCATGTACTGATATTTCTTCTGTTCTTGTTTTGAATACAAATCCTGTAATTCCTATTATATCTCCAATATCATATGTTTTAAATGCTTTGTAGCTTTCTTCTCCCAAATCATTTATACTTACATAACTTTGAATTTTTTCATCACTGTCTTGTATTGTGCAAAAAGATGCTTTTCCCATTATTCTTTTTGCTATAATTCTTCCTGCTACAGTAACATCTTTTTGTTCAAATTGTTCATAATTTGCTTTTATTTCTCCTGCTGTATTTGTTCTATTAAATTTTGTAATTTCAAAAGGGTCTTTTCCTTCTTCTTGTAATTCCTTTAACTTATCTCTTCTTATTTGCATTAAATGATTAATATCTAACTCTTCTATTTGTTCATTATTTTGATTTTCGCTCATTTTTTCTCCTATCCTTTCGACCAATATGGACGTTCTTAAATTGGTCGAAATTTTCACATTTATTTTTTATTATAGTTTTTTATATTTTTTCTTTCAACCAATTTAGCAACGTCCATATTGGTTGAAATTCTCTACTCATACCATTCTAGTTCCCAATCACTAATTTTTACAGTATCTCCTTCACAAACTCCTAGTTCTTTAAGTTTGTCTTCAATTCCCATATTTTTTAATGATTTTTGTAAATAGTACATTGATTCATTGTCTTCTATGTTTATTCTTCCCATTAGTCTATCTACTGCTCTTCCTTTTACATAGAACACTCCATTTTCTTCATATGCTTCCCATTCTTGTTCTTTATCTTTAAGAGTATATACTACTCTGTCTTCTATTTCAACTACCTCTTCTTTTGGTAGTGTTTTTAGTGTTTTTGTTACATGGTCAATTAGTTTTTCAACTCCTTCTCCTGTAACTGATGATATTTTAAATAATTCTAGTTTTTCTTTTTTTGCTAGTTCTTCTAATTTTTTTAAGTTTGTTTCATCTTGCATACTATCTATTTTTGTTGCAACTAATATCTGTTTTCGTTTTACCAACTTTTCACTATATTTTTCTAATTCTTGGTTGATAGTATAATAATCTTGGACTGGATCTCTTCCTTCTTGTCCAGATGCGTCAATAAAATGTAATAATAGTCTTGTCCTTTCAACATGTCTTAAAAATTGAATTCCTAATCCTACTCCTTCACTTGCTCCTTCTATAATTCCTGGAATATCTGCAATTACAAATCCATTGCCATCTTTTGTCCTTACAACTCCTAAATTTGGATTTATTGTTGTAAAGTGATAATTAGCAATTTTAGGTCTTGCATCTGTCACTGTTGACAAGAATGTTGATTTTCCCACATTTGGAAATCCTAAAAGTCCAACATCTGCTAGTAATTTAAGTTCCAATATAACTTCTTTTTCTTCTCCCTTTTCTCCATCTTCTGAAAATCTAGGAGCTTGTCTTGTAGCTGTTGCAAAGTGAGAATTTCCTCTGCCACCTCTTCCACCTTTTAATATCAATTCTGTCTGATTTGGTTCAGATAAATCTGCAACAACTTTTCCTGTTTCTACATCTTTTATAACAGTTCCAATTGGTACTTTAATATATAAATCTTCTCCGTACTTTCCATTACAATGGCTTCCACTTCCGTTTTCTCCGTCTTTTGCTTTAAACTTTTTATTATACCTAAAGTCAATTAAAGTATTTTTATCTTTATCTACTTGGAAATAGATATTTCCTCCATTTCCACCATCTCCTCCGTCTGGTCCACCTGCAGCAACATATTTTTCTCTTCTAAAAGTTGCAGCTCCATTTCCGCCATTTCCTGATTTAATTATTATCTTAGTATAATCTGTAAACATCATCTCTCCTTGTTGTCAAAAGGGACGCCCCTTTTTGACAAGTTATTTAATTTTTTTATTTAATTTGTTTTCTTTTTATTATTTAAAGTTTAACTTGTCAAAAAGGGGCGTCCCTTTTGACAAGTTATTCAAAGTAGTTTAGTTGCATTGCTGTTTTTACTTTTTTCATTGTTTCTTTTGCTACTTTTCTTGCTTTTTCTGTTCCTTCTATTAGGATTTTATCTACTTCTTCTGGATGTGCTTCATAGTAAGCTCTTTTTTCTCTAATTGGTTTTAATGTTTCTATAATGTTTGTTGCTAGTTGTCTTTTGCATGCTACACATCCTCTTTTTCCTGCTTTGCATTCTTCACATACTGTTTTTACTTCTTCTGGTTTTGTAAATAGGTTGTGATAATATGCAACCATACATACATCAGGATTTCCTAAGTCGTCTTTTTTTATTCTATTTGGGTCTGTTACGGCTCCCATTACTTTTCTTGTTATTTCTTCTTCACTGTCTGATAAATAAATTGCATTTCCTAATGATTTTCCCATTTTTTCGTTTCCATCTAGTCCTTTAATTCTTTTTGAACTTGATAAAACCGCTTTTGGTTCTTTTAGTACTCCTTCTCCATATATACTATTGAATTTTCTAACTATTTCTCTACATTGTTCAATTAGTGGCAGTTGATCTTCTCCAACTGGAACTAGTTCTCCTTCAAATGTTGTTATATCAGCAGCTTGGCTTACTGGATATCCTAAAAATCCATATGTTACACTTTCTCCAAATATTTCTTTTTTTTGGGCAAGTTCTGTTTTTACTGTTGGGTTTCTTTCTAGTCTTGCTATTGTAACTAAATTTGAGTAAAACACGGTTAGTTCTGCTGTTTCTGGTATCATTGATTGTACATATATTGTTGTTTTTTTAGGATCTATTCCTACTGATAAGTAATCTATTGCTACTTCTCTAACGTTTTTTCTTACTTTTTCAGGATTGCTAAAATTATCTGTAAGTGCTTGCACATCAGCTATTAATATATATGGGTCATATTCCGGATTTTCTTGCATTTCAAGTCTAGTTTTTAATGAGCCAAAATAATGCCCTATGTGTAATCTCCCTGTTGGTCTATCTCCAGTTAATATTCTTTTCTTTTCCATTTTTCTAAACCACTTCCTTTTTCGTACTGCATAAATGATATTAGAATTATAACATATATTGGGTAAAATTTCAAATTTTAAATATATTTATTTAATTATTTTTTTTAATAAATTTTTTATTTTTTGAAATATTGTATCTTTTTTCACTTCAACTAGTTCGACACAATCTGTATTTTGTTTTTTCTTTGTAAAAAGCCTATCATAATTATATTTTTCTTTTTGAGCATTTTGATAATTTTTTTCATTTAAATTCCATTGTTCTAAAATTTCTTTTTTTTCATCTTTTTCTGCAATATAATCATAATAAATAAGTGATATTAAATCTTTGCTTTTTTCGGAAATTTTTTGTTCTTCAAAACTTTTATTTACATCAATATAGAAATTCATCTTTGAATCAGCTGCTTCTTCACATAATTTCGAAATAAGCTTAGTAGGAATGTTTTCAATCATTTTTTTATCAAAGAAGGATAAGAAAGTAAGTGTTTCTTTTGAAATATCACTAATATTTTGGATATTTTCCATTTCTTTTAACCCCTCTCACTTATATTTTTATCATCTGTTTTTTTACTTTTGGTATGTATTTTGGCTTTAATATTTTCAAAAATTTCTTTAATTTTTGATGTTCTTCTCTTTTTTACTACTGTTTTAATATCAGCTTTTGAATATGTTGGATATGTTTCTTCTATTTGTTGTTCATTTTTATCTTTTTGTTCTAAAATATCTAGTTTTTCTTTAAAACTTTTTGTAAAAAACTTATCTTTCATATCCATTGAAACAACTTCTATATTTTTTTGTCCTACCATCTTTTTTACAAATTCAACTTTATCATCTGGAACTGCTAAAAATTTTATATGATTTACTGGTAAATTTCCAATAACACCGATTTCTGATATATCAGAATTTACGCCCGAAACTTTAAGTCCATTCATGTCTTCAAATGAAGCTCCTATTATTACTCCAAAATTCAATAATGAATTTGTAAAATTATTGTCATTTGGCTCAATATTAGCATATCTTATTGCTACATCTAAACAGTCTGTTAAACTTATAAAATTTCTTTTTCCATTAATTCTTGACCATTCTTCTCCTGTAAAAACATCTATATTATTTTCTATAGATGTATCTATACTATTTATTCCATATTTTAATATGCTTGGGATTGCATTTGCATTTGTTCCATGAAAAAAATGTCCACTGCTTTTTTGTATTGTTTCTATCATTTTTGGATTTGTTGATAGCAAATAAGCCATATTTAATCTTTTTTTAGCTTCAAGTATTGGATTATTCTTATATAAAACTTCTCTTTCCATATGTGAAGAAGCATTTACAGAAAAATTATCAAATCCACCTTCATATAATATGCCGTTCTATTTTTCTTTTCGTTTCTTCGTCTTTAGCTAATGTTAAAATTTTTTCGGCAACCTCATTGTATATAGGGGCTGTGAATTCATCTTTAGAAAAATCACTATATCTCATTTATATAATTCCTTATCCTTTCGTAATGTTATAAATAAATTTATTTTTGTTATTTTATTTAATTTGTTTCATTTAGGATATCTTCTACAATCTTACTTAGTACTTTTTCTCTGTCCTTTGAAGTATCAATATATCTTATTCCATATTTAGGACATTCCTCTTTTAGCATTTCGTTACAATTATACCAATCTTGTGCATGTTCTAATAAATATTCCTTAGCTAAACCATATGACCAACTCTCTTCAGTATCATATTTAAGGCATTGTTCTACCATATCTTCTGCTGTTAGATCTCCTAATCCTAAACATATTACTATTGTATTATCAAAATCTACCATTTCTTTAACAATTTTAGGCTGTAATTGTCCGCTCTCTAATATATATCCATATTGTTTTGTATCATTTCTAATTAGCAAATTATATAATTCTAAAAGAGTTCTTTGAAAATACTCTCCATGTTCAAATTCTTTTTGTTTATCTACATTTTTTCTATAATATTGTTCTTCATCTTTTGCTCTAATCATTGCCCATTTTAAAGCATCACTATGTATTAAATTGTAACTATTCACTTTATCTTTTATCATTTTGCTTAAAGTTGTTTTCCCTGCTCTTCCTATTCCCATAATTAATATATTTTTCATACTTATAAATTCCTTTCTATTTGTATGTTGTTATATTTAGATTGATGTTTGTTCAAGATTGCTATTATTTATCACTTCATCTTCAGCTTCACATTTAACTTCTTCACCATTTAAAATTAATTTATATAATTTTATGCTTATTAAAATTTCTATAAATGATAATAATGCTATCATTGCTATTACAGTAATCATTTGATTGTCTATTAAAATCAATGTGATTCCAAAACTTATTATTGCTCTTACAATTTTTCTTGATAATTCCATTATTGTTAACAATGACTGCTGTTCTTCTTTTTCGGTCTTTCTTAATGCTAAGTCTTGCATATATACTTTAAAAGGGTCTCTTACAAATAGTATAATTATATATCCAAATGTCATAATACTAAATTTTAATATTAAATTATTTGTAACAAATGAACCTAGCGATATTAGAACAATAGATGCACTAAGCATTATTGGTAATATTACTCCTATCTTGTCTTTATACTTATTGTGTATCTTATTAAAGGCCATGTTAGAAACAACTCTTACTATACGAGAAATACATAATATAGCACCTATTATTAAAGCTGTTTTTTCCACGTCAAAATTTAAAAGTACTTCTTGTTGTATAAATAATTTTCCATTTTCTTGACCTGTATTTACAATAGGATAAAATAGTCCATATGAAATAATTAACATTAAAATTATTTTATTATATTTTATCTTTTTATTTGTATTTGGTTTATTTTTTGGTTCTTCTTTAACTTTATTGTAATTAGAATAGTCTACTATATAAAATGACAATACAAAACATATTATACAAAAAGAAATACAACCAATCATTGGTAAATAGTTATTTAGATTAAACATTGCACTTGCTATAAATGAGATAATCATTGTTACTGCTGCATATATGGTATTAGATTTTGTTTTAATTTTTATATATTCGTCATTTTTTTCTTGAAGTTCAAGATTATTTTTTAATATTACATTTGCCATGTTTTGAAATGTAAATGATATTTCATACATAACTTTTCCTAAAGCTATAACTATATAATTTGTTCCAAATGTTAGCAATAAACTAGATATTAGCAATGCAAATGAACCTAATCTTACAGAGTTTGTATTTCCAATCTTTTTAATAATTTTTAATAGTGGTGCTTGCAATGCTATACATATTATTAATGATACAGTTGTTAAAGAAGCAATTTGTGCTGCACTAAAATGTTTTACTACTGTTAAAAATAATGTGTCTATTGCAACCCAAAAAAGTAAATCTCCTGATAGTCCTAAATACCATGGAAATATTTTGTTGAATTTTGTTATCTTATCTTTTTTCATTTTTTCTCCTTATTTTAGTATTCCTTCATAATAATTTTAAAATAAGCAATTTACGAAGTGTACCTAAATTGTTAGACAAAATCTAGCATTTAGAGGTGTGTTTTTGCTTTTTGCTTTATAAATTATCCTTTATTTCAGGAAATAGTAAATAAAGGTTATATTTATGTGTTTTTACAAATTCTGCTATAAAAGGTTTGTCTGCTGGATTTGAAACTCCTCGGGCTGTGCATAAAATGTCTTTCCTACACCTCATATTCTTTTATTTCACAATTTTTTTGTCCACTTAATTTTAGTAACATTCCATCTTCAGGCATTTTTTCAAAATAAAACTGTATAGCTCTTGCAACAGCTCCATGAGTAACTAATAATATATTTTTATCACTATATTTAATCTTAATTTCATCCAAAAATTCATGCACTCTATTAAAAAGCTGTGGTAATGTTTCAAGTCCTTCTATTCGTTTTGTTGAAAAATAATTATAGTATTCATTATCATAATACTCGTCTAATTTTGTTAGTGTAAGTTTTCCATTGTCTCTTTCCATCAATCTATCATCATATATTACTTCTACATTATTTACATTTACTAATTCCATAGTGTGTTTTGTTCTTTTCATTGGAGAACAGATAATTAAATCTATATCTAAATTTTTCACAATCTGACTTGCCTTTATTGCTTGATTTATTCCTTCTTGATTAATGTCTTCATTATATCTTCCATTGTATTTTCTTTCAACATTGCAATTTGTTTGTCCATGTCTAATTACATATAATTTCATTTTTATTTTTCCTCCTTATATCATTTTTCCATATTGCATAAATCCCTGTAATTAATAATATAAAATCGCCTAAGACCATAAACCAACTATTATAATAAATATAATATGTACCATATAGTAACCCTGTTGTTATTCCAGATATTCTAACTAATTTCATATTTGATTGCCATAAGCAATATGTTCTAATTATTGAACCTATTGTTGGCAATAGTGAAATATATCCATTCCATGTTAGTATGCAATTAATTATAATAATGCCTTCAAACAAAAACAAAATAAACAAATAAATATTTTTATGAATTTTTTCTTTATTTATGAATATAAATGTTCTTATAAAATTGATTATACTTAAAATTGCTCCTGTATATGCAGAGATAATAAAATCATAAATTGCTTCAAATAAGCAGTTTATTGATTGAACTATCAAAGATTTTTTTCTTTCTTTTATACAAATACTAACTATTAATGCTACAAATGCTAATACACTAAAAATCATTTTATTCTCCTAATTTTTTGAACAAATCTGTATATATTTTATCAACGTTTAGATAATTAACTACTGTTATTTTATGATTATTTTCTGTTAGTTCATAAGATGTATTATCCTTAATATTGGGGCAACTAATTTCGCTAGTTTCAAACCAATTTTTATTAATCATATATGCTATAACACTTATGTCCCAAATAACTCTTCTTTTTTGGATACCATGTACACCATCATTATAAAATCTTTGGCATAGGTGGGTACATAATTCGTTTTTGTCTTTTAAAAAATGTTCTAATTCATATATTGATGTTCTCAAATTTGATGCTACATTTTTGCATGGTATGATTGTTAATTTTACTTTTGATTTAAAAACAGTTTTTACGGCTTGTACATCTTGTCTGAAATTAAATTCTTTATTATCTTTATTTAAAAAGCTATGTCCTCCTAGCCAAACTATTTCGATTTTATTTACTATTTTGGGTTCTTTTTTTATGGCAATAGCTACATTTGTTATTGCTCCTATTGCTAAAATATATGTTTTATCATTTTTATTTGCAATTTCAATTATTTTATTTACTGCATTGTTTTCTTCATTATTTTCATTTATCATATAATCAGTTGAACCCTTAAATACTTTGTTAGTCCAGTCGAAGTTTAACCAATTACATATTTTAATTGTTTCTTTATAACTTTTTTCTATTCCTTCTTCAATTGATATATTATTGTCATGATGATATGGTGCTATTGTAATTGCTTCAATATTAAATTTTTCTTGTGATTTTAGTAAATATGAAAGTGCAAAGTGATCATCACATTCATTGTATATATCTGTATCTAAAATTACATTTATTTTCTCTTTATCTTCTTTTTTGTTTAATTTAGAAATTCTTTCATATATTTCTTTCCATGTTGAAACTCTATCTAATGTTTGCTCTTTTTGATTATATCTTGTATTCATTGTATAAACTTTAATACCATTGCTGATTAAATCTAAACATATTCTTGTGCTATCTTCAATCATCAAATCAATATTATTTTCTAAGCATACTACTGTTTTTGCATGACTGTCATAAGCGTTTGTAAGTATTAATTCATCATAAACAATATCATATTTTTTTAGCCAGTCTTCTGTTAATTTATGAGGGTTTGTATATTCACCATTGTTTCTTCCTGTTATAATATATATTTTATGTCCATCTTCTTTTAATTTTTGGATATAATATGATGCGTTGTTTAATGGTTTTAATTTTTTTGCAAATTTTTCAATATTTACATTATAAAAACTTTTTTCTTCCTCTTCTGTCCAATCAAACATTCCTCTTCTTAAGTATTCTGGTTTTTCATTTATAATTCCTGTGTTTCTTAATTCTTTGTCATGATTTAAATATTCTTTTAGTAGTGTATCATCAAAATTAGATATGCAGTTGTCTATATCTATTCCTATTTTCATTTTACTCTCCTTTATTCTCTTGTATAATTTATGTTTTTCTACATGTATTCTTACATTTTTATTTTTTAAAGTCAAACATAAAAGTTAGACAGTTTTCTACTTTTATCATGTTTATTTTTGATTATTAATTGCGTATATATTTTAGCATACTTTTCAGAAATTACAACACATATATAACTTTTTATTATATTTTTTTGTTTATAATTTAAGTTTATAAATATTAATGTTTTGTTATTTAATTAGGTACTGATAAAAAGTAATTAGAGAGATTGAAATACTCCATTCTCTCTAATTTTACACCTATTAAAATATTTCTGTTTAAAATTCATTGTGTTAATTTAATTCTATTTCTCCATCATTAATATTTCTTTGTTAAATATTGTTACATCTGGAAATTTTTCATTGTAGTTATCTACAACTTTTTGATTTTTTTACAATTTATACAAATATCAATCAATTTGTTAAAGTATATCACAGTTTTTATAAATTGCAATAAAATTATTATAAAATTATAAAAATAAATATAAAAAACTCTAACTGTCATAAACAATTAGAGTTTTGTTTAAAGAAGTTTTCATATCACTATTTAGTGGTTGCCTTACCCATTAGGATACAAGTCCTTAATGCTTGGTTCGAGATTTTCATAATCAAACGCTTCTCTTAAATTAATCTCGCCATCAATCCTTAAACCTGCAATTTCTTTTATGCCATTCTGTCCACAATTAATGTACTCATAATAATTTTTCAAGTCTGTACACAAAATCATTGCTCGGCCTTTTAGGAGAGAATTTAATACTTCTACTTCATCTCCAACCAGCGGTCCGATTAATCTTTTTTCCCGTTCTTCTTTAGAGATTATGGCGTTTATAAATCTCTTTGCATCTTTTTTAAAGATTTGCAACGGACATTTTCGGCCAGCTCCATAGAAAATATCTACTAATGCTGCATTGTCTTTGTTTGTTTCAAAACCATCGATTGAATAATGATAAAAAGCTCTGTCTCTCATATGAATACTTCCTTCCTTTCTTCTACATGCTTATATAAGTTACAATTATATTATATTATATTTTATGCAAATAGTCAAATTAAACCACTTTTCTAGTAATGTTAATTTTTATATTTTGATTGACTTATCATATCCAAAATACTATATTATTATACAAAGTTCTTATAACAAAAAATTAAATAAACAAGCCATTTCCAACATAAAATAGCTTGTTTGTTTTAGATGTTCTAAATTTGCTTTATAATTTTTCTACGACTTCGAGCCCTTTTCTTAAAGAATTGGCATGTGAACAAATCATATTGATTGTCCGTGTGCTGTTTACTTTCTGGGAATTAAGTGGAACCAAACCATCACCATTAATTCGCATAATTTTGTCCCAAATAAATAATAACAAATCCATAATATCTTTACAACTGAATACATTTTTCAATGAAGATGTTATATTTATATGTTCTTTATAAGTAGCATCCTGCATGTTTTGGATAAACTGTGAATTTGGTATAATGTCTCTATCTACATTATGATCACTAAAAATCATATTGTAAACTTTTTTGAGTATTCGAAACTTTAGCTTTTTTTCAATAGTTTCCTTATTTGCAATAATTGTACCACCAAATGGTGTTGAAATAGTTACCAGTGTAATACCTTTTTCGCAGTAATGACTCGCATTATATAAGCATAATCCACATTTTGAATGACCAACTAAAAAAATCTGCTCATACTCTTCTGATAAATTATTAACAAATTCGGCAATTTCTTTGCTAGATTCTTCTAATCCGGAACATTCAAAAGTAAAGTAAAACGCATAAACAGCAGTTTCTTTACTTATTTTAGGTTGAAATTTGTGCATACATGGATTGTGCTTAGTAATCACATTGTTGACATCTACACTTAATGAATGTCCATTACCAATGATATAGCACCTTTTCCGCTCTTCTCCTTCTTGGATTCTTTGTATAACAACGTTTTCAGTTTTATATACAATTCCATCCATGATTTCATTTTTTAAAACAAATTGTTTCATCTAAGTTCCTCCTTTGCATTTGCAATAGTTGTTTTTTAATTTCCAAATTGGATTACTTCTATTATACTGCAAATTAATTCATTTTTTCAATAGTAGTATACATAAAAAATTATTAAGAGTGTATGTTAGTCAATAGTGTGAAACAAATTAATATATATCATTGAGTATTCTTTGATATAACTGGCTATACATCAAGCAACTTACTATAATGAAACTGTCTGGTTTTCCAATAATCCTATTGTTGCATATCCAATTAACTTTTCTTGAAAAGGAAATTAGATACTCAAGACTTGTATCAATATCAACATTTAGTGATATATCTTTGAGTTTGCTTAATGTCAACATTTTGCTCTAAAAAAGACCACTTCGTTTTTGAAACGGTTTAAAGTTTTTGCGTTGTCAAATTCTTATAATCTTGAAACTAAGTTATATCAAGTATTATAGAGAATTCGACAAAAGCTCTCCATGGTGGCAACGAAGCAGTTATCTACAACTTTTTGTCTCTCTTGGGTGTTGATACAAATATCAATCAAGTTATTAAAGTATATCATAATTTTTATGAATTTCAGTAAATTATAACAAATTTTATATGTTCAATTCATTTTTTACTTCATCTAATAATTGATTAAATATCATTTGTCTATTTTCAGATGTATCAATACATTTTATATTATATTTTTTACAATCACTTATAATTTTTTTCTCTATGTCTTTATAAAATTTAAAGTGATTTAATAATTCTTCATCTGACCTTCTAGTAGTCCATTCTTCTTTTGAATCAAATTTTCTACAATTGTCTAAAATTTGTTCAGGAGATAATCTTTCAGTTACAAAATAATAAACTATCATATCTTTTAAATCAAAATATTTGAATAAATCTTCAGGCAAAATAGAATCTCCATTTATTATAAAGCCAAGATCTATTCCGTTTTTATTAATATTCTTTTGTATAAGTAAATTTAAAAATTCTGGCAATCTATTTTCTTTTAAATTATCGTGAATAAATCCAATTGGAACATTGGGTACTGTTCTTTGTAATGAAGAAATAATCGTGTCAACTTCTATAATTTGATAATTTCTAAATTCTTTTTGTAGCATTTTTGAAAAAGTAGTCTTCCCAGTTCTACATATTCCAAGTATTATTATGTTTTTCATTGTTATTCTCCTTTACTCATTTTTGCAGCTTGTTTTATTAATTCTTCTAATGAGTTTATTGGCTTTTTATTATATTCTAAAGTATATAACCAATCTAAATAGTTTGTCCTATAAGCACCATCTGGTCTACCATATATACATTTTTTACTCTTTAGCCAATATCCAAATTCTACATTTGTAGTTAGTCCTAACATTGATGGAAATTTTCTTGGTACCCAAAATAATATTACATTTGAATTGATATAACAATCTCTTTCCCAAGATACTTGTTCATCTTTTGTTTTAAATACGGCGATTTCATTTTTTAGTTCAGGAACATACACAACCCCATCATAACCAATATTTTGTAATATATCTAAAGCTTCTTTTCTCCAACTAGTTACTTTATTATTTCTAGGAGTTGGACCACATAATGATATTGCTTTTTTACCTTTTTCTATTGTATCTCCATAATATTTTACTTTCATATATACCTCACTTCGTAATTTTTGAAAATAAGTCATCATATAGTTTATTACTATTAAGCCTTTGAACAAATTTTATTTTATGTATAAATTTTTAAATTTAAATGATGTATCCCCTTTTATTCTAGGGCAACTTATTTCCATTGTTTCAAACCATTATTTATTAATCATATGCTACAGTGCTAATATCCCATATAACTCTTCTTATTTTTCAGTACTATAATCATCTGTAAATATATTACAAAAATAATTACACAATTCGTTAGTATTTCTAATTCTACTTTCTAATTCATATTTTTAAATCATTAGTCTATAACTTACTGGATAAGTAGGAAGTATAGTTATTTTAGTATTATATTCGCATTTTGTAAATTGATAATTGTAACGGCTTCTAAATTTAATAACTTTTTTGATTTTAATACATATTCTAAAGCAATTCGGTTATCTATTTAATTATATAAATCTGTGTCCAATATTATATTTTTCATAACCGTTTCCTTTATTAATTTACTAATATTATATCATATATTTTATAAAAAAAGAAGAAAATACTAGAATTTTAATAACATTTTAAAACAACTTATTATTTAGGGCTAATACTATTGAACAAATATAATGCAACTTTATTTTGTTCTGTTCACTTGAAATTTGTTTTATAATGTTTACTATTAGTAAACAGAAGATGAAAAAGTAATAAATGATTATATCGTTGAACATCAAATAACTTGGAAAATAGTACTAAATATTTCAAGAATACTTGGATATTTTGTTTTATTTATTGCTAGCTTATTGATAATATGGACTCTATTTAAAATATTATTATTTTTAGTAACAATTGTCATGATTATTTATTCAAATTTAATTATATCTTTGACTAATGATAATAAATAGCAATATTAATTAAAAGAAGAAGATAAAAAAGGTTGTTATTTTAATTAACAACCTTTTTCTTTCATTTATCGATATATTAGTTTTTTCTTGTGTTTTGTTTATTTTTTCATCAAATAATGTTTCTGTTTACTAGTTCGAACAGAAACGTCATTGGTGCGGATGAGAGGACTCGAACCTCCACGCCGTTGGCACTGGTTCCTAAGAATTGTGTTAGATATGTTGGTTATTAATAATTATTGTTGTTTAGCCTTATATAACATTTATGAAAATATTATGGTTCTATGTATTATTATGCTTAATACTTACTCTATTTGAGCTTTTAAGATTTTTTGTGTTTTTATAAAAAATTTTAAAGTGTTAGAAAATTGTTTAAAAATTGTTAGAAAATATTAAATATGAAAGTATAACATTTACTTTACCTATAGATAATAAAATTTTGAAAAAATATAAAAAAATATATACATTTATTTCATTTGATGTTATAATAAAACAAATGTTTTGAAAGGTGGTAAAATATGGACAAAAGTAATAAAAATATAGAAAATATAAAAACAGAAACTATTAATCATAAAGATTCATCTTTAAAAAGATTAAACCAAAGTTTCGAAAAACACATCGAACAAAATGAATATAAAAAATGTAATATATTAGCTTATTGGATAACTGATTTTGCTAATTATCATGATGATGAAAAAGATTTTGATTCTACTAAATTAAAAAGATATAAACGTGGAGATATTATAAAAGCTAATCTAGGATTTAATGTAGGTCGGTGAATTAGGTGGATTACACTATTGCATTGTACTCAATAAAGATGATAAACCATCTTTTGGTACATTAAATGTTATTCCTCTCACTTCTATTAAAGAAAATAAAACATATTATGATAATACTATAAATCTTGGCGACGAGATTTATACTATTTTATATAACAAGTTTCAAAAAAAATTTAATGATACTTTTGACAAGCTATCTTCTATCAGTAACAATAAAGTTGAAAATTACGAAGATATCAAAGATGAATTAGAACAAATTCCTGCTTTATCTCAGGAACTTGAATTTTTAAAGAAGTTTGAAAACGAAATTAGTAAGATGAAAAAAGGAAGTATTGCATTACTTAATCAAATTACAACTATTAGTAAGCAAAGAATCTATTATCCAAAAACATCTAAAGATTTATTATCTGGATTACATTTATCTAATTCTAGTTTAGATTTACTAGATAAAAAAATGATGCAACTTTTTACAAAATGAGTATATTTTTATTGACTTTAACCATATTATATAGTATAATCGAATTAAATTAAGCTATGTGATTTTCACATCGGCATTAAGAAGATTAAGAGTAGTTCTTAGCGAATTACTCGTTTTTTATATTAAAAATTGATATAATTTTTAATACGGTAGATTAAATATTTTTTAATTTAGAGAAATATTAGAGGAGGTATACAATACAATGCAAAATAATATAAACAAAAATGACATTATTAGCTTAATTAAAAGTATCCCAAGTAAAACGGAAGAAATTGATAATTTTATTGATAATCAACTTTTTTATACTGACTATTTAGATACTGCTGAAGAAGTATTGAAACCTGTAAAAGCTATTAGGAAAATTTATGGATTTGCCAAAAAACAAAAATTTAAATCTTTTTTAAAATCTTTATCAACAAAAATAAATGAAAACGATTTTATTGATATTGATAATATCAATAAACTAAAACAATATGTATTAAAAGATGATAATGTTGACTTTATTATTAACACAATAGATTATTCAATTAATACTAGATGCATAAAATGTTCTAGCTTACTTGGAATTTATGCAGGAAATATTTTAAATAAATATAAAAATGTTGAATACAAAGATTTACAAATAATCGAAATATTAAAAAACATGAATGATATTGAACTCACTAGATTTAAAGAATTTGTGGATAAAACTTTAGATAGTAAAAAAGAATATCATGTTCCATTTGAAATATTAAATATTTACGATAAAGAAGAAATTATACTTATGTTTAACAAATTTGAATCTTATCAAATGGTTTCTAGACCAAACCATTTAACAGTTAGAGATATAAATGGTCAACCTTCAATATTAAAAGTAAGTTATATTGGAAATCATTTGTATACTTTATTAAATAAAACTCATATCTAAAATACTCCTATGGAGTATTTTTCATTTTTACGAAAGAAGGTGAACTTATGCAAGAAAACAATTTAAAAGGTCTATGGATACCTTATGAAATCCTAACAAATGAACATTTAAGTGATAAAGAAAAATATATCTATTCTCTAATTTTATTTTTTAGTAAAAATGATAGCTATTGTACCATCACAAATAAATATATAGCAAATATTATAAATTTATCTGATACAAGAGTATCAAAACTAATAAGTAGTTTATCCAAAAAGAAATATGTTCAAGTAATAACAAACTTTCAAGATACAACTAGGCAAATTATCAACAGAAAAATAATACCACTTGTCAAATATGACAATCCTACCTATTCAAAATCGACTACTCATATAGGCAACAACAATAATAATTCTAGTTCAAAAGATACTACACCCTCTGTCGAAAACAACAAGTATATAAATAATAATAAATATAATAATTATAATAATAGGTTTAATTACAATAGAAGAAATTTTTTTGCTATGGTCATTAATAACTAGAATATTGATATTTCAATGTTTACAACACTATTTATTTAAAATTTATTTGTCTAGAGTAGAGGTATCATATACGAAAGTATATGGGACCTCTACAAAAGTATAGTTGATTGAATAGGTATATATCTTTCTGAAAGAATAGATTTTGAAAAGATTGGAGGTGAGTTTAAAAATGGAAAAAGGATTAGTTTTACAACAAAGAGATGTAGAATTATTAGAATTTTTAGCAGAATATAAAACAATAACTTTAGACAATACAAAATATATTTATGGAACAAAAACTTATCAAGAAAAGAGAATCTGTCATCTAGTAAAAGAAAAATATTTAACTAGGTTAAAACATAGAGAAATTTCATTGAGTAAAAAAGGTAAAGAGTTCTTAACTGAAATAGGTATAGAAATTAAAGTGCATTGTAGAAATCCAAATAATTTAGAAAGGTTAAAAGTAATTAGTGATATTGCATCTTTCACAAAGTTTAGTAATACCATGAACTTTATACCTAGTTGGCATTTAAAAGATAGAAATTCTCCTACTTTCTATTTATCCACTATTAACATTTTTTAATATCTCATATTAAGCCTCTTAATATTTCTGTCACATTTTTCATATCTTTTTCTGTTGACATTATTGTAATCAATAAATTTTTATCTTTATTTAAAATAATGTATTGTCCATTTGAACCATTTCTAAAAATATAACCATCTCTTGAAATAAAAGTATAATAACCTATTCCAACTTTAGGCAAAACTCTTTCTGGTTTATATGCAAGAGGTGTTTCTAATTGCTTTTTACACATTTCTCTAACCCATTCTTTTGATACAATTTCTTTATTATTATAAACACCATCATTTAGCAATATTTGTCCAATTTTATGAAAGTCAGAATGTTTCATATAGAGTCCTGTAGCAGCAGAACAGTATTTTCCATAAAGTTCCCAGCTGTATTTGGTTATGTCCAATTTTTTAAATATATTGTCATTAATAAATTGCATTAAATTAATATTAAATGCTTCTTGAAAGAATACTGATATTATAAAAGGTTCAACATTATTATAAGCAAATCTTGTTCCTACTTCATATGGTATATTATAATTTAGAGCATAATTTAATAATGTATCTTTAGGAATATTTTCTATAAATCTTTCTGACATCATCTGACATTCATAACCTGTTGTATGAGTTAATAAATCTCTTATTGTCCAACTTTCAATTTTTTCTATATTGTTTTTATTAGTAATGTTAGTAATATTTTTAATGGTTTTTGATATACTTTTGTTTGTAATGATAAAGGTTCTCCATTGACTAACATTCTTTTATCTATTGCTATTCCTATTGCCATAGCAACTAAAATTTTTGAACAACTTCTTAATTCATGTAAAATGTCATCATTATAAAATACTTTATCTATTTTCCCATTTTGTCTAAAATAACGCTATCAATCTTTAAACTAGGTAAAGTTTTTGATATTTCATTTTTATTACTTTCTATATCTTTAATAAAAATTCTCTTTTTCATAAGATCTCTTAATTCTCCTCTAACCATTCATAATATTTAATTATCTATAACGATAGTATTTTTAAATCCATCTTCCGTATTTATTTTTGTTTTTTATATTTACCTTTCTTTTTTCATTCTGCTAAATATTCTTTTCTAGATACTCATTTGCACATTTTCTTATCTTTTCCATTTTTAGCTTTGTATCATCATTCTTATATTCTATCCTATCTATTAGAATATCTATATAATGATTTTCCTTTACATATTTTAAAGATATATTAAAATTCAAATCAAATATAAATGCAATTACACATATCCAAAAATCAATTTGTGTTTGTCTATCTTCTAGCCTAATACATTTATGGTCCATAAAATCATTATAAACTTTTGGTGATATTAATTCAAAATTGATTGTTTGAGGATTGTATTTACTCGGAAATATATTACTAAAATGTTCTGTTTCCTTCACTCTAAAATTATCTAATTTATCTGCATCCCTTATTATTTTACTGTGTAATAATTCTACATCATTTAGATTTTCTTCTATCTTATATTTATTATGATTATATATTGCTTTTTTAATTATATTGTCATACTGACTATCTTCTACAAATTTTCTTATTAAATTTTCTTCAAATAAAACCTTAATACCATAACTTGCATGGTCAAAGTCCTTGCTATCTAAGAAATCACTTGTTTGTTTTACTTGTTCAAATCTTCCAATATCATGTAATAATGCAATTAATTGTGCAAGTTCTGTATTTTCTTGATTCAAATCTAACCCCATTGAAATATAATTGCTTTTGTTTACTACTTCATATGTATGTTTGATTTTTAATTTTATATTTCCATCTTCAATATTATAATTCTTTAAATATTCTTTAAAGCTTTCTTGTGCTTTTTTTAAATTAATCATCTATTTAAACCTTTCTATAAATTAATATATTCTAATATTTTTACTGAATCTAAAGGATATACCTTATTTTCTTTAAGAGCATTCAATGTTATTTCTATACCCTTTTTATCTCTTAATTTTTCATTTGACATTTCTTGTAGTTCTTCTTTTGAAATCCATTTCACATCTAAAATTTCTTCTTTATTAAATGATATGTTTTCTTCTAATACTTCTGTTATAAATGTTATTATTAGCAATGTAGTATCTTCTGTATCTTTACTCATTATTGGAAGTACATTTTTTAATCTTACTTTACATCCAGTTTCTTCAAATATTTCTCTAATCGCCCCTTCAAATATAGTCTCTCCATTTTCTAAATGTCCTGCTGGCACATTCCATTTTCCATAACATTTCTTTTTAGCTTCTTTAACCATTAATATTTTATTGTCTTTTTCAATAATACCACCTACAATCACATCCATAATTTGTTTTTCCCCTCCTTATATTTCTTTTACATATGTAAATAACATTCTAATATTTTTCTATCTCTTAAAACAACAAATTTTGTTGCATATACATTTTCGTATTGTGAATCTTTTAAATCATTTATACAATTTTTGATTAATTCTAAAGCCTGTAAAGGTTCCACCCATAGTAATCTTGCTCCCTCATCTTTTTCTTTTTGTGTCAAGTTTAATTTATGACTATCTTCAATAACCTTTGCTACAAAGATATATGAAATTTGTTTGAAATTATTTTTACATTTATATTCTTCAGTAATCCCTAAAGATTTAATTATCTCAATTTTACATCCTGTTTCTTCTTCAACCTCACGATGAAAAGCATCTTCTGGATTTTCATTTCGTTCAATGCCACCACCTGGCAATTTATATTCATTCTTATTAGCTTTATTAAAAATTGCTATTTTTCCATCTTCTCTAATTACTATTCCTCTTGCTCCTTTTCTTAATTGTGGATTTTCCATATCACAAAATTCTATTCCAAAATCTTTATCTGTTATTTTTGTAATTAAATTTTCCATTTAAAACCCCCTAAAAATTTAATTCGATTATTTTTTACTTCACACATTTATTACTAATTAAAGTTTTTTAATGAATTTTATCATAGTTTAACATTTTTTACAATAATCATAAAAATAAAAACATATCATTTAATTATGTTTACTATAATTAAAATAATATGTTTATGCTGTAAAAATTGTTTTATTGTTTATTAATCCACTTTATAAATTCTTCTTTTGAAATCTCTTTAAGCTTATAAGCATTTTTCTTATCTTTCCCCTGGTTTTTAAATAAATTATATTCTATTTCAAAATTTCCACCTTTAGACTTAGCCAAAGCTTGTTTTTTCTTGTAGACCTTTCTATACAAATTATATGCTTCATCTCTTTCTAAGTTTTTAGAAAACACCTTATTTGCTCCAATTTCTCTACAAGTTTTATTATCTTCAAACACATTATCACAATAGATTACTGCCGAATTAATTGTTAAAAAATATTTACCACAATTTTTACATTTTTTAAGATATGTCTTTTCCTGTAAGATAAAACATAGTTCTAAAAATAATAAGTTATAAAAATTATCTATTTCATAAATTTCTTGAATGCTATATCTATTATTGTCTTTATCCTTTATAATTCGTATTAACTCCGTTTCTGTTATTTTAGATATATCTTTATTTCTTTTTATAACTTTATTAAATTCATTATATTTTAGAATTGAATATTTTTCTACATTATTTGTGTTTATAAATATATACATTTTTTCCAATGGACTCAAATCTTTTAGTTCTTTTTTCTCATTAAACAAACAATACTCTAAAATATCGATTATTTGGCTTTTAAAGCCTTCAAATTCTTTTTGATACTTACTATATAGTTTTTCCATTTTATTGTCTAATTTTTTCAATTCATTTGGATTTATAGATAATATTTCCTGTCTCTCATTTTCTGTTAATAATGTCTGAAATCCATAAAATCTAAAAATGAAATAAGACATTTCTTTTAAGTCTTTTTGTATAAAATCTAAAACTATACTTCCTATTTTATTAGGTTGCTCATATATCTTTGTAGTATATTGATAATTTCCTTTATCATTTATTTCATAGTCCAACATAGGCACTTTTATTTGTTCTTCTTTTAGTTTTTCATTCATGTATAATTCTATCTTATTATTTTTTTCCATCTCTCCTCCAAAAAACTTTTATTTTTTGATAAAAACTATTGACATTTATGACAATAATATGCTATAAATTAAATTGTCAATAGACAATATTATTACTTATTGTTTATTGTCAATATTAGTATACATTATATAAACACTTTTTTCAAGTCTTTATATAAAGTTTTTTATGTTTGAAAAATGTTAGCAAATTTTTGCATTATAACTTTAGGAGTTGATGACTATTGAGAAAAATGGATTTAGAACGAAATGAATTAATCTATAACTTGTATTTTAAAGGCAAATTAACTGTATCAGAAATTAGTACAAAAGTAAATTTATCTATTAGTCAGATTAGCCGTATTCTATCTAAATCCTCCCTTTATCAGCAAGAAAAGTTTAACAGAAAAGAAAAAAATCATAAAAAACACAATGAACAAACAAAAGAAATTATGAGGACTAAAAGAAATAAAAAACAAATGGAAGAAAAAGCAATTATGGATACATTACATAGGCAAGCTTCAATAGAACTTTCTTATTTTAGTTCCATATCTAAAGTTGCTTTAAGAAAAAATTGTTCAAGCTCTTATAATTATAATAATAAAAAGAAAAGATTTGAACTAAAAGATAATGTGGCTTATTCAAATGATATGCCTAAAATAATTAAATACTAATATTATTATGACTTACATTGTTTAAGTCTATTTTTTTATTTCAAACAAATTGGAGGTGAAAAAAATGAGTGAAAATGTAAAGGAAAACTACAGTATAATGTTTACTAACTATCCAGACATTGTAAATATTGAACAAATGAGAAAAATGCTTGGTGGTATTGGTGTTACTCTTGCCTATAAATTATTAAAACAAGGAAAAATTAAATCTATGAAAATAGGCAGAGAATATAAAATTCCAAAATCCTGCATTATTCAATACTTATTGGATGAACAAATTGACCTATAATTAATGTTACATAAAAATTTAGAAAGGTTATCATAAAACAAAACTTATGATATAATAAAAAAGCTATAGGTAAGTAAACTGTTATACAGGAAGGAGGAACATTGGTAACAGGTAGCTTACAAATAAAAGGGCTAGTTTATTATGTTGTCTTAAATGTATATCCAAATAATAAAAGAAATCAAAAATGGATACCAACTACAGTTATAGCTGATGGCAAAAAAGTAAATCAAATGAAAGCTGAAAAGTTACTTTCAGATATTCGTATGATTTATAATAAAGATTCATATATAGACAACAAGAAAACAGCTGAACAATTATTAGAAGAACAAAATCAAAACAAAACTCTTGGACTATCTTTATTATCTCCAAGTGATACAAATAACAAAATAGAAGAACTTAAATTAAGTAATCAACCACTATCAAGTGAAGAAGAATTAATAATTACCAAATGTTTATCTGCTTGGTATAACATACCAAAAGAAGAAATGATAAATTCTTTATTGAGTATTATTAAAGAAAATCCAAATACTCATTTAATTAAAAGGATTATTACAGATTTAGTTAATAAATTATCAGATGATCCACGAGAACAAAGGCTGAAAAAAATGGGACATTATCGTGATATACTATTTAGTGACTATATTAAAGAATGGCTTAATTCTATTCAAAATCAAGTTGCTAAAAGTACATATAAAGGTTATTATGACCATGTTAATGGCAGAATGATTCCATATTTTGAAAATGAAGAATTACTTTTAAAGGATGTTACACTAGCTGATATTTATAACTATATTGAATATCTCTTTAGTGAAGGACTAAAACCTAATACTGTAAAACATCATAGGTCTATTCTATCTTGTATATTTACTAGAGCAGTTGAACAAGAACTATTTGAATACAATTTCATTAACAACTTAAAACCTATTAAATCAGATCACTATATTGGTAATTTCTATAAACATGAAGAATTACTGCATTTGTTTGAAGTTACAAAAAACACTACTATTCGCTTAGAAGTTATTATTGCAGCAGTTTATGGATTAAGACGTGAAGAAGTTCTAGGATTAAAATGGGATTGTATTGATTTTACAAGAAAAACAATTACAATTAAACATACAGTCCAAAGATTTAAAATTAATGGCAAAACTCAGTTTGTAATAAAAAATAAAACAAAGTCTCAGTCATCTTATAGAACTTTACCATTATTCGATTTTATAGAAGATTTACTAAAAGAATATAAGACAATGTATGCAGAATATAGAAAAATATTTGGTAATACTTATTGTACTAAATATAAAGACTATGTCTGTCTAATGCCAAATGGAGAACTTATGAAACCAGGATATTTAAGTCACACATTTTCAAAATTATTAGAAGATAATGAATTAAAACGAATCCGTTTACATGATTTAAGACATTCTTGTGCTACTTTATTGGTGCAAAATAAAGTTCCAATTAAAGATATTCAAATATGGCTTGGCCATTCTAATATTCAAACTACTATGATTTATACTCATTTAGATGAAACAAATAAAGAAGTTTCTGCACAAGTATTAGTGGATAAATTTCACTACATTTTGAATAATTATAATGAAAATGAACTTTACGACTTAAAAGAAAATACTTTGAATAATATTTATGAAGATATTGATAATTCTAATCAATTCCAAAATATGAAAAAAGTTGTTGCAACCGCTCAAGTTTAACAACAA
Source organism: uncultured Clostridia bacterium (assembly GCA_963559065.1). Classification (GTDB taxonomy): domain Bacteria; phylum Bacillota; class Clostridia; order TANB77; family CAG-508; genus CAG-269. The sequence goes on from CAUWIY010000002.1 coordinate 143,956, forward strand.
CCTATTCCTAAAAGTGTTAGAAAATTTTATAAAATCTGTTAGAAAAAAATAAAATTTTCTAACAATACGATTTCTCGTAAAGCTTGAAAACCTTACTGTGGTGCGGTTGAAGGGACTCGAACCCCCACGTCGTTGACACTGGTTCCTAAGACCAGCGCGTCTACCAGTTCCGCCACATCCGCATTTTACTTATATTTTGTACTACTCATTTAAAATAAGTTTATCTTTACTGACGTTATTTATTTTAGCATATTTAAACTTTTATTGTCAATACATTTTTTACATTTTTAATAATTTATTCTTTTTTATAAAAATCAAATTTAGCAAATGGTATATTTCTATATAAATAATAAAGCAAATGCTCCTAAAATTGAAATTAAAAATCCAATTAATTTCAATCCTAAGCTTCCTTCATTTTGGTCTCCAAAACCGAAAAATTTTTTTGTTATATTTCTTGCTTCATATATCATAATTATACCTATCAAAATAAATATCAATGCTATTATTCTTAATATTAATTGACCCATTATATCAACATCCTTTTCATATATATTAAACTGTTTTGAAAAAAAAGTCAAGGGAGAATAAATCTAAATTTATTCTCCCTATCCCTAACAAACCAACTTTGATGTCAGCAATCAAGTTCGTCATCTGCTTCTTCCTCAAGTCTTTCCCAAACTATTTTAGCCAACTCTTTGACAACTCGTCCAGCTTTTAGCCCCGGCAACCATTCTTCTGGTATGTTTGTAGCTTCGTACAACGCCTCTGCCAACCTATCTAAGCTTTTATCACAGCTTGTTTCTACAATGTTGTTTTTTCCATATGTTGCTGGTGTACGACCAAAAGCATCCATTGTAGCTTCTCTCATTTTCTGTTCTTCAGGGTCTATATCTGTAACATCCTTTTTTCCGAATCTATATACCACTGTTTTTGAAACCTTTTGAGAGATTTCTAAGATACCTTCTTCTGGATGCCGAACTTTCCTAAGCACCATTGATGCAAGAAACGTTCTTAGATACATACTTGATATTCCGAGTTTTTTTACTTCCTCAAGTACGATTTTGTAAACTTCGATTTTTTCCATTCTGTTTTCCCTTTCGTTGGTGTGCCTTTAATTAAAGGTCTTATTATTTATACTGTTTTGCCTATTGACATATTTTAATTATATCATACTTAACATAATAAATCAAATTCTTTTTATGAAAACCACTTTTTATTTTACAAAACTTCTATTCTAAATGTAAAATATTTACATATATTTTAATAAATCTTTTTAATGTTTCAATAAATACTTAAATATTAAAATTTATATCCTATTTAGGAGGAATGAGGTCAATGATGTATAAATCAAAACTTTTAGTAAGTATATTTTTGTCTATATTTGTATTCCTATCAACTTATACATATGTTTCTGCTTATGATGAAACAAGTTCATATATATGGTCTGTTGGTAGTGATACATTAGAAACAAGTTCTCAAAACTATTCAATAGCAACAAATTCTGAAATTGAAAACAATAATCCATTAAATTTAGAAAGTGGTGCTGCAATATTAATTGAACAAAAAACAGGTCAAGTGCTTTATTCTCATAATATACATGAGCAATTAAGACCAGCTTCTGTAACCAAGATAATGAGTATTTTATTAATTATGGAACAAATTGATAATGGTAGCTTATCATATTCTGATAAAATTGCATGTTCTGAGACGGCGCGTTCAATGGGTGGGTCACAAATTTGGCTTGATACAAAAGAAACTTTAACAGTAGATGAAATGCTAAAAGCCATATGTGTAGTTTCAGCTAATGATTGTGTTGTGGCAATGGCAGAACATATTGCTGGTTCTGAAGAGGCTTTTGTTCAAATGATGAATGATAAAGCAAAGCAATTAGGCATGAATGATACTTGTTTTAAAAATTGTCATGGTATTGATGAAGATGGTCATATAACATCTGCGTATGATATTGCTTTAATGTCTCGTGAACTTTTGAATAATCATCCTGATATTATAAAATATACAACAATTTGGATGGATTCTTTGAGAGATGGAAAGTCTCAATTAGTAAATACTAATAAATTAATTAGAACATATAATGGAATTACAGGGCTAAAAACTGGCTCAACATCTCTTGCTTTATATAATTTATCAGCAAGTGCAACAAGAAATGATTTGTCTCTAATTGCTGTTATAATGAAAGCTCCTTCTACTAAAGTTAGATTTGCTGAGGCAGAAAAACTTTTAGATTATGGTTTTAATAAGTTTGCTTTTAAAAAATTCGGAAATAAAAACGAAATAATTCAAACTGTTTCAGTTAATAAGGGTGTTAAGAAAACTGTTGATGTTGTTCTTGAAAATGATGCTGGAACATTGATTGAAAAAGGAAAGGAAAATCAAATTTCTCAGTCTATTAAGATAGATGATAAACTTGAAGCACCTATAAAAAAAGGCGATGTAGTACGGTAAAATCTCTTTTTCTTTGGATAATCAGGAACTTGCATCTATAAATTTAGTTGCTAATAGTGATGTTGAAAAAATAAATCTTTTTACAATGTCTAAAAAAGTTATTTACAATTGGATTGATTTATTGAGAAGTTAAATGTGATTCCTATGTCGGAGAGAAGAGATGACTTTGGGGCGACTTTGGGGTCGGAGAGAAATGATTTCGGGGTCGGAGACAAAAATCATCATTTTTATATTTAATAAATAAAAAATATGAAAACTATATGATGATTTTTGTCTCCGACCCCGAAATCATTTCTCTCCGACCCCAAAGTCATCTCTTCTCTCCAATCCCAAAGTCATTTGCTCGACACAGGATTTACTTTTGTTTTAGTTTTAAGTATCCTAATTCTTCCCAACTATTGTATGCTAAATTAATTTTAAAAATTAATTTTGGTTTTGCACCCGCTCTATTTTTGTCTATTATACATGAATAGTATCGTATATCTGGGTCATCAGGTTTTTCTATATTGAAAAATTGGTTATCAACTTCTTTTAATGAATATTCGTATTCTTCTAAATTTTCTCTGCTTATTTGTTTAAACAAACATAATGTATCTAATACTTCTTTTACTGTTCTGCTAACAGCTAAGTCATTTACATTTAAGTTTATTGGTGCAGTAGTGCTTTCTGCTAATTGTAGTGATGAACAAATAAATATATTGAAGTTTTGTGCTAAATTTGAAAGGATTGTTGCTGTTTTCTTTATTTCTTCTGGTTTTCCTATATTTTGTGTGTCTGTTTTTAATGTGTCGTAAAAAATATATTCTATTTTTTCTTTATAGTAATAGTTTATAATAACTTTTTGTAGTTCATCATTTGTGTGGTCTGTTATATTTATAAAATATATTGAATTGCTAATTTGTTTACTTGCCCAATCTATTGCTTTGATTACTTTATTAAATTGTGATGAAATCTTAGATAATCTTTTTATAAATTCTGCTTGTGTTTCTTTTTCTTCTTTTAAAATATATCCATTTTCATCTAATTTTGCGTCTGTTTTTTTATCTGGCTTAAATTTAAATCTTAGTAATTCTCCTTCTGATATTCTTACATCTTGCCCATGTATTTTCTGGATTTCAGGATTATTTATTATTGTTGTAATTAAACATAGTTTCATTTTTTCTTCTGACATTTCATTTGAAATAATTAATATTTTCTTTTTGTGGACTAATGCAGTATATGCTGCTAAGTTTATTGTTAGTCTACTTTTTCCAGAGTTTGATGGCATGGCAAATGCCATTGTTTCTCCTTTTCTTATTCCTTTAAATACATTTGTCAAAATAGGGAATGGATAACTAAGTCCATTTGTTAATTCATTGTCTGCACTTTCTAAAAATTCTACTAATCCATTACTTAATATTGCTTGTTTGAATTTCTGTGTTACGTTTATTTGTTCGATTGCACTGCTAATTTCTTCTGATGACATTTTATCATATAGCTCATAATCTGTAATTTCGATAATCTTATCTTGTATATTACTTTCTGGTGTTTCTAAATATGCTTTTCTTAGGATAAATAATTTTTTTAATTTTATATAGGTATCTTCTATTTTGTAATTTTCTTTTTCTATTTGTTCTTTTATATCAATTTTTAATTGATATGTTTCTTCTGTTTCTTTTGGGAAGTTAAATCCTTCTTTTGCTTTTTCTGAAGAATATTTTGATCCTTCATTGTATAGTATACTTTTATATATATTTAGCATTTCTAAGTCTTCGAAAAGGCATTCCTCAAATACAAAGTAGTATTTTTTAATTAATTTTGGATTTGATAATAATAATCCAATGTATATTTTTTCTAATTTTTTATTGCTTATTTTTTTAGGATATGTTCCATCATCGTTTTTTTCGTTTTCGTCTGTTAATTGACTGTTCCTTTCTGTAATTTCAATTTCTTCAGAGTAGTTGTTATTTTCGTTTTGTTCATTGTTTGGGTAGTCTTCTGTCTCATTGCTGTCTTGCATTTCATTGCTAATATCTATTTCTTCTTGCTTGTTTTTTAGTTCTTTCATTTTTTCTAAAGCTTCTATATATTTTTCTTTTATTAGTAGTTCTCTTATTTCGTGTATTTCTTCTCTGTTTTTTTCTGTTACTGGTATACTTCTTAGTATTTCAAATATTTTATCTAAATTTTCCATACTTTTTCTTCCTTTCGCTCACTTCGTTCGCTCATCATAAAAACAAAAATTCTTTTTGTTTTTACGAATCTTTTTTTATTTGCTCATTCGTTTTTCATTAAGTGGTTTTGCTACTGTCCTTGTAGAAAGATTTTCCAGAAGGACAGTATTTATTTTTCTATTTTAGTCTTTCTTCAACTTTTGCAAGCATTTCTTTGTATTTTTCTAATTTTTCTTTTTCTTCCTGTATTTTCTTTTCTGGTGCTTTGTTTATAAAACCTGGATTTGAAAGCATTTTTTCGCATCTTGCTACTTCTCCTTCAAGTTTTATTTTTTCTTCTTCTAATCTTTTTCTTTCTTCTTCCATGTCTACTAATTCTTCTAGTGGTATATATAATTCGATTCCATCTTTCAAAACACTTATCGCATTTTCTGGTATTCCTGTTTTGTCTTTTTGAACTACAATTTTTTCTCCAAGCCCTAGTTTTAATATAAATTCTTTTGCTTCCCAAATTTCATTTTCAAATTTTTCTGTTACAAATATTAATTCTGCTTTTTTTGATGGATGTATATTCATGTTTGCTCTTATATTTCTTATTTCTGTTATTATTTCTTTTATTTTTTCAACTGTTTTTTCTTCAGTTTCAAATGTAAATTCTTTCTTTATTATTGGCCATTTTGACACCATTAAATCTTCTTCATCACATTTTACTAATTTATCATAAATTTCTGATGTTACAAATGGCATGAATGGATGTAATAATTTTAATGATGTTCCAAATATATAATTTAATATACTGCTTACAGCTACTTTTGTTTCTTCATTTTCACTATATATTCTTGATTTTACCATTTCTATATACCAGTCACAAAATTCATTCCAGATAAAGTTGTAAATTTTGTCTAGCGCAATTCCTAAATCATAATTTTCTATATTTTTTGTTACTTCTGCTACTATCTTATCTAATTTATTTAATATCCATTTGTCTTCTATTGTTAATGCTTCTGAATTATATGTTTTTGTTTCATTATTATAAATTTCGTTGCAGAAATTTTTAACTTTTTCCTCATCTGGTGTATTCATTATTATAAATTTAGCTGCATTCCAAATTTTGTTAGCAAAGTTTGATGCTTGTTCTAGCTTTTCTGGCATGTACCTTATGTCATTTCCCATTGTCGTTCCAGATAGTACAGAAAATCTTAAGGAATCTGAACCATATTTTTCTATTATTTCAATTGGGTCAATTCCATTTCCTAATGATTTTGACATTTTTCTACCTTGTGAGTCTCTTACTATTCCATGTACCACTACATCTTTAAATGGATTTTTGTCTGTTAATTCTAAACCTTGTGTCATCATTCTTGATACCCAGAATGTTATAATATCATATCCTGTGACCAATACATTTGTTGGATAAAATGTTTTGTAATCTTCTGATTCTGTGTTTGGCCAGCCTAATGTTGAAAATGGCCATAATGCTGAGCTGAACCATGTGTCCAGTGAATCTTCATCTTGATGTAAATTGCTAGCTCCACATTTTTCGCATTTTTCTGGCATTTGTTTTGCAACATTCATATGTCCGCATTCATCACAATAATATACTGGAATTCTATGTCCCCACCATAATTGCCTTGATATACACCAATCTTGGATATTATCTAACCAATTAAAATACATTTTTTCATATCTTTTTGGGATAAATTCCACTTGTGTTTCTCTAACTGCATCTGCTGCTCTTTTTGCTAAATCTTTCATACTTACAAACCATTGCTTTGAAATTTTTGGTTCTATTGTATTATGACATCTATAGCATTTTCCAACATTATGTGTATAATCTTCTATTTTTACTAGATTTCCTAATTCTTGTAGTTTTTCTACAATTAATTTTCTAGCTTCTATAGATTTTATCCCTTTATATTCTGGAACTAAGTCGTTCATGATTCCACTATCATCAAATACTTCTATTATTTCTAAATTATGTCTTAGTCCAGCTTGATAATCATTTGGGTCATGTGCTGGTGTTATTTTAACACATCCTGTTCCAAATTCTTTTTCTACAAATTCATCTGCAATTATTGGAATTTCTTTATTCATTATTGGAAGTAAACATTTTTTTCCTATTAAGTCTTTGTATCTTTCATCATCTGGATGTACTGCAACTGCTGTATCACCCAACATTGTTTCTGGTCTTGTTGTAGCAACTATAATATATCTATTTGGTTCTCCTGCAATTTGATATTTGATGTGCCATAAATGTGAAGCTTCATCTTCATATTCAACTTCTGCATCAGATATTGTTGTATGACATGATGGACACCAGTTTATCATTTTTTTGCCTTTATATATTAGTCCTTTGTTATATAGGCTAATAAATTGTTCTAAAACAGCTTCTGACAATCCTTTGTCCATTGTAAATCTGTTTCTATCCCAGTCACAAGAGCATCCTAGTCTTCGTTGTTGTTTTTGAATTGTTCCTCCATATTCTTTAGTCCAGTCCCATGCTCTTTCTAAGAATTGTTCTCTTGTTATATCATCTTTAGTTAGTCCTTCTTCTTTTTTCATTTTTTCTACTACTTTTACTTCTGTTGCAATTGCAGCATGGTCAGAACCTGGTAGCCATAAAGTATTATATCCTTGCATTCTTTTAAATCTTATTAAAATATCTTGTATTGTATCATCTAATGCGTGTCCCATGTGTAATTTTCCAGTTACATTTGGTGGTGGCATCATAATGCAATAACTTTCTTTTGTCTTGTCCATGCTTGGTTTAAAGTATCCGTTTTCTTCCCATTCTTGATATAGTTTTTCTTCAAAGTCTTTTGGATTATATTTGTCATTTAATTTTTTATCTTTCATCTTCTTCAATCTCCTTTTTTATTTTTTCATTTTCTAAAACAACATTTCTTTTGGTGTTAGTGTTCAGTCTTTGCTCTTAGTTCATAATCTAATGGTGATATATTGTTTTACTTTTTCTTATTTAAATTTGTAATTTTTATTTAATGTTGTTAATCGTTTTTATTACTTATAAAATTTAATTGAGTATCTACATTCAAATATTTTATTTTTTTCTAATCTGATAATATTTTCCTTTTCTTTAAATATTTGCGTACTATCAATTTTATCAGATGCGTTTTGCCATGGTTCAATACAGACAAATGGAGCTCCTTTTTTTGACCACAATGCTAAATATGGAAATCCTGTAAAATCAAATTCTAATATTTTTTTATTTGATTTGTGATTTTGTAGTGTAACTTTATTTGATTTTATATTTTTCATAATAATGGCATCATTGTCAAATGTGTTTTCTTTTAGTTGTATTTTATTATCAGTTAAAATGTTTTCTGCTTTTTTGGTGTCTATTAATCCATTTTTTAGTTTTAAAAATTCGATTTTTTCTTCTTTTTTGTTAAATTCAATTTCATATTCTTCATTGCTATAATCACACTTAAAAGCAGGATGTCCACCTAATCCAAAATATATTTCGTTTTTATCTATATTTTTAACTTTATAAGTTATTGTTAACGTGTTTTCTGTTGTTTCATAAATTACATCTAGTTCAAATTTATAAGGATATTTTTTCAATGTTTCATCATTGTATTTTAATACATAATGATGCTTATTTTCTGTTTTGAATTTTTCCTTAAATTCCATATCTCTAGCAAATCCATGTTGAGACATTTCATAGGTATTTTCTTCTATTTTTGTTTTTCCATCTTTTAATTGTCCAACTATTGGAAATAATATTGGTGCTTGTCTTTTCCAAAACGGCTTGTTTTCTTTGTCTAAAATTTGTGAACCTTGAAATAGCATTTCTGTGTCATTATATTGTACACTTGTTAATTCTGCCCCTAGATTTTTTGTTTTTATACTTAACATCTTTTACCTCCTTAAAACAATTTTTTATTATTTTTGACATTTTTCTACATATTTTATGGTACGAATTAAAACTGACCCCAAAAGCTCCCCAAAAGCTCAAAAGCTCTAAAAAGCTCGCCAATATGCTTGTTTTTGCATAAGGGCGAGCTTATATCTCACGGTACCACCTTAATTATTATCCATCTATTTATTAATGTTTTTATCTGCTTCTAATATAATTATTAGGATAATATCTTATTTTACTTTAACGCAGTATTACGGATAATCTTAAGTTTATTTTCAAATTATCAACTCTAAAGTTACTTTCCATTTATCTTCATTTTAGAAGCTTACAGCCTATGACTTCTATTCTCTTTAAACTAGTTTTAAATGTACTTTTCTTTTTCATCGTTTTTATTATATTATGTTACAATTATATATCTTTTTATTCTTTTTGTCTAGTGATTTTTTCAATTTAATATCTCAGTGGTCATTAGGGACGCCCCTTTTTGACCACTGAGAATTTTCTAAATTATTTTCATAACTTCTAATAAAGAAGTTACTTCAAAGTCCGGCTTATACAGCGTTTCATTTTTGATCTGATTTTTATTTAGCCATATAGATGTGATTCCTGCATGTTTGGCAAATGCAATATCACTTTCAAGTGAGTCTCCAATAATTACATATTGTTCTTTTTGTTCTGGTCTAATAATCCCTTCCGCTGATAATGGATTACATTTTAGATAGGCATTGTCACAACAGTGTATTTCTTCAATATAATCCATAACACCATAGTAACTTAGGATTTCTTCTTGTGTACTTCTCCACCAATCAGATTTTATAATACATTTTATGTTTTTATCACGCAAGTATTTTAATATTGCTAGAGTATCATTGTTGAACTCATTAATTTCTATTTTGAGTTCAGATAATACTCTCAAAAACTCTTTTGATGAAATTTGATATATTTCCAGAATCGGCATATTTTGCTCAACGAGTTTTAATGTTTCACTCATGTTTACTTTTTTATTTTGGAAATGTACCAAAAAGTTGGAAAAGAAGCTCTGAAATTCACTTGAAAATTCATCTATTTCAGTGATTTTTAACTCATTTGCTACTATTTGTGGCTCTTCTTTTTTATGAAACCACATTACATTGTCACAATCCCATATGACAGTCCGTACATCTTTCATATTATACCTCCATTTGTAAGTATTTTATTTGTTTACTTGTTTTCTAAAAACAATTCTATCATTTATTGCAAATTATGTCAACATTTGAATTGTGAGTCTTTTTGAGATTTTGGTGATTTGGTAATTTGGAGATTTCGGGGTCGGAGACAAGATGACTTTGGGGTCGGAGACAAAAATCATCCATAAAATTGAAACGAAAATTGAATAAAAATATGAATTTTAGAAATACGATAAAGGATATCTGTAGCAGAAAATGATTTTTGTCTCCGACCCCGAAATCACCAAAATCATTCCTACAATAAAAAATGGTCAAAAAGGGGCGTCCCTATTGACCACTATTCTAAGTATTTTTTTAAAAATTTGCCTGTATAACTTTGTTCGTTTTTGCATATTTGTTCTGGTGTTCCGTACTGCGACTATTTGTCCTCCGCCTTCTCCTCCTTCTGGGCCTAAGTCTATAATGTAGTCGCTTGTTTTTATTAAATCTAAGTTATGTTCTATTACTATTATTGTGTTTCCTGTGTCTACTAGTCTTTGTAGTATGTCTACTAATCTATGGACATCTGCTATATGAAGCCCTGTTGTTGGTTCGTCTAATATATATAGTGTTTTTCCTGTTGCTTTTTTAGATAGTTCTGTTGCTAACTTAACTCTTTGTGCTTCTCCTCCTGATAGTGTTGTTGATGGTTGTCCTAATTTTATATATCCTAATCCAACATCATATAATGTTTGTATTTTTTGTTTTATTTTTGGTATTTTGTCAAAGAATTCTAAGGCTTCTTCTACTGTCATATCTAATACATCTGCAATGTTTTTTCCTTTATATGTTACTTCTAATGTTTCTCTATTATATCTTTTTCCTTTACATACTTCACATGGTACATATACATCTGGTAAAAAGTGCATTTCTATTTTGTGAACTCCATCTCCATTGCAACTTTCACATCTTCCTCCTGCTACATTAAAGCTAAATCTTCCTTTTTCAAATCCTCTTAATTTTGCTTCGTTTGTTCCTGCAAATATATCTCTTATTAAGTCAAATACTCCTGTATATGTTGCTGGGTTTGAACGTGGTGTTCTTCCTATTGGTGATTGGTCAATATTTATTATCTTGTCTATTTTTTCAAGTCCTTTTACTTCTTTGCATTTTCCTGGTTTTTCTGATGCTCCATTTAATTCTTTTGCTATTGCTTTATATAAAACTTCATTTACAAGTGTTGATTTTCCTGAGCCTGATACTCCTGTAACACAGTTAAATAATCCTAGTGGAAATTTAACACTTATATTTTTCAAATTATTTTCTGTTGCATTTTTAACTTCAATTACTTTTGATTTTACAGCTTTTCTTCTTGTTTTTGGAACTTCTATTTTCTTTCTTCCACTTAAATATTGCCCTGTAATTGAGTCTTTAACTTGCTTTATTTCTTCCGCTGTGCCTTGTGCCATAACATTTCCACCATGTACACCAGCCCCTGGTCCTATATCTATAATTTGATCTGCTGCATACATTGTGTCTTCATCATGTTCTACAACTATAAGAGTATTTCCCAAATCCCTTAATTTTTTTAGTGTTGCAATTAATTTGTCATTATCTCTTTGATGAAGTCCGATACTAGGTTCATCTAAAATATACATAACCCCTGTAAGCCCTGAGCCAATTTGTGTTGCTAAACGAATACGTTGTGCTTCTCCTCCTGATAATGTTCCTGCACTTCTTGATAATGTTAAATATTCAAGTCCTACATCTATTAAAAATTGAAGTCTTGTATTTATTTCTTTTAAAATCATATCTGCAATCATTGCTTCTTTTTTTGTTAATTCTAAATTGCTCAAAAAATTTTTTAATGATTTTATTGACATTTCTGTTATTTCATTTATATTTTTTTCGTTAATTTTAATACACAATATTTCTTTCTTTAAACGAGCTCCATTACATGTATAACAATGTGAATTTGTCATATACATTTCATAAAAGCTTCTCATTCCTTGTGATTTTGTTTCACTATGTCGCCTGTCTAATGTTGGTATAACTCCTTCAAATGGCGCTTTAAATTTTCTTAGTCCCGCTGCTGATGTATATTCAAAGTCTATTTCTTCATCACCAGTTCCATATAAAATCTTTTCTAAAAACCATCTTGGTAATTTTTTAATCGGCTCTTTTATATCAACTCCGTAATGTCTTCCTATACTTTCAAAATACATTTTTGCCATTGTATCGCCTTTTTTCATTGTACTAGCCCCAAATGCTTTTACACCATCATATAATGTTTTACTTTTATCTGGAATAATTAAATCCTCATCCATTTTCATTAAATATCCAATTCCCATACATGTTGGGCAAGCACCATATGGATTATTAAACGAAAACATTCTTGGTGTTATTTCTGGAAAACTAAAACCACAATCTGGGCAAGCATAATTTGAACTATATAAAACTGTTTTATTTTCATCATTTGTAATTATATTTACTAACACCAAATTTTCTGCATGTTTTAGTGCTATTTCAACTGATTCTGTAAGTCTACTCCTTATTTCTTCTTTTACAACTAACCTATCTACAACTAATTCTATTTCATGTTTTTTATTTTTATCTAAATTGATTTCTTCTGATAAATCATAAATTTCTCCATCAATTCTTGCTCTTACAAATCCATCTTTTTGGTATCCTTCTAGTTGTTTAACAAATTCACCTTTTCTACCTCTTACAACTGGTGCTAAGATTTGAATTTTTGTACCTTCTTCTAGTTCCATAATATTATCAACAATTTGGTCAATTGATTGTTTTTCTATTTTTTTGCCACAATTAGGGCAATATGGAACTCCTATATTTGCATATAGCAAACGAATATAGTCATATATTTCTGTTACCGTTCCAACTGTTGAACGCGGATTTTTGGATGTTGTTTTTTGGTCAATTGATATTGCAGGAGATAGTCCATCTATTGATTCAACATCTGGTTTTTCCATTATACCTAAAAATTGTCTTGCATATGATGATAGACTTTCTACATATCTTCTTTGTCCTTCTGCATACAAAGTATCAAATGCCAAAGAAGATTTTCCAGATCCTGATAATCCAGTTACTACAATCATTTTATCTCTTGGAATTTCTAAATTTATATTTTTTAAATTATGTTCTTTTGCTCCCTTAATAATTATTTTATTATTCATTTTATTCCTCCGCCATGTCTATATAGATTTTTACTTGGACACTTTTTCCATGTAAGTATGTTTCTTTAAAATTATACTATATTTCGTTTTCAAAAACAAGAGTTTGGTGTCTTTTATTGCAAAATATTTATTTTTATTACCAATTATTTATTTTTATTCGTAAATACGTGAATATTTTAATAATTCAATTCTTGTTCACTTCTTATTCAATTTTTGTTTTTAAATCTCATTTTATGTAATTTTTTCTTTGTCGTTTTTTTCTGATAGATTAGCATCTTCTACAAATATATTATTTTTTGCAGTTCTTATTAAAACATTCATCGTTTGCCAAATTATTTTTTTCGTACTATTATCTACGTTTTTGTAATTTGTTAAAATTGTTCTTGCATTTGCAAACCAATTTGTTTTTAGGTCTTTCATTGTTTGTGCTTCTGTTTTATTTACAATTTCGAATAAAACATCTATTGTTTGTTTTCTTTTTTCAGGTTCTACATTTTCAAGCCAGCTTTTTATTGTTCTATCTACAAATTCACTACTATTTGTAAGTTCTTTTGAACATATAAACTTATTACCCAATACCTGCCAACTATACAGGTCATGTTGCATTATTCCTCTTTGTATGCTTTCTACTACTGTATATTCTTCTTCATGATTTAATAATCTTCCAAATACTGATGACTTTGGAATGAAAGTATGTACTTTTGATATTATGTTTTTATATTCATCTAGCTTAATAATTTCTTCGTTAAAGCCTGGTCCATCATTATTGTAAATGTTTATAATTCTGTCTTGCACATTTTTCTTAGAAAATATACCCGCATATACGGCAAGATTCCCACCTTTTGAATGCCCTCCTATTCTCAATTTATTTGGATATTCTTTTGCAATTTCTTCTAAATATTTAACAGAGTCTATTTGTGAAGCTACATGGTTTTTAAATGTCATATTAAGGTCTTCTTTCCATCCTACAATGCTATTATCAGTTCCTCTGTATGATACGTATATTGTGTTGTCAGGCATTATTATAGTAATTGCAGAAAATTGTTTTTCTTCTTCTATGTTTATTTTATTTATATATTTTGTGACAATCATATTTTTAAATCTTTCTGTTTTTCCCATCTCTGGAAGCAATTTTATATCATCTTTCCATAAAATATCTTCTGGCTTAATAGTAGATTTTTCGAATCTTTGACTTAGTTCTTCTATACTTATTTTTTCATTTTCTTTTATTATATTATCAAATGGTAAATATGAGAATCTTGCTAATATCAAATTATCTATTTCATTAAATTCAGACTGTTGTAGTGTTAAGTCTCCTCTCCAATTTAAATAATCAAATATATTTGCCATATTAATTACCACTCTTTCCTTTTAGAATTTTTATTTAATAGTTTTATTTTTTTAATTTTTTAAGTATTATACTATATTTTTCTTCTAAACACTAGCTTTTTTATATATAATAGAAAAGTTCTTTAAACTCTCCTATTATATATGTTTCTCCAAAAATTTGAATAACCTATTTATTGATTTTATTTATTTTTATTATTTTTTCCCATTCCAAATCACTTTTTCCAAAATGTCCATAATTTGTAGTTTTCGAAAAAATCGGTTTATCTAATTGCAAATATTTAATTATTCCTTGTGGGGTTAAGTCAAAGTTATTTTTTATTAATTTGACTATTTCTTCTTCACTTATTTTTCCTGTTCCAAATGTATTAGCAAAAATTGATATTGGTTCTTTCATTCCTATTGCATATGATAATTGTATTTCACATTTTTTTGCAATTTTATTTGCAACTATATTTTTAGCAATGTGTCTTGCCATATATGCAGCAGAACGGTCAACTTTTGTTCCATCTTTTCCTGAAAATGCACCTCCACCATGTCTGCTATACCCTCCATAAGTATCCATTATAATTTTTCTTCCTGTTAATCCAGTATCTCCTAATGGGCCTCCTATAACAAAACTTCCTGTTGGATTGATATATATTTTTGTATTTTGGTCTATTTTTTCTTTTGGAACTACTTTATTTATAACTTTTTCTTTAATGTCTTTTTTTAATGTTATTATATCTGTATTTTTTTCGTATTGGGTTGATATTAATATTGTATCAATTCTTTTTGGAATACCATTCTCATACTCGATAGTTACTTGTGTTTTACCATCTGGTCTTAAATATGGTATTTCATTACCTCTTCGCACATCTGTTAATTTTTTTGCAAGTTTATGTGCAATTTCAATTGGATATGGCATATAGTTTTCTGTTTCGTCACAAGCATATCCAAACATTATTCCTTGGTCTCCTGCCCCTCCTATATCTACCCCTTTTGATATGTCTGGACTTTGCTCTGTTATGTTTATATAAATTTTGCATGTTCTATAATCTATATCTGTTTGTGAATTGTCATATCCTATTTTTTGTATTGTTTCTCTTATAATTTTTTCCATTTTCTTTGTGTCAATACTAATATTTGATGTAACTTGACCTGCTACAACAATTTCATTTTTTGCTGCAAGAACTTCTATTGCTACTTTTGATTTATTATCATTTTCTATATATTTATCTAATATTGTATCTGCTATTGTATCACACAATTTATCTGGATGACCTTCTGTTACACTTTCTGATGTAAAAAAGTATTTTTTCATTTTATTTTGATGATATTTAATAATATCATTCTCTCCTTTCTGTTTTATTTCTTTGAAATTAGTTTTTCCAGCTAATTTTTTCCTATTCAATAAAAAAAGTCGCCAAAAATTAATTTGACAACTTTTTTTATTAGTCTTTATTATAATCGTTTATTTTTTTGATAAAAATAATTCTATCAATAATATCTAATACTGCATAGATTACTACCATTATTCCTATTGTTGTAAGCAAAATATCTTGACTTACTAGCACTACCATACCAGCAACAATCATTAGTATAGAAAATAATAGTGTTAATGTCCAATAAGGTGATTTAACTTCTTTCCAAACTAGTGTTGTTTGAAAATTAATTATACCTGCTACGATAATCCATAATCCCAATATAATTCTAAATAATGATACAATAGCATCTGAACAAAATAGCAATATTACTCCAAATATAACTGAAATTAATGCAATTGTTAATAAATAGTCTTCTTTTGTATCAGCAGTAAAGTATTCCACTAATTTAAGTACTCCTATAGCTATAAATACAATTCCTAATATAGTAGAAATTGCTGCTAATGTTTCTTCTGGTCTAGCTATAAATAAGATACCAAATGTTAAAAAAATTAATGAAATTACTATGTCTGTCCAACTAGATCTTTTTAGGATTTTTTCAAACATAATACTCCCTCACTTTCTTTAGTATTTCTATTTTACAATAATATCATATTAAATAAAAAAAGTACATATTTTTGTAAAAAAAACATGAAAAGAGTTTTTTTTGATAAATTATTTCCTATTTTGCAAGAAAAAGTTGCCTAATTAATAAAAAAATAGCACTTCTATTTTGTGCTATCTAATATACTATGTATTTTCATTTTCTTTTTTTGCAACTACTTGTTTTCCATCATAGTATCCACAGTTTGAGCAAACTCTATGTGGTAATACTGGTTCATTACAATTTGGGCAAGTTGCAAAAGTTGGTTGTTCTTTTTTCCATGTTGATCTTTTTGAATGTGTTCTTGCTTTTGACCATCTTCTTTTTGGTTGTGCCATTTTAATTCCCCCCTTGCTTAAAGATATAGTTTTATATCTATTTGAAATTTTTTCTTTTTTATGCACTATAAAATTATACAAGTATTTTTGTAATTTGTCAACTATTTTATTATTGTGATGTAATTATTATTTGATAATGTCATAGTAAAATTAACATTTGATTATGTCATAAT
>CAUWIY010000003.1:0-149017 GCA_963559065.1 uncultured Clostridia bacterium
TTGTCTCCGACCCCAAAATCACCTTGTCTCTGACCCCGAAATCATCTCCAACCCCGAAACCACCAAAATCATCTAAAAATTATCCATTGTTTCCTTTTAAGTACCACATATGTTCAGAAGCAATTTTAAGTTCTGTCATATTTCCAATTAAGTTTTTATCTCCATCAAAAATTACAACTTTGTTACTATCGGTTCTACCAGTAAGCATTTTATTATTATTTTTGCTTGTTCCTTCAACTAAAACTTTTTGAATAGTTCCTATATATTTTTGATTGTTTTCTGCAATTTGGCTTTCTACTAAAGCTTTTAATTTATCAAATCTTACATGTTTTTGTTCTTCTGGCACTTGATTTGTCATTTTATCTCCGGGTGTTCCAACTCTTCTTGAATATATAAACATATAAACTTGCTCAAATTTTACTTTTTTAACAACATCTAATGTATCTTCGAATTCTTCATCTGTTTCACCTGGAAATCCTACTATAATGTCTGTTGATAATGTTAAATTTGGAATTTTTGCTTTCATTTTATCAACTAAATTTAAGTATTGCTCCTTAGTATATTTTCTATTCATTTCTTTTAGTACTTTTGTATTTCCTGATTGTAGTGGTAAATGTACTAGTTTGCATACTTTGTCACAATCTGCAATTGCTTCTATTACATCATCTGTAAAATCTTTTGGATGTGGTGATACAAATCTAATTCTTTCTATTCCTTCTATCTTGTTTACCGCTCTTAGTAAAGTAGCAAAAGAATTAACTCCTTCATATTCTTCGAATTTTATGTTTTTTTCACGTTCTACTCTTAAATATGAATTTACATTTTGTCCGTAGTAATGTAATTTCTTTATACCCTTGTTTTGCAAGTTCTTTTACTTCTTCTATTATCGCTTTTGGTTCTCTGCTTCTTTCTCTTCCACGCACATATGGCACTATACAGTAGCTACAAAAATTATTACATCCATTCATTATTGTTACAGAAGCTTTTATTGTGCTATCCCTTTTTATTGGTAAACCTTCATATACTTTTCCGTCAATATCTAAAACATCTTCTAATTTTGTTTTTTCTTCTAAAGTTTTATATAAATCTTCTGGAAATTTGTGTAATGTGTGTGTACCAAAGATTATATCTGTATATGGATAACTTTCTTTTATTTTTTGTGTAATATGTTTTTCTTGCATCATGCAACCACCAATTGCTATAATAGTTCCTCTTGTTTCTTTTATTTTCTTTAGTTCTCCTAATTTTCCAAATAATTTATCTTCTGCATTTTCTCTAACACAGCATGTATTAAATAATGCTAAATCTGCATCTTTTAAATTATCTGTTTGTGTATATCCCATTTCTTCTAACATACCACATAATTTTTCTGAATCGTTTTCATTTAATTGACATCCCATTGTTAATATGTTGTATTTTAGGTTAGATTTTTTATTTATTTCTTTTACTTTTTTTATATATTCTTTTTGTTTTTCTATTTCTTGTTTTGTGTCCAATTTTATAACCTCCAATTTTTATATATTTTATTATATTTTTTGACATTTTGCAATACTAATCTTTCGTGATTTTTAGGTTAGATGATTTCGGGGGGATTTTGGGGTCGGAGACAAAAATCATCCAAAAAAATAAAACGAAAATTGAATAAAATTATGAATTTTAAAAATACAATAAAGGCTACTTGTGTGAAAAAATGATTTTTGTCTCCGACCCCAAAATCCCCCCGAAATCATCTGACCTAAAAATCACCGAAATCACGAAATCATTTTTAGCAAAAAAAAAATAACCCTAGCAAACTGCTTAAAGTTATTTTGAATGTCTTATGCAAGACCATATTTCTTTTTAAATTTATCTGCTCTACCACCAACTGTTTCTTGTCTTAAATTTCCTGTCCAGTATGGATGACATTTTGAGCAAACATCAACTTTTATATCTTTTTTTGTTGAACCAACTTCTAAAACATTACCACATGCACATGTAATTGTTGTTTGGTTATATGTTGGATGTAATCCTTCTTTCATTATATTCACCTCTTTTTCGTATTAATAACATGACTGTTTTTTATAATAACATATTTTTTCTTATTTTTCAAGTATTATTTTGTTTTATTTTCATTTTCTTGATGACTAAAAACATACTGTGCTGATTGTAACATTTCTTTGTTTAATGATAATTTATGCACTAATTTACTCATTACATTAAATACACATGCTATAATTAATATTAACATTCCTATGTTTTTCCAGTATTTTTTTAGCATAGCAAATCTCCTTTTCTCAATAATACATATTTATTATACTGTTATTTATATTAATTGTCAAGTTTTTTTGCTTTGATAAAATGATTTCGGTGATTTCGGGGTCGGAGACAAAAATCATCCAAAAAAATAAAACGAAAATTGAATAAAATTATGAATTTTAAAAATACAATAAAGGCTACTTGTGTGAAAAAATGATTTTTGTCTCCGACCCCGAAATCACCGAAATCATCTCCACTATTATAAAAAAACAATTTTCTGAATTTGTCTATTTTCTACTAATTTATATACATCTTCATTATTTTTAATATCCTCTATATTTTTGCCGTGCATAGTGAATATTCCTTTTACTCCAGAAAATAGTGCATATTGTATTGCCTCTATATCTTTTTTTCTTCCTATCTCATCACATGCAATAATTTCTGGCGACATTGTTCTAATTAACATATGTATTCCGGTCTTCTTTACTAACATTTTCGATTACATCTGTTCTTATTCCTACATCATTTTGAGGTATTCCTTTATAACATGCAGCAATTTCTCCTCTTTCATCTACTAGTCCACAATTCTTTCCTGCTAAATTAATTTCTTCTATTCCATCACTTAGTCTTCTTATTACATCTCTTAATATTGTTGTTTTTCCTTTTCCTGGTGGTGCAACAATTATTGTATTAAATATTGTTTTGTTTTGTATGTCTATAATTTCTCTTAATACTTTTGTACTACAATTTAAAATTTCTCTTGCTATTCTAAAGTTTAAACTAGATATATATTTAACATTTATAATTTTTCCATTTTCAATTACACATGTTCCTGTTAAGCCTACTCTATGTCCTCCTTTTACCGTTATAAAACCTTCGCAAATTTGATTTTTATATGCGTAAATTGAGTTTTCACAAAGTCTTTCTAATATTTGTAATATTTCTGATTGTGGAATTTTATATTGTAAAATCAAATCTTTTTCCCTCAGCTTTAAAATTATCGGTCTTTCGCTTCTAATTCTAATTTCTTGAATTTCATTTATTAATTTGTTATTTTCTTGAAAAAGATTAAATAAGATTTTATATAAATTGTTTGGAAAATATCTTAATATTTCATCTATATTTTTCACAATTATAAATTCCCTTTCTTTAATATTTATTTTCTTTAAATTTTTAAAAATATATTTCACAAAAATTATTTAAATCATTTGTGGACGAACTTCATTTTATTATATTCATCTTTTTTTGCATTATTACTAATTTTATGTATTATATAATTGATTTTGGTAAAAATATTTATTATGGTACATTAAGAATAATTTAATTATGTCAAAAATTATTAGTTTTATATCTTAGAAAGGGATGATTTTAATTTTGAAAAATAAATGGTGGATAATTTTAATTTTTTTATTAATTATTGCAATATGTTTCTTTGTTTTTTTCTTTTTAAATAAAAGTCCAAAAAACAATAATAATAGTAATAATTCTTATTCAGCTAATAGAACTTCTACTGATGAAAAAAATAACAAAGATAATGATAATGTTCCACAAAATAATACCAGTTCTGAAAATACTTCACATTCTGAAGGTCAAAGCAATATAACTCTTAATAATTCTATTTCAAATAACATAATCCTCAAAAACGAAAATTTAATTTCTTCATTTTCTACAAAAATATATAGCAAGGATTCAAATAGACAAAATAATATGAAACTTACATGTGATCAATTAAATGGTACTGTAGTTCCTAATAATTCAACATTTTCTTTTTGTAATACTGTTGGACAATCAACTCCTGAAAAAGGATATAAAGAAGCTGATATTTTTGATGAAGATGGAAATAAGAAAAAAGGTATTGGTGGGGGCAAATGTCAAATTAGTACTACTTTATATAATGCGGTTTTGTCTGTTCCTAATTTGATTGTTGTAGAAAGACATGAACATAGTAATAAAGTTCCTTATATTCAAGATGGAAAAGATGCTGCTGTTAATTATGGTGTTTATGATTTAAAATTTGAAAATCGTACTGGTAATGATATTAAAATACTTGCTGAAACAACTGCTACTTCAGTAAATATTTCAATTTATAAGATTCTTTAAATATTATTAATTTATAAATCAATCTTATTCCCAAACGGAAAATATTTGATTTTTCTACAACAGGACATCTCTCGCTTTGCTATAACTTTTCTATGCTTTTATAATTTAACTTATATATTTAAGTTGTCAAAGAAGTGTAAAGATTTGTAGGAGCGAAAATTGCATACCTATTTTTCTGTAGAATATTGTTTTTAATAGAATATAAACTTTGAAAATTTTCAATAGTCAATTAAAAAGTCAATATTGAATAAATGAATATAAATATTTTTATCATTCATTTACCCAATATTGACTTATTTGTTCTTTTTCCTAATTTATTAATTTCTGCTCCTAGAAAAACTGTATAGAAGCACGAATATGTCCACATCATAATAAGCATTAATGTAGTTAAGCTTCCATAAGTAATTGAAAATCCCTTAAATATATCTAGGTATATAGAAAACATAAATGAAATAACATTAAGTGCTATTGCTCCAAAAATTGCTCCAGGAATTTGTTGTTTGAATGTTGTTTTTGTTTTTGGCATGAATTTATATAAACATAAGAAAATTATAAATGTTATTAATATAAAAATTATTTCTGTTATTATACTAGATATTATTGTATAGTTTTTTAATCCTCCAAAATATTCTTTAACTATTGATATTAAACTACTTCCAAATACTAATAATGTTAGTCCTATTACAATTAAAATAATAAATACTATTGTTTCAATTATTGACATTAATCTTAAATATAAAAAAGATGTTTTTTTGCTATCATCAATTTTATATACAGCATTTAATCCCTTTGTTAGAGCAAATAATCCTTTTCCCGCTACCCAAAGTGTAAAGATTAAAGAAATAGATATTGTTCCAATTGATTTTGAATATACTTCTTGTACAATTCCTAATACAAATTCATTCATACTAGATGGTATAATTTTTGATATAGCATTAAATAATGTTTGTTGGTCTATGTTTGTATATTGTATTAATGTAATTAGTAATATTATAAATGGAATAAATGATAAAATTGTATAATATGAGCATTGTGCTGTATATTCACCAACATGGTCTTCTTCCATGTTAGTGAATAATTTTTCTATTCTTTTATAAATTTTTCTCAAATTTTATATCCCCTTTTAATATGTTTATATTATTTATTTTTTATAGACATATTCTTTCTTTCATTTTTTTGTTTTTCCACTTTTTGTTTTACTTCTTCTTTTTTCTCTTTAAGTCTAACTTTTATAGATTGTATTTTTGGATATGCTTTAATTAATCTTCTATAGATTATAGATTTTCCTAATAAAATTTCTTTTACTTTATTTGTAATTTCTTCTGTATTATCTAGTTCTTTTCCAACTTGTTTTGTTGTGTTTCCAACATATCTTACTACTCTTCCAGATATGACATTGTCTACTATATATATAATAAGTAATGTAAAAAATAATATATTTAATGCTATTTCTGGTAATTGTTCCATTTTTCCTATTAAAAATGGATTTGATATATACATTATAAACATTCCTAATAATCCAAATGGTATTATAGTTTCTAAACACACTCTTCCATTTATGTTAAATTTCTTTTGGCTATAATCCCACCATCTTGCATGATATATTTTTTCCATAAAATAACTTGTTAAATATTCTAGTAGTCCACATACTAGTATTGCCATAATAAATAATGTTATTGGGTCATCTATATATCTTTTAAGTAAAAATGTAATTAGTAGTGCTCCTGTTCCATAAATTGGACAATATGGTCCTATTAAAAATCCTCTGTTTATAAACCTTTTATATTGAATTAATTTTCCAATTACCTCCATTGCCCATCCTAAAAATGAATATGTTAAAAATAATAAAAAATATATTCTTATATCTATACCAAATATTACCATTGTTTTCTCCTATTTTATAATTCTAATCTATTTATAAATTTGACTTTTATAAGTTCTTTTAAAAGTTTGTTTTCTTCTTTTTCTAATTTCATATCATCTTTTACAATTTTTAATGCCGCTTCTTGTGCTAGTTTTAGTATATCCATATCTGTAAATAAATTTGCAATTTTAAATTCTGGTATTCCATGTTGCATTGTACCAAAAAAGTCTCCAGAGCCTCTTAGTTCTAAGTCTTTTTGTGAGATTATAAATCCATCATTTGTTTCACACATAACTTTCATTCTTTCTTTTGTGTTTTTACCTTTTCCTTGATATTTTAACACACAATAAGACTTATATTCTCCTCTTCCTACTCTTCCTCTTAATTGATGTAGTTGTGCTAGTCCAAACCTTTGGGCATCTTCTATTACCATTATGCTAGCATTTGGCACATCAACTCCAACTTCTATAACTGTTGTAGAAATTAATATATCAATTTCCCCATTTTTAAATCTGTTCATTATATCATCTTTTTCTTTTTGTTTCATTTTGCCATGAATATACTCAATTGTATAATTTGTAAATGTTTCTTCTTTACATTTTTGATATAGTGTTGTAACAGATTTTAAGTCATTTTCTTCCTCTTCACTATCTTCTACTAATGGACATACAATATATGCTTGTCTTCCTTCATCTACTTGTTTTTTTATAAAGTTATTTACTCTTTCATCTAATGCTTTTGTTACTGCAAATGTTTCTATCTTTTTTCTGTTTGGTGGAAGTTCATCTATAATTGATATATCTAAGTCTCCATACAAAATAAGTGCTAATGTTCTTGGAATTGGTGTTGCTGACATTACTATAACATCTGGATTTTTGCCTTTTTCTGCCATTGTCATTCTTTGTTTTACTCCAAATCTATGTTGTTCATCTGTTACTACTAGCCCTAAATTTTTGAATGTAACATTTTCTTCTAGCATTGCATGTGTTCCAATTAAAATATCTATTTCTCTATCTTGCAATTTTTGTAAGATTTCTTCTTTTTTCTTTTTAGTTATTCCAGATATTAGTAACTCGCACTTTATATCAAACTTGTCTAATATATTTTGAAAATTCTTTAAGTGTTGCACCGCAAGTATTGCTGTTGGTGCTAATATTGCAGCTTGGTATCCTGATTTTACAGCTTTATATGCTGAAATCATTGCTACAATTGTTTTTCCTGACCCAACATCTCCTTGTAACAGTCTATTCATTGTTTTGTTTGATTCCATGTTTTCGTCTATTTCTTGTAAAACTCTTAATTGTGCTTTTGTTAGTGTAAATGGTAGTGTGTTTATTACATCTGACATTTTGGCATTTTTACTAAATTCTATTCCAGTTTTGTCTGTGATGTAATTGTTTTTAAGTTTTAACAATGCTAATTGAGTAGATAATAATTCTTCAAATACTAATCTTTTTCTTGCTATTTTGAATTCTTTTAGTTCTTTTGGAAAATGTATTTTTTGTATTGCTTCATTTATTTTCATTAATTGATATTCTTGTAGCAAATATTCTGGTAATGTTTCTTGTAGTCCACCTTGTTCTATTACTTTTTTTATTCCATTTTCCATAATTTTTCTAATTGTATTTTGTGTTAAATTAAATGTTAATGGGTAAATTGGAATAATTTTTCCTGTATTGTTTGTTTTGTCTATTTCATCAAATACAGGAGAATTCATCTCAATTCTTCCAAATTTATTACTTATTTTTCCAAAAAATCTATATTTTTTACCTACTTCAAATTTTGTTTTTAAATATGAATGATTGAACCATGTGATTATAGCACTAGCTGTTTCATCTCTAATAACTAGTTTTTGCATTGTTCTACCTTTAGAAATTCTTGTTTCTGTTATTTGAGATGTTACTAGTGCTTCTATTGCTACTTCTTCTCCATCATAGCATTCTATTAATTTTCTTGAATTATTCCTATCTTCATAATTTCTTGGATAATATGTAATTAAATCTTTTAGTGTAAATATGCCTAATTTATTTAAAAGTTGTACTCTATTTGGTCCTACTCCTTTTATATATTTAACATCATTTTCTAATTCTACCATTATTAATTTGTATGATACTTACTTTAGTTAAATAACATACTCTCCTTCCTTATTTCTTTTGTAATTTCTGTTATTTGTTTGTTACTTTTAATAAATCAAATTGTAGACTATCAGCACTTACTAGTTTGAATTCAATTCCATCTATATTTCCTTGTATAGCTTCTTTTATAGAGTTACTATGTAAATGTCCATAATAGCATTTTTTTACTCCATATTTTTTCATAATTTGCAAATATGATGTATTTAAGTAGCTTTTTGTTATTGGTGGATAGTGCATAAATATTATAATTTCTTTATCTTCTCCAAATTGTTCAATACCTTTTTTTATTGAAAGTTCTAATCTATCTGTTTCTCTTTTGGTTAATCGTTTGTCTTCTTCATCTTCTGATAATGTCCAGCCTTTTGCTCCTGATATTATTTTTCCTTCTGCTTCATAACTATTGTTATATAAAAAGTCTATTTGCTTAAAACCTTTTTCTTCTATGTATTTTCTCATACTTGTAACTGTTGTCCACCAATAGTCATGGTTTCCTTTTAATAATATTTTTTTTCCTGGTAAATCATTTATAAATTCAAAATCTTTTTCAGTTTCTTCTAAATACATTGCCCACGAGAAATCTCCTGGTAATACTACTAAATCTTCTTTGTTTACTTTTTCTATCCAATTTTTC
Organism: uncultured Clostridia bacterium; assembly: GCA_963559065.1. Lineage (GTDB taxonomy): Bacteria > Bacillota > Clostridia > TANB77 > CAG-508 > CAG-269. The sequence goes on from CAUWIY010000003.1 coordinate 8,966, forward strand.
TTTATTTTTTCTTCGTAGTTTTTCCATGTTTCTCCAAATACATCCATTGGTTTATTAGTATTAAAAGATAGATGTAAATCTCCTATTGTATAAATTGCCATTTGATTCCTCCTTTTTGCTTTATTTGTTTGCTTCTGATTAGTTTTATTAACTTTTATCTATTTGTTTATTTTTTATATTATTAATTTGCTGAGCAGTATTTGCATAGTATTGTCTCTATTCCTATTTGCAAGTCTATTTTTCCGTTTTTAAAGTTATAATCTAAATCTATTAAGTCTTGTAACATTTGTCTTAATTCTGTTTCTTTAAAAAGTCTTGCTTGATTTTTATACTTATTTGTTAGAAAAACTTGGTTTGGTTTTAAATTTAAACTTTGTACTAGGTCTTTGTTGTTTTTAATAGAAATCTTTGTAAAATATAATTTTTTAAAATGGTTATAAATTGTAACTAATATTTTAGGTAATGGTTCTTTTGCATATATTAAATTTTGCATAACTTGTAGTGCTTTTATAATATCTTTTTTTCCTACATTATCTGTTAAATCAAATATTACGCTTTCTATTTTTTTTATAGATAATTTATCAATATCCTCTTTTTGTATTGTTCCGCCTTTTCCTGCATATTCTATTAATTTTCTAATTTCATTTATCAAATCTTGCATATTAGTTCCACAGCATTCTATTAAGTATTGAATTGTTGCAGAATTAATATTTACTTGATATATATTACAAATATTTTTTAATCTTTGTTCTATTTGTAATGGCTTTTGAAAATCAAATTTGCATACTACCCCATTTTTTTCAATTGTTTTATATAATTCTTGTTTTGTATCTACATCATCTTCTATAAAAACTATAACAACACATTCTTTTACTATATCTATATTTTCTTTTAAATAATCTGAAATTCTATCTCTCAACTTTGATAATTCAGTATTTTTTCTTTTTCCTTCTTTTTTTAGAATCCCTGTATTTTTAGCAATAATTAACTTTTTATTATAACCAAAACTTGGAGTTTCAATATCAGAAATAATTTCTGCAATATTTTGTTCATCAATTACAATGTAATTAATACCCTTAACACACTCCCCAAATAGATTTTTTATTTTTTTTACGCTATTTTCTAATAGATACAATTCTTCTCCATAAAATAAATAAATACTATCTAATTGTTTATTATTAAGTTGTTTTTCTAAACTTTCTACTGTCATCTGCTCATCCTTTCTGGTCAAAAAGGGGCGTCCCTATTGACCATTTTTTATCTATCTGGTCATTGGGGACGGAGGATTTTGACCATTTTTATCCTAAAGCTACTTTCCTATTAATTCCCCTTTTGAAAGTCATCTCCAATAGGATATAGAATTCTGATTATTTCTGAAACGCTCCACGCTTGTGATATTGTTCCTTTTGGCTCCTGTGGTTTTTTTGAATCATATATTTCTGCAATACTTCCAATACATCCTCTTTCTTCTATTTCTTTTTCAAATGTCTTTTCTATTTTTTCTATAAATTTTGCTAATTTTTCTTCTAATTTAGCTTTATTGGTTTTTCTTTTTTCATTTTTTATCATATTTTTTAATGAATCATAGTATAATCCTAAAAGCCATGGCCATGTGATTCCTTGATGATAGTGCATATCTCTCTGGAAACTGTCTCCTTCATATATATCTGTGTAGTTTTCTTCCCCTTTTGCTAATGTCTTTAAACCATATGAATTTAATAGTTTCTTTTCTACTGTTTCTATTATATTATAGGCAATTTCTGAATTTGGCTCTATTACTGGATATGTTAAGCTCAAACTAAATAACTGATTTGGTCTAACTTTATTATCTCCTAATACATCATATAAGCATTTTCTTCTTGAATTGTAAAATTTCTCGTTAAATGATTTTTTGCATTTTTTTGCTAAGTCTCTATATTTTTTTGCTTCTACTTTATTTTTAAATTTTTCTGTTAAGTCTCCCATTATCATCAAACTATTATACCATAAACTGTTTATTTCAACAGCTTTTCCATTTCTTGGTGTTGCTGGTATATTATTGTATTTTGCATCCATCCATGTATTTTGAGTTGTTTCAGTTCCAGATGATATTAAATAATCTGTATCCATATAAATATTATTTTGGTCGACATCAATTCCTTTTATATAGTGTTCAATAATTACATCTAGTTTATCATAAACTTTTTCTTTTATAAAATCATAGTCTTGTGTATATTTAATATATTTTTGAATTTGTTCAAACAATAATAATGAACTATCTGCACTATTGTATAAAGGTCTATTATCAAATCCTGAGTATCCATTTGGTACTAATCCGTATTTTATATCTCTTATCATTGTTAATAGTACTTCTTTTGCTATATCATGTCTGTTTGGAATTAATAACAATCCTTCAAAAGAAATTAAACTATCTCTTCCCCAGTCTAAAAACCATGGGTAACCTGCTATAATTGTATGTAGTCCAAATGTTGGTCTATATACTATAAACTGGTCTGATGTTGCTATTAATTTTTTTAATAGTTCTATTCTTTTGTTTTCTTCGCGTTTTTCTGTACTTAAAGAATTTTTTACTTCTGATTCAATATTATTTGATATTGTATTTTCTTGCTCAATTTTTGCTTGTGCTACATTTTTTTCTATTCTTGCAATTTCGTTTTTTATTAATTGATTTACATCTATTTCTTCTATATTTTCTTCAAAAGAGCATGCAAAAGAAATTTCTTTTTCTTCATTTGGCTTAATTTCTATTTCATAAACACCTGTTACATAGTGATTTTCTTTTGGGTAAAATCCTCTTTTTTGTTCTTCTATGTAAAACATGTCTTTAAATGTATTATTGTGGTGTTCTATATATTTTCCTTCTGATGCGTTCATATAGACCGGAAAATTTGACCTTCCGTCAATTATTAATTTCACTTTTTGCTCATGTACCATTTGTTTTACATTAAAAATATGATCTGTACTCATACAATGAAAATCCCTAAAATTAATAACTGGCGCTAATGTTAATTTTATTGGTTTATCTGTATTTTTTATTTTGTAATATATTCCTACTGTATTTCTTCCATATTCCATACAAATAGCTTTTGTGATTTCAATATCTTTTACTTTATAAGAAAAAACTGGTATATATTCTTTTTCAAAACTTTCTAAATATTGATAGCCTTGAGAAATGTAGTTTTCTCCTATATTTGTAAATAGTTCATATTTTTCATTTTCTATTTCTATAGCTTCGTCCAATTTTGATAAAATCAAATATCTTCTTGCAGGTGGTGTTAATGGTGCAATTAATAAACCATGGTATTTTCTTGTATTAGCTCCAATTATTGTTGAACTTGCAAATCCACCAATTCCATTAGTTATAATCCATTCTCTTTTTAGTCCATTTTCTAAATTTATTTTTTCTTTTGTCAGTTTCATTTTTCTTTCCCTTCTAAAGTACAAAAATATAGACTTTTATTATATTTTATTTATTCTTTTTTCTTCCTCTGGCACTTTTTGGTTTAGATGAAATGTCTTTTTGTGGTTTTAATATAGTTTCTTCATATTCTTTTCTAAATTCTAAAACATTTAAATCTTCTTTTAATTCTTCAATGCTTTTAGTCATATCTTTTTGATTGTTATTTTTTACTTGTTTTTCAGCTTCTGTATATTTTTTTGTTTTTTTATTTTTCTTATTATTAGAATTTTTCATTTTTTGTTCTTTTAGTTTTATCATTTCATCTGCTTCTCTAATAGATGCTATTCTTTCACTATATTTATTACTAAATTTACTTGCTTTTTTCTGTTTTTCTTTTGGATGTTTTTTATTTTTCTTTTCTGATTTTTCCATTTGCTTTTTAATTTTTATCATTCTTTTATCTTCTCTTAGCTTATTATTTAGCATTAAATATTGTGGGTCATTTTGTTTGTCTTGATATTTTAAGTCATCACAAATTAATTCAATAATAGATGTAGCAACTAAATCTGGGTCATGTCTTATATGTCCATCTTGAATCATTGATAAATTTCTTTGTAAATATGTCATTCCTTTTATTTTATCAATGTCTGGTACAACTAAGTCTTGTCCTTCTAAATTATATTTTTTTATAAATTCTGGCACAATTTCTCCAGTATCATAAATACAATAATCAACAATTCCCTTTCCACAATGTTCAATAATTGCATTTAAATGGTCAGATACTGTATATTCGTCAGTTTGTCCTGGTTCTGTCATTATATTGCTAATATATACTTTTAATCCTGTATTTTCTTTAATGGCTTTTGCAACACCATTTACTAGTAAATTTGGTATTACATTTGTATATAAGCTTCCTGGTCCAATAATGATACAGTCAGCTTCTTTTATTGCTTCTAATACTCCAGGTGCTGGTCTGCAATTTGTAGGGTTTAAATAAATACGATTAATTTTTGTTACTTTGTCATATACCATTTCTGGTATTTTAGATTTTTCTGTTACTAAATAACCATTTGCAAGTTCTGCTGTAATATTCATTTTGTCTAATGTTACTGGAAGCACTTTTCCTACAATATTTAAAACTTCGTTACTTTTTACAATTGATTCTGAAAAGTCATTGTTTATATTTTTCATAGCAGCAAAATAAATATCTGCAAATGATAGGTTTCTTAGTTTTCCATCTGTAAATTTATAGTTTAATATTTTTTCCATTTGACCATCTTGTGTAGCTAATGAAATCATACTATCTTTAATGTCATCAATAGGTAAATTATTTAATTCTTTTCTTGATTCTGTTTGTTCTTCTCCATAGTCTGATACTGTAACAATTGCTGTTAGATTATCTGTATATTTTTTTAGTCCTGAAAGTACAGTGTTTAATCCACTTCCTCCACCTATTACAATAATATTAGGTCCTTGATGATAAACTTTTTTATTAAAAATTAAAGATTTAACATTTACATTACTTTTGTCATTCATTCTATCATCTGTTGATTCTATTAGTACTTCTAATGTTCTTTTATTTAGGCAAACAAGCCCTATTACAATACATAAAAAACCACTTACAAATACAAGGATTATTTTAGTTAATTCTTGAAATGACATTTGCTTTAAGACTAGCACTTCTGCTAATCCATAACATGTTAATATAATTCCTACTAAAATTAGAAAAATCCATCTTTTCATTTTACTACTTGCTTTAAACCATTGCATAAATCCACTCATTATTTTACCTCCTATGTCTATTTATGACATCTTTTCTTAGATTTTAATATTAGACAGTTCTGCTTATTTTATTATCCATTTATTTGTTAATTTTCATTAGTTTCCTAGCATTTTTACTTCTAGTTCAATCTTCTTTCCATATTTTTTATAAACTTTTTCTTTAATTGCTTGTATTAATTTCATTACATCTTCTGCTGTCGCATTTTCTTTATTAATAATAAATCCTGCATGTTTTTCAGAAACTTGAGCCCCTCCAATTTGAAGTCCTTTTAGACCTGCTTTGTCAATTAGTTGTGCTGTTATGAAGTCTTCTCCTCTTTTAAAAGTACTTCCAGCAGAAGGATATTCTAGTGGTTGTTTTTCTTTTCTATATTTTGAATATTCTTCCATTTTTTCTTTAATTTTTTCTTTGTTTCCTTTTTGTAATTCTAATTTAACTTCTATTATGATATACTGCCCATTAGAAAATTTACTTTTTCTATATGTAAATTCTGCTTCTTTATTTGAAAAATTGCATATTTTCCCTTCATAATTTATTGCTGTTATTTCTTTTACAACATCTTTCATTTCTTTTCCATGTGCACCAGCATTCATAACAATAGCTCCACCAATTGTTCCTGGTATTCCTGCTAATTCTTCAAATCCTGCAATTTCTTCTCTACAAAGTTTTTGCGCTAAAAATCCTATTGGTGTGCCACTTTTAACAGTAACTTGAATTTTATTTGTAGTTTCTTCTTCGCTTTTTTCTAGGTTATTTTTAATATCTTCATTTTGTTTTTTTTCTATAATTTTGTTATTGTTGATATTTTCTATTTGTATTCCATTTATCTGAATTTTTGCTACAATACCTCTTATTCCATTGTCTGTTACTAATAAGTTGCTTCCATTTCCTATTATATAAAATGGAATATTTTCATCTTTTACAAATTTAAGTAGGCTTTCTAGTTCTTCTAAATTTTGTATGTTTACAAAGAAATCTGCTGTTCCTCCAATTTTAAATGATGTATGTTTTTTCATTGGTTCATTTATTAAAATTTTTTCTTTTTGGAAAATTTTTTGTAATCCTAGTAGAATTTGTTCTTTTTCCATATTTTCTTTTCCTCCTTATTATTCAGTAGCATATACATATAAGGCTTTTCCTTTTTGTGTTACTTTTTGTGTTGTGTTAATAACTTCTCCTGTTTTATAGTTTACTATATAAACTTCGTTTTCTTTTTCTACTCCCAATTTTTCTAAATCTGATTGGTTTAATTTTTTATAGTCTCCATCTTTTCCTTTTAATGTTATGTTTGTTTGTGCTAAATTGTTAATTTCTCCTATTATTTTTTCTACTTCTATTTTATTTATATTAGTTCCTGGTAATTCTTCTCCTGTAAGTTCTGCCTTTGTTTTTCTTTCTAATATTGCATGTTGAATCATATTTAATTCTACAATAAGTACGTTTTCTTTGGCTTGTTCATGTAAACTCATTGTTCCTACTATAGCTATGCTAGAAACAATTGTTAATATAATAATTGTAATTACTAGTGCTATTAGTGTTATTCCACCATCTTTTCTTAAGTTCATTGTTTTTTGTCCTTTCTTACTTAAAATATTTTCAATTTTTTATTTTTCTGTTATAATATATCATTTTTTTTATAAAATTACAATCTTTCTTTTAAATTTTAAATTTTGTGTAATTTTATTTCCTATTATTTTTCAATTATTTTAATTATTTTTTAATCAAATTTTCATTTATATTTTTAATAAGACTTAATATTCGCCAAATAGTTACATTTTTTTACCAAAATACTTTATTTTTACTTAAAATTATAGTATAATATAAATGTAAGTTAAATAAACTTAACATATAGGAGATGATGTTTATGTGGCAAATATGGTTAATTATTGCTGGTCTATTTTTTATTGGAGAAATGTTGACAGTTGGCTTTCTTATTTTTTGGTTAGGAGTTGGTGCATTAATTGCTATGATTGCTAGTTTCTTTACTGATAATATTATAATCCAAACATCAATATTTGTTATATCTTCTGTTGTATTACTTTTAGCAACTAAGCCTTTTGTAAAGAAGTTTGTTGATATTAAAAAGACAAATACAAATGTTTTTTCTATTGTTGGAAAAAAAGCTGTAGTTATAAAGGAAATAAATTCAATAAATTCTACTGGTCAAATAAAAGTTAATGGCGAAGTTTGGTCTGCTGAAAGTGATGGTGACGAAACTATAGAAGAAGGTTCAGAAGTAGAAATTATCGAAGTTCGTGGTGTAAAGGCAATTGTTAAAAAATAAAGTTGTTATCAATATTACTTAGTTTTAAGTTTTAAAATATATTTTATTAAGGAGGATTTATAAATGTGGTTTTTATTAATTTTATTAGTTATTATACTAATTATAGCCGCTAAATCAATTAAAGTTGTTAAACAAGCTGAAGTTTATATTATTGAAAGATTAGGAAAATTTTATAAGGTTGCTGATGCAGGTCTAACTATTATAGTTCCATTTTTCGATCATGTAAGAAGTGTTGTAAGCTTAAAACAACAAACTATGGATGTTCCACCTCAAGGTGTTATTACTAAAGATAATGTTACAATTACAATAGATACTGTTGTTTTCTATCAAATAACAGACCCTGCAAAAGCAGTTTATGAAATTCAAAGCTTAAAGAAAGGTATTGAATATTTAGCTATTACAACAATTCGTGATATTATTGGTAAAATGGACTTAGATGAAACATTTAGTTCAAGAGATGGTATTAATAATAAATTAAGAGTTGTTTTAGATGAAGCTACTGACAGATGGGGATGTAAAATAGACAGAGTTGAAATTAAAGATATTACCCCTCCTGCTGATATTAGAGATGCAATGGAAAAAGAAATGAATGCTGAAAGAAATAAAAGAGCTTTAATCCTTGAATCTGAAGCACAAAGACAGGCAGCTATTACAATTGCAGAAGGTAAAAAACAAGCAGCTATTTTGGAAGCTGAAGCTGATAAAGAAGCACAAATTACTAGAGCTACTGGTGAAGCACAAGCTATTCGTGAGGTTGCTGAAGCAAAGGCTAGAGAAATTCAGATGGTTTATGACGCAATTAAAAATGCAGATCCTGATGAGAAATTAGTTCAATTAAAATCTTTAGAAGCTCTTGAAAAAGTTGCTGATGGTGAAGCTAACAAAGTATTTATTCCATTTGAAGCAACTAGTGCTCTTGCAAGTTTAGGTACTATTACAGAAGTTATGAAAGATAATAAAAAATAATTTATATTTAATATAAATGAAAAAACCAACTTGAAAGTTGGTTTTTTCATTTATTCTCTATTTTTATATACTATTGATTTACTATCAATTTTCTCTATATTTTTTACTTCTAATATTTCATCTATTATTTGTGTGTTTTCTTCTAATACTATTGCATACACTAGAAAATCATCCCATAGTACTATCTCATCTTTATCTGCTTGATTTAGCATACTAAAGTCATGAATAAATCTTTTCATTCCTAATATTTCATCTGTAAGCTTTTCTCCTTTAACCGTTCTCTTTAATGTGTTACTTTTTTTCTTACTTTTAATAACATATACTATATAAAATATTGGCCATCCAAATATTCCTATTATACATATCATTGCTACTATTCCCTGAAATGATACATTAAGAATTAAATCTAAGTTCTCATTTTCTGCTATTTCATTTATGTCCATATCTTCTGTTATTCCTACTTTTTCTAGCTCGTCTACTAATGTTATAAAACTACTTCCAATGTATTTAAATCCTAAACAAAATACAACAAACATTATAATCAAAATAATATTTTTAATTATAAAACTTTTCTTTGATTTTTGTTTTTCAATATATCCTTCTCTTTCTGCTTCTAATAAAGCATAGTTTTTCCAATCTTCAATTTGCCTTGTAGTGATATTACCTTCTGATAATAAATATAACAGCTGTTTTTCACTGGTTGTTAAGTTTGTGCCTTCTTCAGATATAACTTTTATAGTTTCTCTTTCTATTTGTATGTTTTTGTTTAATTGTAGTTTCATTATAGTTGCTGTGATGTCTTTTTCTTCTTCAAATTTTAAGTTTTGCATTAAGCTAATCGTTGTTGGTGATACTCCATTTAATTTTTCTCTATAATATATTATATTTTCCCTTGATGTATATTTTTGATTTTGTCTTTCTTGTGTATCATCAGCAGTTTTTCTGGCTAATAAAAAAATTGTAACTGGTAATGTTGTAATCGCAATCATTAATATCCAAAATATTAACATTACTACTAATATGACAATTGCTTTAACAAAATTTTCAATATTTGGAGCTTTAATTGCTATATCAAAAAAGCCATATATTCCTGTAATTATTCCCTTAATAATGCTAAATCTTGATATTATTTCAATTATTATATAAAAGGTTAAATAATATTTTATATTCTCTTTTTGTAATATTTTTTTCATATCTTTTCCTTTTCAATCTAATATTAATTTACGTCTTTATAGTTACTATATTTTTTATATATAATTATTGTTAATAATATAATTGATATTAGGGTAATTATTACAGCTATATTAGTACCTGCTTGTGGTAATTTACCATCAGCTATTGTTGTATCTTTGTTCTCGTTCTTATTATTGTTTCCTATTATATCTTCTTTTATTTCAGTTAGTTTAATTTTAGGACTACTTGTTAAAATAGATTCGTATTCTTTTTTATCTTCACCCTTATATGTTAGTACTACTTTTTCGTTTGTTGCTATAGTTTTATTTAGTAACTCTTTATTGTTCATATCTTTAATTTTTAATTTATATTTTAATGTTGCAATTTCTTGTGCATTTAGTTTTTCTATTTTCCATGTGATACTATTATTTTCTATTTTTTCAGTTACTGTTCCTATATTTGGTTTTCCTATATATTCGAATTCAAAATTTTCAACTATTTCTTTTGGAAAATAATCTACAATTTTTATAGAATTTATTGATTGTCTTATTTTTTCTATTACATCTTGATATATATTTTCTGTAATTATTTTTTCTAAACTTTCTTCATTTAAAGAATACATTTTACCGTAAGTAGGTTTTTGAATAGTTCCATACAACTCTTCTACATATTTGCTTCCATCAAAGTCTAATATTAATTCACCCGTATTTGTATTATACCATTTTTGATTAAAGTCCTTGTTATCTGGTCTTAATAATATAAAGTCTATATTCATATTTTTTAAATTTAATATTTCTTTTTTTGTATTTTCAACTAATTTTTTATTTTTTGCGTTGACAGCTTCTTCTATTGTTTTATATCCTGATGAACCCCCATATGTTACTTCCATACATTGTCCAATTGCTGTTTCAGGCACAGTGTCATATAGTGAAATCAAAATTTTATTTACATCTTTTGAAAAACTTTGTGATGCTAATTTTATTGCTGATTGTAAATTGTTATAAAATTTTGTTCCTTCTTTATTCATAGTTTTCAATCCATTTTTTATATCTTTTATGTCTGTAGTTAAATTTGTAACTATTTTAGAATTCTCTTTTGTCCCTGCTTTTTTTCCTTCATCATTTGGACCAATTTCATGTTTATCATCTTCATTTATTGTTGTGTCAGATATTGGTCCTTGCATTCCAATAATTCCTATTTTTATTTTAGAATTTTTTTCAAATATTTTTGTAGCTAATTTTTCAATATATTCACTATATTGACTAAATTTTTGAGCATTTTCTTTTGCCTTCAACGCTTCTGGTATTATAATGAATATTTCTGTATTTTCATAATTGCCATTTTGTGTAGTTCCTTCTTTTGATTGGTTTGCAAGTTTAAGTTCAATTGTGATTTCTCCTTTTTGTGGGTCTGAATCAACAATAGCTTTTGACATAAACCCTTGGTCGTTTTCTAAATATTTGTTTTCACTTTCCATTTGAATTATATTCAATTTATTTGTATTTTCGGTTGCATTTACACTTGTAGATATTCCTATAATTAATATACTTATGATAATTACATAAAATATTTTTTTTAACATTTGTATTTCTCCCCTTTCTTTTTTCTTGAGTTGATACTATCATTTATAGCTTTTTTTGTCAATAATTGTATTATTTGAGATTTTCAATTTATTATATAATCTACATTTTTTCCGGCATTTCAATCCCTAATAAATTAGCACCTTCTTTTAATACTTTTCCTACTACATATGTCAAATATACTCTTGCATTTTGCACATCTTTATCTTCTACTATTATTTTATTTTCATTATAAAAACTGCTGTATGCCTTTGCTAATTCTATTAAATACCTTGATAGTATTGATGGTTCATTTTTTTCTGTTACTTGTATTAATGTGTTTTCAAAATTATATAGTAATTTTATTATATTTTGAGAATATTCATCTTGTAATTTCTTTGTATCTATTTCTTCCATTTTTGGTAAATATTCTGCTTTTTCTAATACACTTTTTGTACGTACATATGTGTATTGTAGATATGGTCCTGTTTCTCCTTGGAAATTTAGTATTGCGTCCCATTCAAATACTTCATCTTTTATTCTTGATGCTGATAAATCATTAAATATGACTGCTCCTATTCCTACCTTTTTAGCTACTTCTTCTTTGTTTTCTAGTTCTGGATTTTTCTGTTCAATAACGTCTTTTGCTCTAGTTATTGCTTCATTTAATAGTTCTTCTAATTTTATTACATTTCCTCCTCTTGTTGACATTTTTCCTGTTGGTAATAATATCATTCCAAATGAAACATGTTCTAATCCTTTTGTGTATTTTTCATCTATTCCTAAAAGTTTTGCAACTTCAAATACTTGTTTAAAGTGTAAAGTTTGTTCATATGATGTAAGATATAATGCTTTGTCAAAGTCATATGTTCTTGCTCTATAAAGAATTGCCGCTAAGTCTCTTGTTGCATAAGTTGTAGAGCCATTTGATTTTTCTATTATACAAGGTGTGTTTATTCCTTTATCTTCTAAGTCTATTATTTTTGCTCCTTGTGATTCTATTAGTTTTCCTGTTCTATCTAAGATATCAATTATTTCTGGCATTTTGTCTGAGTAAAAAGCTTCCCCATTCCATGAATCAAATTTACTACCTAATAGGTCATATACTTTTTGGAACTCTTTTAAACTTAAACTTCTAAATTTTTCCCATATTTCTGTGCAATACTTATCTCCTTCTTCTAATTTTTTAAAATTATTTCTACAATTTTCTAATATTTGTTCATCTTGTTTACATGCTTCATTTATTCTTATATAAATTTTTGTTAGTTCATTAATCGGATCTTTTTCTATGTTATATTCATTTCCCCATAATTTGTATCCTTCTATTAATTTTCCAAATTGTGTTCCATAGTCTCCTAAATGATTAATTCCAGTTACATTATAGCCTAAATATTTGTATATATTGTAAAGTGCTCCTCCAATTACTGTTGAACGTAAATGTCCTATATGAAATGGTTTTGCGATATTAGGAGAAGAATAGTCTATTACTATATTTTTTCCATTACCTACTTTTGATTTTTCAGATGTTTCTATATTTGTAACTTGTTGTAATATTTCTTTTGTTAATTCATCTTTGTTTATAAAGAAATTTAGATATCCGCCAACAACTTCTATTTTTTCTATTTCTGGCATTTCATTAGATTTTTCATCTAGTTTTTCTTTTATTTCATTTGCAATAATAGGTGGTGCTTTTTTTAATTCTTTTGCTAGTCTAAAGCACGGAAATGAATAGTCTCCATTTTTTATGTCTTTTGGTATTTCTATATATGTTATTAAATTTTGCTCGCTTAGTTCTGCTATTTCTGCTATTTTATTTGCAATTATTTGTTTGAAATTTTTCATTTTTCTATATCCTTTCTTTATCTCTCTAAATTTATCATTGTTCTAACAAATTCTTTTATGTCTTCTAAATGGTTTTCTATAACATCTTTTACTATATCTTCATCTATTTGCTTATATTCATGTATTGCTATATTTCTAAATCCAACCATTCCTTTCATATTTGCACACATTTCGTCTGAAATAAGTCCATTTTTATTTAATTTTTCAAATGCTTCTTTTTTTGTTTGTGGTATCCCTAGCATTCTGTTTGAAACAATATACATCGCAACATCTGTTGCCATTTCACATGCTCTTTGTAAATTTAATATAATTGAATCCATTTTCCTATAGTCTTCTAAATTTTTCGGATTATTATCATATTCTTCATTAATTCTGTTTATACATTTCTCAATGCTTTCAAATTTATTAATTAGAACTGCTTCGTTTTCCATATATATCCCCTCCATTTTTTATTCTATTAATAATCATTTGTCTACTTTCATTTAATTCTAGGTATTCCTTGTACATATCTAATTTATACATTTCAAATTTAAAGGTATCTTCGCAATAAAGTGTTTTTCCTGTAATTAATATTTCATATCTAAAAGAGTCACTTAATTCATCATTTAAATTTATTAGGTCAATCTCTCTGTTTAATTCATCTGCTAATTTATTTGATATTATAAATATAGTTTTTTTATCTATTTTATTTTTTGGTTTTATTGCTATGTCTATATCACTTTCTGAGTTTTGAGTTCCTCTAGCATAGCTACCAAATAATATAATTGCTTCACATTCTAATTCTTTTAATATTATTTCTTTTATCTTCTCTTCCATAGGATTTCTCCCTTCAAAATCTACATAATTATTATAGTTTATTATAATAAAAAAGTCAAACTGTTAGCTTGACTTTTTGTTTAGATTACACTTATATTTTTACTCATAATTTTTTATTTGCTTTGGCTTTTTTCTATATAATTCCAACTATCTTTGCACATATCATCAATGTTTTTTTCAGCTACCCATCCTAGTTCTTCTTTAGCTTTAGTTGGGTCAGCATAACATGTTGCAATGTCTCCTGGTCTACGTGGTGCAATTTTATAGGGTACTTCTTTTCCTGTTGCTTTTTCAAATCCTTTTACCATATCTAAAACACTATATCCATGTCCTGTACCTAAGTTATATATATATAGCCCTTCATTTTCTTTTTCAAGTTTTTCTAGTGCTTTTATGTGTCCTTTTGCTAAGTCTACAACATGGATGTAGTCTCTTACTCCTGTTCCATCTGGTGTATTATAGTCATTTCCAAACACAGATAGTTCTTTTAATGTACCTGCAGCTACTCTTGCAACATATGGCATTAAATTGTTTGGTATTCCCTTTGGTTCTTCTCCTATTAGTCCACTTTCATGTGCTCCAACTGGATTGAAGTATCTCAATATACAAATATCCCATGTATTATCTGATTTATATATATCTTTTAATATTTGTTCTATGTATAATTTTGTTGTTCCATATGGGTTTGTTGTTCCTCCTGTTGGTGTTTCTTCTGTTATTGGCATTTTTTCTGGTTCTCCATAAACTGTTGCTGATGAACTAAATATAAATTTTTTGCATCCATATTTTCTCATTGTATCTAATAATACTAATGCTCCAGAAATGTTATTTTGGTAGTATTCTATTGGTTTTTGTACTGATTCTCCTACTGCTTTATATCCTGCAAAATTCATTACTGCTTCTATTTCATTTTCTTCAAATACTTTTTCTAATTTTTCTCTATCTAAATAATCCATTTCATAGAATTTAAAATCTTTTCCTGTTATTTTTTTTATTGATTCTAATGCTTGTGGTGTACTGTTTGAAAAGTTATCTATTATAACTATTTCTCTTCCTTTATTTAATAATTCTACAGCTGTATGACTTCCTATAAATCCAGCTCCTCCTGGTAATAATATTGCCATATCTATCTCTCCTTATCTTCTATCTTTATATTTTCAAATTTTTAAGCTGTCAAAATTTCATTATCAAATTTTTTATATTCTTTTTATTTCTGCTCCATTTTTGGTATCTTTAACACTATATCCTTTTTGATTAATTAAGTCTCTTAGTTCATCTGATTTTTGCCAATCTTTATTTTCTCTTGCAATTTTTCTTTGTTCAACTAATTCTAAAATTTCTTCTGGTATTTCTTCTTTTTTTGAATTGTCTTCATCAATTTTTATTCCTAGAACAGTGTCAAATTTAGCAAGTAGTTTTGCTACTTCTTCATTTTTCTTTTCAAATCTTGCTACTTCCCATACATAGCTCATTGCAAGTGGCATATTTAAGTCATCATTTATTGCTTTATGGAAGTTTTCTTCTATTTGTAGTAATTTATCTTTGTCTTGTTGTGTTAATTTATCATTTCCATTTAAGTTTATTTTATAGCTATTACGTAATCTTTCTAATGATTTTGAAGTAGCTTCTATTCCTTCCCATGTAAAGTTTAGTTTATTTCTATAGTGGCATGAATAACTAAATAGTTTATATACTATTGGATCATATCCTTTTTCTATAATGTCTTTTACTAAATATACATTTCCTAAAGATTTTGACATTTTTCCGCCATTTATTAATAAATATTCTCCATGTAGCCAGTAATTTGCTGGTATTTTTCCGCATCTTCCCTTGCTTTGTGCAATTTCGTTTTCATGGTGTGTAGGAATTAAGTCTATTCCTCCTGTGTGTATATCAAATTGCTCACCTAGATATTTTTGTCCCATTGCAGAACATTCTATATGCCATCCTGGATAACTTGCTCCCCATGGACTATCCCATTTCATTAAATGATTTTCTGGTGCTTTTATCCAAAGTGCAAAATCAGCTGGGTTTCTCTTTTCTCTATCGATATCTACTCTTGCCCCAGCTTTTTGTTTTTCTAGGTCTAAGTTTGATAAAATAGGGTATTTGTCTAATTTTGATATATCAAAATATATTGCTGTAGATGTTTCATAAGCATATCCGTTTTCAACTAATTTTTTTACATATTCTAGCATTTCATTTATGTGGTCTGTAGCTTTACATACAATTTCTGGTGTTTCTATATTTAATAATTTTAAATCATTAAAAAATAGTTCTGTGTAGTATTCTGCTATTTGTAATGGTGTTTTATGTTCTTCTCTTGCGGATTTTAACATTTTGTCTTCTCCTTCGTCTCCATCAGAAACAAGGTGTCCAACATCTGTTATGTTCATGACATGTTTTATTTTATAGCCATTATATCTAAGAACTCTTCTTAAAATATCTTGAAATATATTAGTTCTCATATTTCCAATTGTTGCATCTTTATATACTGTTGGTCCACAAGAATATATTTTAACCTCTTCTAAATCAATTGGTTCAAACTTGTCTTTTTGTTTTGTTAATGTGTTATAAAAATATAAATCCATATTTTTTATATCATTTTCCTTTCTATATTATTTTAATTGGCAGATAATTCTATCTGCCAATTTGTTTTTGATACTTATTATTATCTGTTTTTTTATATGTTTATTTTCTAATGAGTTGTTTTGTTTTGATTTACTGTATTGTTATTACCTACAACATTGTTTCCTTTGTCTCCTGCATTATTTTTATTGTCATCTGTTGTGTTTCCTCCTGTTGTAGTATTGTTTCCTGTTGTATTTCCACCACCCACTGTATTTGTTGTATTTGTTGGTGGTTTAGGTTCTTCTTTTGGTTTTTTGTGTATATCACACACCTCTTCTGTTTTATCACTTGAACTTGAACTTGGTTTTAATGTTTTCCATAATCCTAGTTTTTCTTTTGGTATTACTCCTCCATATGCTACTGTTTTTACTTTGTCTTTTGGACAATATTCATTTGCTATTTTATTTGATTCTTGGCAAATTGTTTGTGTTCCATGTCCTTGACATGTTTCTGGTATATTATCTGCTGTAAATATTTCTGTATATTTATCTGTACAAGATGATGTTGCAATACATCCTGTTGTTCTACATACTGTTTTTTGTATAATTCCATCTGGTTTTGTAAAGTTTTTATTTTTTAAGTCTTTATGGATATTTTTCATTATTGCTGACCATAATTGTCCTGCTGGATTTTTTCCATCTACACTTACTAAGCTATTTTTTACTTTCATTGGTTCTTGATTATTGTCATATCCAAACCAACATGCAGCTGTATAATATGGTGTCATTCCACATAACCATCTGTCCACATAATCATCAGTTGAACCTGTTTTTGCACAAGTTTCCATTCCTGGTATTTTACAGTATGTTGCAGTTCCTCCACTAGTTACTGGTTCTTCTAAAATTTGTCTTGTTATATAAGCGTTTTGCTCTGAAAATACTCTTGTTTTTTCTTGTTTTGATGTTAATATCGTATTTCCATTTGCATCTACAACTTTTGTATAAAATGTTGGTGTAATATAAACACCATCATTTGCTATTGTAGAATATGCTCCTGCCATTTCTAATGGGCTAACTCCTGTTTTCATTCCACCGATTGATAATGCTAATATTCCATCATCTTTTTCGTTTAATGCTGTAAGTCCCATTTTATTTAGGTAACTTAATGATTTTTTTGGAGTTAATTCTACCATCAATTTAACCATTGGTATGTTTTGTGAATATTTTATACAAGTTCTAATATTAATTAGGCCTCTTTCTTTTGATGAGTCATTAGGTGTGTATTTATTAGCTCCTGTTGAGAATTCTGTTTTTGAATCATCATATACTGTTGCTGCTGTTATAACTTTTTCTTGTAATCCTGGTGCAATGTCTGCAATAGGTTTCATAGATGAACCTGTTTGTCTTTGTAGTCTTGTTCCACGGTTCCAACCCGTTGCATATTTATTTCCTAATTCTCCACCAACTGCAACTACTTGACCTGTAGTGTGATCCATTATTACCATTCCTGCTTGTGTGTGTTCATTTTGTAAACTTCCATCTGGATTTTTTGCTTTACCTTTTACTTGATATTTTGTTTTATCAAATTCTTCTTCAACTGTTGCTTGTATATTTGCGTCTTCTGTTGAATAGATAGTAAGTCCGCTTCCATATACATAGTTTCTTGCTAAATCACGAGATATTCCTTTTTCTTCCATTATTTGTCTAATTACTTGATCTATGGCTGCAGATGTATGATAAGAATATTGTGATTCTCCTCCTGTGTTTCCTTTTGTAAATGTTAATCCTGCTTCAACTTTTGCAACTGCTGCATTGTAATCATCTTCGTTTTCTATTAGTCCTTGCTCTTTCATTTCATTTAAAACTGTTAGTGTTCTTTTCTTTATTAAATCTGCATGATTATTTTTTTCATCATATGGGTTATATGCGTTTGGTGAGTTATTTATTCCAGCTAAAAATGCACATTCTGCTAAATCTAAGTCTTTTGCACTTTTGTTAAAATAATATATAGATCCTAGTTCTACACCATGTAGTTCATTTCCACCAACAAATATTATATTTAAATATAATTCTAAAATTTGGTCTTTAGAAATCATTCTTTCTACTTGAATAGCTTTTGACCACTCTTTTACTTTTCTAACAATTCCTGCTATACCAGATCTTTGCTTGTCATCTGTTATGTTTTTAACTAATTGTTGTGTAATAGTACTTCCTCCACCATTGTCATTTCCTGTTATAACTCCTAGTATTGCTCCAGCTGTTCTTTTAATATCAACTCCATTGTGCTTATAAAATCTTTTGTCTTCTATAGCTATATATGCTTTTGGTAAGTAATCTGACATTTCTGTTAAAGTAACTACTTTTCTTTTTTCATCTGTACTTAGATTAGCTATTTCTTTTCCATTTCTATCTAAAACAATTGTATTTGAAGAGCCTACAATAAGTTCTTCTTTTGTTATTTCAAATTCATCTCCAAATAGTCCAAAGAACATTGCAGCTATAATTCCCGCTCCAACTACACATACAAGTAAAATTATAATAACTAAAATTTTTAATGCTAATTTTAGTTTTGGATTCATTCCTTTTTTCTTAGTTTTTACTTTCTTATTTGTTTCATTTTGTTTTGTTGTTTTTGGTACTTTTTTATTTTGCGGTTTATTTTTATTTGTTTTTCTTGTATTACTATGTTTACTAGTATTATTATTTGGCATTTGTATAACCCCCTTGCCATTTTTTTGATGTTACCATTATATTATATTTTTTTTAAAATTGAAAGCCTTTTATTAAAAATTTTATTAATAGTAATTGCTCTTTGCAATTTAATGACTTAAAGATTAGAATGTAACTGTTTATAACAAAGTATTAACTTTTTTATAATTATTATTTATTGGTTTTTAAGATATTAAAGTTAAATTTCTCCATTACTTAAATAAATTTTTTGAATTTTAACTTTGTCTTTTTTTATTTTTTCTTTTAAGTTGTTATACCCTTGTTTTTTGTATAACTCAGACTGATACAAATCTCTTAAATAGTATTTGTTGTTTATCATTTTTTCATCTTTTATATCGTCTCTTAAATCAATTTCATAGTTATTTACTATAATTCCATTAAATCTCTTTTTTTGAATTTTTATTTTTCCTCTTATATTTATAATAATTGCATCTTCTTTTATTATGTATTTATTTATCTCTTCTTCTGGAAAGTCAACATTATAAATTATTTTCGATTTAGATAAGCTTTTCTTTTTATTATTTGTAATTGTAATCATTATTCCTTCTTTTTTTAGTAATTCATCTTCTATCTTCTTAAATTTTTCTATGTGATTTGTTACTATATTTAAATTTTTATATGTTTTAGCAAGTTCTTTTATATTTTCAATTTCAAATTCTGTTATATCATTAATTAGTATTGAAATAGATATTTTTTCTTTATCTATGTTCTTTTTATTAATCGTATATTTTATAATATCTGTTATTAAAATTTCAAATAACCATCTTCCATCTTCGATTTTTAACCCATATGTATTTAAATAGTTTATAAATAATTGTTCATTTTGCATATTTTGGCTTAAAACTATTTTTTTGCTATTTGAATTTTTTTCAATTATTTTTTTTGCTTTTTTTGCTAGTTTTTCTATTTTTTCTTGTTTAATATTTTCTTTATATGGTAATTTTATTGTATTTTGTTCTACTTTTATTATATTAAATTGTTTTTCAAACCAATTAGGCTTGTCATTTTTTTCAATATAAAACATAAAAACACCTCATATCTTTTTTATAAATATATGACGTGTTTTCTTATTTAATGATTATGTTTTATAATATAATGTCTCTTTTTAAAAAATTATCTTTGATTATTCCTGTTCCTAAAAATTCATGTTCTTCTGTATATATTCTGTATATATCATCTTGTTTTTTTAAAGTTAGTTTTACTCCATTTAAGAAATGATTTTTTCTCTTTTCAGTAATCGTTATTTCTGGCTTATTTTCAAATAATTTTTCTATAGATATTAGATTTTTTTCTATAAATTTTGTGTTTTCTATATTTTTTTCTAGTTCTTCTATTGTTATACTATTTTCTATGTTAAAATTCCCTACTTGAATTCTTTTTAGTGTAAGCATATATCCTAATGTATTCAATTTTTTTGCAATATCTTCACATAAACTTCTTATATATGTTCCTTTTCCACATGATACTTCAAATTCTATTTGTTTATTCTCTAATTCTATGTTAATTAATTTTATGTCATAAATTTCTATTGTTCTTGGTTTTATTTCTACTTTTTGCCCTTTTCTGGCATATTCATATAGTTTTTTTCCATTTACTTTTATTGCAGAATAAATTGGTGGCATTTGTTCTTGCTTTCCAATAAATGATTTTAATGTTTTATGTATGTTTTCTAATGTTAATTTTTCAGTATCTACTTTCTGTTGTTCTATAATTTTTCCTTCTGAATCTGCTGTATCTGTTTTTATTCCTAACTGCATTTTTACTATATATTTTTTATCATGATTAATTAAATATTTAGATACTAAAGTTCCTTTTCCCACTAAAATTGGTAATACTCCTTCTGCCATTGGATCAAGTGTTCCAGTGTGTCCTATTTTTTCATTTAATATTTTTTTTACTTTATATACAATATCATGTGATGTACATCCAATTTGTTTGTTTATAATAATTATACCGTCCATTTTATTCCCTATCTTTTTTTATTACTTTTTTTAATTCTTGTAATACTTTTTCTTTTACTTGTTCAATGTCTCCTTGTATTAATGCTCCTGCTGCCATTGGATGACCTCCTCCGCCAAACATAAGACATACATCAGATACATTTACATAGCTATTTGAACGCATTGACACTTTATAAGAATTTTTATCTTCTTCTTTTTGTCTTATAAATACAGAAACTTCAACTCCTTCTATGTCTCTTCCTATTTCTACTAGTCCTTCATGGTCTCCAATTCCTGCATTTACTTCTTTTAAGTCTTCATTTGTAATATAAGTAAATGTGATTTTTCCATCTTCTAAAAATTCCATACGGTTTATTGTTTTTTTCATTAATTCATAATTTGCTTTTGTTTTAGTTTGTAAAACTTTTTTATAAATATCAGATACTTTGACACCTTTTCCTAATAATTCTGCTGTAAATTCAAAAGTTTCTGATGTGACTCCAGGATATTTAAATCCTCCTGTGTCTGTAATAATTCCTGTTAAGATACATGTACCAAGTTCTTTATCTATTGGAATATCGAAATATTCAAACATTCCTATTAGTATTTGGCAGCATGCAGGTGCAGCTGGATTTACAAAATTGATGTCTCCATACATTTTATTACTTCCATGGTGATCTATTACTATTGTCTTTTTTGCATTTTCAAAATATTCATTTCCAACTAGTCTTTTTAAATCTGCACAATCAAGAGAAATTGCTAAATCATATTTTTGTACTTCTGATATTTCTTTTACTTCATTTCTATTTGGTAAAAAGTCAAATACTTTTGGAAATTCTTTTATTATTACATCAGGTTCTTTTCCAATTTTCTTTAGAGCTACATTCATTGCTAATGAACTACCTATTGCATCTCCATCTGGTGTTTCATGAGTTAGTATTACTATTTTCTCTGCTTTTTTAATTTCTTCTAATATATTATCTAAAGTCATGTTGCTTTCCTTTCTTAAAATTTAGTTAATGATTTTGGGGTCAGAGACGATGATTTCGGGGTCGGAGACGATGATTTTGGGGTCGTGATTTTGGGGTCGGAGACAAAAATCATCTTTTCCACAAGTAGTATTTATTGTACTTTTAAAATTCATAATTTTAGACAATTTTTATTTTAATTTTCAAGATGATTTTTGTCTCCGACCCCAAAATCATCGTCTCCGACCCCGAAATCATCGTCTCCCCGACCCCAAAATCACCACAACCTCAAATTTCATCTAATTATTTTTTGGTAATATTTCTTTTAAAATTGAATCTATTTTTGCTCCATATTCTAGCGAATCGTCAATTTCAAATATTAATTCTGGTGTATTTCTTAGATTAATTCTTTTTGCTAATTCTGAACGTATAAATCCTGACGATTTTTTTAGTCCTTCCATTGTTTCTTTTATATTTTTAGAGTTTAATATACTTACATATACTTTAGCATATTTTAGGTCTGGTGTTACTTTTACTTTTGTAACACTTATCATTCCTGTTACATTAGGATTTTTTAGTTCATATCCTATTATATGACTAAGTTCTTTCCTATATTCTTCATCAATACGTCCTATTCTGTTGTTGTTTTTACTTGGCATATTAAAGTTTACCTCCTTAATATCTTATCTTTTTATTTCTTCCATAATAAACGCTTCTATTATGTCTCCTTCTTTGATGTCATTGTAGTTTTCTATTTGAATTCCACATTCAAATCCTTTTGTTACTTCTCTTGCTTCATCTTTAAATCTCTTTAATGTTGCTAATTTTCCTTCATGTATTACAATATTGTCTCTTATTATTCTAACTCCTGCATTTCTTTCTACTTTTCCTGTTAATACATATGCTCCTGCAATTGTTCCAACATTTGAAATTCTGAATGTTTGTCTTACTTCTGCTGTTCCTATTACTTTTTCTTCATATTTTGGTGCTAACATTCCTTTCATTGCTGCTTCTATTTCTTCTATTGCTTGATATATAATTGAATATTGTTTAATTTGTACTTCTTCTTTTTCTGCCATATCTCTAGCAGCTGGAATTGGTCTTACATTAAATGCTATTATTATTGCATTTGATACTTTTGCAAGTGTAACATCTGATTCATTTACTGCTCCTGGTGCAGCATGAATTACTTTTACTCTTACTTCTTCGTTTTGTAATTTTTCCATAGATTGTTTTACAGCTTCTACAGAACCTTGTACATCAGCTTTTACAATTAGATTTAAGTGTTTTAAGTTTCCTTCTTCCATTTGTTCAAATAAATTATCTAAAGTAACTTTTGTTACTGCTCCTATTGCTTTTTCTCTAGCTTCACGTTTTCTTCTTTCTATTAAGTGTTTTGCTGTTTTTTCGTCTTTTACTTCATAGAATATATCTCCAGCTTCTGGAACATCTGTTAATCCTAATACTTCTACTGGTGTTGATGGTCCTGCTGATTTTACTCTTTTTCCATTTTCATTTGTCATCGCTCTAATTCTACCTATAGATGAACCAACTAGTATTGTATCTCCTACATCTAGTGTTCCTCTTTGTACTAACATTGTTGCAATTGCACCTTTGTTTTTATCAAGTCTAGCTTCTATAACAACACCTTTTGATTGTTTATGAGGATTTGCTTTTAGTTCTAATACATCTGCTTCTAATAATACCATTTCTAGTAATTGATCTATGTTTACATTGTTTTTAGCTGAGATTGGAACACAAATAGTATCTCCTCCCCATTCTTCTGGTACTAGTTCATATTTCATTAATTCTTGTTTTACTTTGTCTATATTTGCATCTGGTAAGTCAATTTTGTTTATAGCAACAATTATTGGTATTCCAGCAGATTTGGCATGGTTAATAGCTTCTACAGTTTGTGGCATAATTCCATCATTAGCAGCAACAACTAAAATTGCAATATCTGTTATTTGAGCTCCTCTTGCTCTCATGGCTGTGAAAGCTTCATGTCCTGGTGTATCTAAGAAAGTAATTTCTCTATTTTTTACTTTTACCTTGTATGCACCTATAGCTTGAGTAATTCCTCCAGCTTCTCCTCCAATAACATTTGTTTTTCTAATAGTATCTAATAATGATGTTTTACCATGGTCTACGTGTCCCATTACAACAACTACTGGTGGTCTTTCTTTTAATTCTTCTTCTTTGTCTTCTGATTCATCAAATAGAATATCTTCATCTGTTATTGTTTCTTTCTTTTTAGCAGTAATGCCAAATTCTTCTGCAATAAGATAAGCTGTATCAAAATCTAATTCTTGATTGATATTTGCCATAATTCCATAGCCTAATAATTTTTTGATTACTTCTGCTGTTGTTTTTTTCATTTCAGCAGCTAAATCTTTTACTGTTATAGATTCTGGTATTTCGATTTCAGTTAATTGGAATATTTTTTGTTTTGTTCTTTCTCCATCTTTATTAACTTTTTTCTTTCCTTTTCTTCCTCTTTGAGTTGTTAAATCATAGTAATCTAACATTCCGCCTTCTTGGTCATCAAACATATTAGATAATTTACTTGTTTGTTTTAATGATTTTAATTTTCCTTCATCAAAAGAATTGTTATCACTTTTTCTATTTTTTGATTTTTTTGCAGTTTTTGTTTCATTAAAGCGATTGTTTTCTTTTTGTTTATCTATATTTTTGTTGTATTCTCTTACTGTTTCTTTTTCTACAATATCTGTTGCCATAATATTTTTAATATTTTTTTCTATTCCCTTTTCGTCTAATGGTCTTTTACTAAATTTGTTTGTATTGTTATTAAAATTATTTCTGTCATTTTTTCTAAAGTTATTATTCCCATTATTGTTGGAGTTATTTTGTCTATTATATCCATTATTAAAATTGTTGTTTCTATTTTTATTATCATTATTGAAGTTGTTATTTCTGTTTTTATTATCATAGTTAAAATTATTACTTCTATTTCTATTGTCATTATTATAATTGTTTTGTTTCTTCAATCCATTATAATTATTTTTGTTTTCGCTATTTGTTTTGTTATTAGAACGGTTCATTTCTACTGTTTGTTTTTCTTCTATTTTTGTTTTTTGTTTCATGTTAGTTGTTTCTTTCTCTTCTAATTTAACTTTTTGTTTCATGTCAGATGTTTGTTTTTCTTCAAATTGCATTTCTTTTTTTATTTCCCCTTGCTCTTTGTTTTCTATTTTTTTAATTTCTTCTTTTTTTGGCTCTTCTTTTTTTGTTTCTTCTTTTGGTTTTGAAATTCCAAATAATTCGCTTACAGTTTTTGGTTTATTTGGTTTGTTACGATAAACTAAGTTAAAGTCTTTATTTTTTCTTTCTATAAATCCTATATTTTCTTGTTTATTTTCTTTTTTTGTTTCTTGTTCTTTTTTATTATTTTCTTCTGCAATAATAACTTCTCTTCTTATAATAACTGGTGCTTTTTCTTCTTTTTTATTTTGTGTTTTTACATTTGTTTTATTATTTTCTTGATTTTCTGTTTTATTATTTTTTAAATTTTCTTCTATACTTTTTGCTTCCGCTTCTTCCACTCCACTCATATGGCTCTTTACTTCTATATTTAACTTTTTAGCCATTTCTAAAACTTCTTTACTGGTTAAGTTTAGCTTTTTTGCTATTTCATATATTTTTATCTTACCCAATAATATCACCCCCATCATATTTTTGTTTTATTGATTTTACAAAGTTTATATCTTTTATTCCTAATATTGCTTTATTAGATTTGCCTATTGATTTACTTAAGTTTTCTATTAGTTCATATGTAATTACTGATATTTTATATTTTTCTCCTAATTGAATAAATTTATTTTTTGTTCTTTCTGAAGCATCTGTTGCAATAATTATTAATTTTACTTTTCCTTTTTTTATTTCTTCTTCTACACTATCTGCTCCAAAGCATACTTTTCCAGCCTTCATCGCTAGACCTATTAATCCTAATAACTGATTATTGCTCAATCATTACACCTCTTAAACTTTCATATATTTCTTGTGATATTTGAGTTTCTAACACTCTTTCTAGTCTTTTACTTTTAATTACTTTTTCTAAGCATTCTTTATTATCACAAATGTAAGCCCCTCTACCTTCTAATTTTCCTGTTTTATCAATTGTTATTTGTCCACTTTTATTTTTTACAATTCTTATTAGTTCTTTTTTATCTTTTTTGGCATTACATCCCATACATGTTCTTTGTGGTTGTTTTCTCATTATAATTACCTTCTTTCTAAACTTATGTCCAGAAACTATTATTTATCACGTTTACTTTTGATTTTATTCTAGTTGTTTTCTTCGTTATTTTCAGCCTCTTGCTTTTCTAATAATATTTGTCTAAATTGAGATTCTGATTTAATATCAATTTTCCAATTTGTAAGTTTTGCAGCTAGCCTTGCGTTTTGTCCTGATTTTCCAATAGCTAATGATAATTGGTCATCTGGAACTATAACTTGTGCAAATTTTTCTTCTTCTTTTATATCAACCGCTAATATTTGTGCTGGTAATAATGCTGATGCTATATATATGCTTGGGTCTTTATCCCATTCTATAACATCTATTTTTTCTCCGTTTAATTCATTTATTATGTTTTGTATTCTTACACCTTTGTTTCCTACACATGAACCAACTGGATCAATGTTTTCATCTTCTGAATAAACTGCAACTTTACTTCTGTATCCTGCATCACGTGATACACTTTTAATTTCTATTAGCCCTTCATAAATTTCTGGTATTTCAAATTCTAATAATTTTCTTACAAAATCAGGATGACTTCTTGAGATTAATACTTGTGGTGCTCCTTTTACTCCTCTTTCTACATCAACAACATATGCTTTTATTTTTTGATTTACTTTGTAGTTTTCAGTTGGAATTTGTTCTTTTGATAGCATAATTCCTTCTAATTTTCCTAAATCTACAACTACAATGTTTTTGTCTGCTTTTTGAATTATTCCAGATACAATTTCACCTTTTCTATCACTGTATTCTGTAAAAATAACATCTCTTTCAGCTTCTCTTAGTTTTTGTACAATAACTTGTTTTGCTGTTTGTGCAGCAATTCTTCCGAAGTCTTTTGGAACAATTTCAACTGCTACACTGTCTCCTAATTTTGAATCTTTGTTTATTTTTTGTGCTTCTTGTAATGTTATTTCTGTTGCTTCATCATTTGCATTTTCCATAACATCTTTAATTGCATAAATATGTGTTGCTCCAGTTTGTTTGTCTATATCAACTTTTACATTTTCTAAAGCATCAAAGTTTCTTTTATATGCTGTAACAAGTGCTGTTTCAATAGATTCTAATACATATGATTTTTTTATTCCTTTCTCTTTTTCTAGTTCTTCTAAAGCTAAAATTAATTCTTTGTTATCAATTGCTTTCATTTTTATCATTCCTCTCTTTAAAATTTAATTATATATTAATATATAAAATTTTCTTAAATTGTTTTATTTTTATAATAATTTTACCAATGGTAAATTGTTTTTATTTGTGCAATGTTTTTTCTTTCTATTGTTATTTCTTTTTGTGTTTCTTCATTTATTAAGTTAATTTCATTTTCATTAAAGTCTTTTAATATTCCTTGATATTCTTTTTTAGAGTTTTCATCTTTTTTAAACAATTTTATAAATATTTCTGTTCCTATATTTTGTTGTAAATGTTTTTCTTTTCTTAATATCCTCTCGATTCCTGGTGATGAAACTTCTAAAAAATATTGGTCTTTTATATAGTTTTTTTCATCAAGAATGTCTGTTATTGCATCATTTACTTTTTCACAATCATTTAAGTCAATTCCATTTTTATTGTCAATAAATATTCTTAAGAAATTGTTTTTACCTTCTTTTGCATATTCTACATCATAAAGTTCATATCCTATTTTTTCTATAATAGGTTTTAGTAATTGTTCTACTTTTTCTTCTATACTAGCCACTTTTAATCCCCTTTCTAAGTTTATTAAATTTTAGGTTTTAAACTTAAGTTGTATTTTTATTTTCTTATATCAAAAGTTAAGAGTGGGATTTGTTCCCACTCTTCTAGTCTCGTATGTTTCTTTTACTATTATACCCAATTTTTGGTTTAAATGCAAGCTTTTTTTAAACTTTTTCAACTATTTTTTCTGTTTCTTCTATGTTTTTGTTAACATCTTGTATTGTAATGTTTCTTTTGTGTTCAATTTTTTCCCAAGATGTCTCTCTTTTAAATAAACATTTAAAATTAATTAGTAACCATGTTCCCATAAATGCTGGATAGCATAGTAATCCTTTTATCATAGGCTTAATAGGTTTTCCTTCTAAATACATAACAAACATAGCTGTTAATGATGGTAATGCAAATGTTGGTATTAAATACATTAATATATTTTTTATTAATTCTGCCTGTGTCATTCCATCAGCAGCATATAAAACAAAGTTGGATAGTAATAATATAATTGTTAAAATAAACATTGGTATACTTCCTATTATATATAAAAAACCATCAAAATTTAACATTGTTTTATTTTCTTTAACTGCATCAGCTAATTTTTCTGTATATTCTTTAATACATTGTATATGTCCTACTGTCCATCTGCTTCTTTGTGACCAACTTTGTTTAAATCCTGTTGGTTGTTCATCATATACAATTGCATCAGTTGCCCAACCTAATTTTTTTCCTTTTAGAATTCTTTGTAATGAAAATTCAATATCTTCTGTTAATGTTACTGTTTTCCATCCATTGTTTTCTTTTATTATATCAAATTTTACCATAAATCCTGTTCCATTTAGCAATGGTGATAATCCTAAATTATATCTTGCTAAATGATAGAATCTGTGCATTGTCCAATAAAATAGTGCATATCCTGCTGTAATCCAGTTATCTGTTGGATTTTTAATATCTCTATATCCTTGGACAACATCTTCTCCTTGACATAGTTTTTTATTCATGCTTTTTATAAAGTTTTTGTCTACAATATTATCTGCGTCAAAAATACAAATTGCATCATATTGAGCATCTTCTTCTATTTTTTGTTGTAAAAACCAATCTAGTGCATATCCTTTTGTTTTTTTTGTTTCATCATATCTTTCATATACTATTGCTCCAGCTTCTCTTGCTACTCTTGCTGTACGGTCTGTGCAATTGTCTGCAATTACATATATGTCATATAAGTCTTTTGGATAGTTTTGATTTTTTAAGCTTTCTACTAAATTTCCGACAACATCTTCTTCATTATGTGCTGGTATTATTGCCATAAATTTATGTTCTTTGTTTACTTTTAAAGGTTTTTCTTTTAATTTTACTAAAGAGCATAAACTTACAAATAATTGGTATAACCAAAATATTGTAATAATCCATACTAATGCTTCTCTTAGTATAAAAATATATTCCATTTCTTTACCTCTCTTTGTTACTTCTTAATTTATATTTATTGTTTCACATTATCTATTATACTATTATTGTTAAAATTATGCAACTTTTTTTCAAATTTTTAATATATTGTTAATAATTATTTAATTTTAATTTTGTTATTTCATTTTTAGAATTATTATTAATATTTAAATTTTTAAAGGAGGCTTTTTTATGCAAAATAGATATAAAGTTGCAATTGTTGGTGCTAGTGGAGTTGTTGGAAGAACTGTTTTAAAAGTACTAGAAGAAAAAAATTTTTATAACTGTTCCTATGTTTTGTTTTCTTCCAAAAAGTCTGCTGGAACTAAATTAGATTTTTTAGGTCAATCTTATATTATTCAAGAGTTGACAGATTCTTCTTTTTTACATACTAAATTTGATTTTGCTATTTTTTGTGCAGGTGGAAAAGTGTCTAAAAAGTTTATTCCTATTGCTATTTCTACTGGTTGTATTGTAATTGATAATAGTAGTATTTTTAGAATGGACTCAGATGTTCCTCTTATTATTCCAGAAGTAAATCCAGAAAAAATTTTTGAAAATAATGGAATAATTGCTAATCCAAATTGTTCTACTATTCAAGCTGTTCTTCCTCTAAAACCTTTAGATGATAAGTATTGTATAAAAAGAGTGGTTTATTCTACTTATCAAGCTGTTTCTGGTGCTGGAAAATCTGGTATTCAGGATTTAGAAAATGGTTTTAATGATATTGCTCCCAAAAAATTTCCATATCCCATTGTAAATAATTGTATACCCCAAATAGATGATTTTGTTCCAGATGGATATACTAAAGAAGAATATAAGATGATAAATGAAACAAGAAAGATTTTAGATAAACCTAATCTTCCTATTACAGCTACAGCGGTAAGAGTTCCTGTTAGAAATTGTCATAGTGAAAGTATTAATGTTGAATTTGAAAAACCTTTTGATTTATATGATATAAAAATATTATTGCAGAACTTTCCTGGAATTATACTTGTAGATGATATAGATAAAAATTACTATCCACTTTGTACAAAAACTGATGGAAATGATGAGGTTTTTGTTGGTAGAATTCGTAGAGATTTTAGTGTTAAAAATGGTCTTAATTTGTGGGTAGTTGCTGACAATTTGCGTAAAGGTGCTGCAACTAACGCTGTTCAAATTTTGCAATATCTGATTAGTCATCAGTAAAAATAATTATTTATTTTTTGTGTATCCTTTCTATTTTTGGTAATACTAATTATATATTAAAAAAGAAAGGATTGTTTTAATGTCTGTTTCTAAAGAAGAGCTTAATATAAAAGAATTATATGGTAATCAATGTACATTATCAAAGGAAACTTTTTTAAAAAATTACGAGTTTAATGAAAATGGTTTATCTACAGAATCTGCTTCTAAACAAATACTTAATTTTGGTGCAAATGAAATCAAACAAAATAAATCTAAAAAATGGTATAATTATCTTTTTTCTAGTTTGTTTAGTCCTTTTAATACAATTCTTATAGGAATTGCATTTATATTAATATATACAGATATAATTTTACCTGAAAACCCAAGTTATGCAAATATTGTTGTTATTTCGATTTTGGTTACTGCTAGTACTTTGCTAGATTTTTTTGAGGAATTTCGTTCTAATAAGGCTGCCGAAAAATTAAAAGATTTAGTTTCAATTACTTCTTCTGTTTTAAGAGATGGAAAAGAAGAGAAAATTTCTGTAAAAGATATTACGATTGGAGATGTTATTCTTCTTTCTGCTGGTAGTATGGTTCCTGCGGATTTACGAATTATAGAAGATAAAGATTTATATGTTGGTCAGTCATCTTTAACAGGAGAATCTGAGGCTATTAAAAAAAGTTCCGAATCTGAATTAAATATAAATGATATTAATTCAATAACAGATTTAGATACTATATGTTTTATGGGTACAAATGTAATTAGTGGTACTGCTAAAGGTGTTGTTATAAAAATAGCTGATGACACTTATTTTGGTAAGGTTGCTCATACAATTTCAAGTGATAAACCTCAAACTGCCTTTCAAAAAGGAGTTCAAAATATTAGTAAGCTACTTATAAAATTTATGCTTATTATGATACCAATTGTTTTTATCTTAACTTCATCAAAACATGATGCTTTAACTGCTTTTACATTTGCTGTTGCAATAGCAATTGGAATTACTCCACTACTTCTTCCTGTGATTCTTTCATCTAGTTTATCTAAAGGTGCGGTTAAAATGTCTAAAAAGAAGACTATTGTCAAAAATTTAGATTCTATACAAAGCTTTGGTGCTATGAATATCTTATGCACTGATAAAACCGGAACTTTGACAGAAGATAAAATAGTATTAGAAAAATATCTTGATGTAAATGGAAATGAAGATATTAGAATTTTAAGGCATGCTTTTTTAAATTCTTTTTTTCAAACAGGTTTAAGGGGTAATATTGATGAGGCGGTTATTGATAGAGGTTTAAAAAATGACTTAGAAAATTTAAAAGTAAATTATAAAAAGATTGATGAAATTCCTTTTGATTTTTCTCGTAGGCGTTTATCTGTTATTGTTTCAGATAAAAATAATAAAGTTCAAATGATTACCAAAGGTGCTGTTGAAGAAATATTAAATATATGTTCATTCATAGATTATCAGGGTGAAGTCTCAACTCTTACAAATGACATAAAAGAAAATATAATAACTATGAGTAAAAAACTAAATAAAGAAGGGCTTCGTGTAATTGCTATATGTCAAAAAAATGATATTGATAAAATGTCTGAATTTAGTGTAAAAGATGAAAGCAACATGGTTCTTCTTGGTTTTATTGGATTTTTAGATCCTCCAAAAGAAAGTGCAAAAAATTCTATTGAAAGGCTTAATAATCATGGAATTCGTGTTATTGTTTTAACTGGAGATAATGCAGAAGTTACAAAATGTGTTTGTGATAAAGTGAATATTAATTCAAAGCGAATTGTATTGGGTAGTGATATTGATAAATTATCAGATTTGGCATTATTGCGTATATTAAAAAAGGTTAATATTTTTGCAAAGTTGTCTCCTATTCAAAAAGCAAGAATTGTTAGATTGTTAAAAGATGATGGAAATGTTGTTGGATATATGGGTGATGGAATTAATGATAGTCCCTCTCTTATAAATTCCGATGTTGGTATTTCTGTTGATACTGCTGTTGATATAGCAAAAGAGTCTGCTGACATTATTTTGTTAGAAAAAGATTTAAATATTTTGCTAGATGGTGTTACTGAAGGGAGACGAACTTTTTCAAATATTATAAAATATATAAAATTAGCTGTTAGTTTTAATTTTGGAGAAGTAACTTCTGTAATTATTGCAAGTGTTCTTCTTCCATTCCTACCTATTACTCCAATTCAATTATTAGTACAAAGTTTGCTTTATGATTTTGGGCAACTTACACTTCCTTTTGATTATGTGGATTCTGAATATTTAAAACATCCTAAAAAGTGGGATATTACAAGTTTAAAACATTTTATGCTCTTTATGGGGCCTTTGAGTTCTTCTTTTGATATGATAGTTTTTGCATGTATTTGGTTTATTTTAGGAATTAGAGATGCTGCTACATTTCAAACAATTTGGTTTTCATATGGAGTTGTATCTAATCTAGTTGGAATGCACATTATTAGAACTGCAAAAATTCCGTTTGTACAAAGTAATGCTCATAAAATAGTATATGTTTCTTCTATTTTGTTAAGTATTATATCAATTGTATTTCCTTACACATATTTAGGGCATATGATTGGTTTAGTATCTAATCCTATTTATTATTTGAGTATTGTTATTGTAGTACCTATTTTGTATTGTTTTGTGGCATTGGTTGCAAAAAAAATATATATAAAAAAATATGGTGAATGGATTTAATATAGAGTTGTGCAACGTTGTTTTTTATTAAATAGGGAAAATCTTCGTTTTTCCCTATTTAATAAAAAAATAACTAGAATGTTTGTCCTTCTAGTTATTTTTTTCTTTATTATTCTGCTGATTCCTCTGTTTCTGGAGCTTCATAAGCTTCTAAAATAGCTTTTTGAATTTTCTCTCTTGTTTCAGCATTGATTGGATGAGCTATATCTTTGAATTCTCCGTTTGGAGTTTTTCTGCTTGGCATAGCTATGAATAATCCGTTTTGGCTTTCGATAACTTTAATATCATGAACTGCGAATTCGTTATCGAATGTTACAGAAGCAACAGCTTTCATTCTGTTTTCTGAATTTACTTTTCTTAAACGTACATCTGTTATTTGCATTTTGTGCACCGCCTTCCTTAAGTTTTAAATATTTTGTACATATGTTTATTTTTATGTACTATTCTATTATTCTCCATAAAAAAAATTTTTCCTTCTTTTTTTTACATTTTTTATCCATTTTTATATATTTTTTATATTGTAATAATTTGTATATTTTCTCATACATTATAATATAAATTATAATATACTAAGTGTATTTGTTGAAAATTTTAGTTCTATATTTTAAAATTTGAAAAAAGTATTGAATTTTTGCTTATATAATTATATAATTTATCTGTTAAAATCAATTATCGGGAGTGAATAAAATGCCTAATATATATAATATACAAAAATACAAAAATGTACATATGATTGGAATTGGTGGTGTAAGCATGAGTGGAATTGCAGCAATTCTAAAAAATTTTGGAATTAATGTTACTGGCTCTGACGCATCTCAATCTGAATCAACAAATAAATTAATAGATATGGGAATTAAAGTTACAATAGGTCATGATTTAAAAGATATTGCAAAATCTGATTTAGTCGTTTATTCAGCTGCAATAAATCAAAATGACCCTGAAATTGTAGAAGCTAGAAAGTTAAATATTCCTACAATCGAAAGAGCTGACTTTTTAGGTGAATTAACTAGATGTTATAAAGACACTATCTGCGTTTCTGGGACTCATGGTAAAACTACTACAACTTCTATGATTTCTCTTTGTTTTTTAGAAGCTTTAAAAGACCCTAGTATTCAAGTTGGTGCTTTTTTAAAGAATATTGATGGAAATTACAGAGTTGGTAATAGTGAACATTTTATTATTGAAGCTTGTGAATATGTAGAAAGTTTTTTAAAATTTAGTCCAAAAGCAGAAATTATTTTAAATATTGATAATGATCATTTAGATTATTTTAAAACATTTGAAAATATAAAAAATTCTTTTATTAAATATGTAAAACTATTACCTACAGATGGTTTATTAGTAGTTAATGGAGATGATAATAATTGTCTTGATTTACTTAAGTATGTTGATTGCACTGTAAGAACATATGGAATTAAAAATAAAAATGTTGATTTTTATGCTGATAATATTTCCTTTGATAATGATGGTTTTTCTACATTTGATGTATATTATAAAAATGAATTTTTCTGTAAAATTTCATTATCAGTTCCTGGTATTCATAATGTTTTAAATGCTCTTTCTTGTATTGCTTTATGTGATTATTATGGTATTGATAAAAAAGATTTAAAAATTGCTTTACACAATTTTGTAGGTGCTCATCGAAGATTTGAATTCAAAGGAAAAGTAAATGGAGCTAGTATTTATGATGATTATGGTCATCATCCTACTGAAATTATTGCTACTTATAATTCCTTAAAAAATAAAACTTATAATGAATCTTGGGTAATTTTTCAACCACATACTTATAGCAGAACTAAAAATCTATTAGATGATTTTGTAAATGCTTTAAAGAATTTTGACCATATAATTGTTTTGGATATATATGCAGCAAGAGAAACCAACTCATATAATATCACTTCTCAAGATTTAGTAAATAAAATTATAGCATTAGGAAAAAAGGCATTATATATTCCAAATTTTGATGAGTGTATTTCTTATGTAAAAGAAAATATAAATGAAAATGATATAGTTTTAACTTTAGGTGCTGGTACTGTTACGCAAATTGGTTCTATGCTAGCAGAAAAATAATTAAATTTCATAACTTGATTTTGTATTTACTATTTTATTGTTAAAATTCTATTTAATACAATTAGAAAACCTCTTCTATTTTTATAGAGGAGGTTTCCTTTTTCCTTGCCTTTTGCCAAAAATTACAATTATAAATAATTTATTTTTAGCCAGCTATTGCTTGTTTCAATTCTTCAATTCCTTGACATAGATTTTGTTTGTTTTCATCTATTTTATTGTCTAAGTATTTAAATTGTTCATTCTGTTTCTTACTAACAGCCTTTAATACTTCATTAAATTGTTGTGCTATATCTTTATTTTGTTCATCAAATCTAGTGTCTACATATTTTTTCATTTCGTCAAATCTTGTGTCTACGTATTTTTTCATTTCATCAAATCTTGTGTCTACGTATTTTTTCATTTCGTCAAATCTTGTGTCTACGTATTCTTTCATTTCGTTAAATCTTGTGTCTACGTATTCTTTCATTTCGTTAAATCTTGTGTCTACGTATTCTTTCATTTCATTTTTTAATTCATCGAATCTTATATCTACATATTCTTTTAAATCATTTAATCCTATGTCTATATATTCTTTAACTTCATCAACTTTTTTGTTAGTTATTTTAACTTCTTTTAAGACTTCTTTTAAAATTGTTTCATCCATAAAATATAACCTCCTTGATTGTAAATTGTTTGTAATTTTAGCAAACAATGCTTGAAAAAAATATACTTTGAATAATCAATGAATAAATTAATTGATATTAAAGCTATTGAAGCAACATGCAATATTTTGATTTATAATTATACTTTATATTTAAGTTTATACTTATTTTTCTAACCATAAATCAATTTTTACCGCTGGCTAAAACTAGTATATAGTAAAAAAGAAAAAAAATCAAGTAAAACAACAAAAAAATTTAATTGTTTTTTGTCATTTTTACTTGTTTTAACATAATATCTCCAAAAACAGCATATCCTTCTGTTGGATTATTTACCAATACATGTGTAATAGCTCCGATAAATTTTCCATTCTGAATAATTGGTGAACCACTCATACCCTGAATAATTCCACCTGTTTTACTTAATAGTTTTTCATCTGTAATTTTAATTAACATGCTCTTATTATCATAATTATTTTCTCTAAATATCTTTTCTATTTGAATTGTATATTCTTCGATTTTCCCATTTTCTAAAGAGCATAGTATTTTTGCCTCTCCTATTTTTATTTCATTTCTTAATGCTACTTCCATTTCATTTGCTGGATTAATATTTAAACTAGAAATGTTTTCTACTGTCCCATAAATTCCAAATTTAGTATTTTTCTGTATAGTCCCTATATTTTTTTGATTATCCACTGTTCCTTGAATTCTTCCTGGTGTTCCGACTTTTCCTTTTACAACATTTAATATTTTTGTTGTTACAAATTCTCCTGAAGCTATATCTATCAATTGTTCCGTGTCTATATCAGTAATTCCGTGTCCTAATGCTCCAAATGTTTTAGATGATGGTTCATAAAATGTTACTGTTCCCACTCCTGCAGCACTATCTCTAACCCATAGTCCTAATTTATATTCATTATCACTTGTTTTTGCTGGTTTTATAGAACACTCTACTGTTTTATCTTCATGAATATATTCTATTTTGACTTCATTTCCTTTAGAAGAGTTTACATTTTTAATTAAATCTTCTGTAGATGTTATTGTGCTTTCATTAATAGAAATTATTGTATCTCCTTCTTCTATTCCACTATTTTCATATGGTCTATATGCTTTGTTGTCAGTTCCATATATTTCTGACATTCCAACAACTAATACTCCGCTTGTGTATAGCTTAATTCCTGCAATATTTCCTACTGGTATTACTGTTGTTTTTGGCAATACATCTATATTAATATTTTTCAAAAATATATTATCAAATAAGTTTAGTTTTGCTGTTTTCTTTCCTATTTCATTTATTGTGTTTTTATTATTTGATATTGTCTCTACAGTCTCATTCTCATTGACTAATTTTGCTTGCATACCTAATATAGTTTTCAAACTAATAGTTTCTCCTTCAAATATAACAATATTGTCTGGAATAGATTGAATAGCAATTATATAAATGTAAATAATAATTAATAAAATTAGAATTATAGTTTTTTTAATGAACTGTTTTATTTTCAATTCTTTTCTCCTTTTTGTTATTTTCTATTACTCTTATTATTTTATTATTTACTTTTAAAAAGTATTTATTCAATTGTACTATTTTAATTTACAAGTCTCGTTTTTGTTCGTCGTCAAATTTACAAAGTCAACTTGTACGAAATGCTTTCTGTTACAGGAAAATTCCCAATTTTTCTTATTCAGTAAAAAAATCGAAAAAACTTGTTTTTCGATTTTTTATATTAATTGATATTTTAAAAATAATTTATTTATAATTATCCTCATTAATTTCTAGCCTTTGTCTATATAAACCATATCTTTCTCTTCCAAGTGCTGTATAATATACTTTCGCAAGTTCAGGTTTATTTTTAAGATATTCTTTTAATGTGGTATTTGTTAAATTTGCTACTTTATTTTGTGTAACAATTGAATCATATGATAATGTCGCATTTATAGGAAAATAATATTTTGTTGTTGATAAAATTTCTTCTGTTCTTCTTTCTAAATTAACATTAAATACTCCAATTGTATTTGAAGCTGTTAGATTATTTTCTGTAACTCTATGTGCTACATTATCATTTTGTGTAATTACATATATTGAATCTTCCATAACTACATCTTCATTTTTTGTGTTTGTAATAATAGAATATCCATTATATACTTTTCCTCCTATATTAATCCCTTGTAGAAAACTAATTATAGATATATTA
The DNA here is from genome assembly GCA_963559065.1 of uncultured Clostridia bacterium. Taxonomy (GTDB): domain Bacteria; phylum Bacillota; class Clostridia; order TANB77; family CAG-508; genus CAG-269. The sequence continues at coordinate 47,158 of CAUWIY010000003.1, forward strand.
TCCATGATTTTATCCCAGTCAGAATCTTTTAATTTAGGCATTTGAAAGTTTGTTGTTGCATTTGAATAATTGTTGAAATTATTAATAGCAATTGATAAATTTCTTTCTATTGAATGTTTAATTACATCTATTCTATGTGTGTTAAAGTTTGAATCACTTGCCTCTATGCCATTATTGTGATTGAAGTCAAATATTTTTTTTAATTCTGTATATGGGTTTTCTTCTCCCTCTCTATATCTAGTTACATCCTCTTTTACAATATCATTTGTAGAAAGGTCTGCTAATGGAGAATTTTCTATATAATGTTTTAAATTATATGCTTCTTCATAATATTTCATTGCACTTGAATTATTTCTTATATCTTCTGCTGTTATATTTGATTGTTTAATTTTTTGTCCATTTAAAACATAAAACACATCATTCCCTGAAAGATAATATTTCATTCCATTCTTTTTTATATATGGATATGTCCCTGATATATCAGTTTTTCCATCAGTATCTGTACAGATAATATATTCTTGTAACATTTCTGATGAATCTATTTCAACTCCATTATATGTTAAAACATTTCCTTTTTTTTCTACATTGCTTAATAAGTACCCTGATTTGCTAACCGGTTTGTCTTGTACTATACCTTGTATTTGTATATAACTATCAAGCGAATATGTTATTACAACATCACAATTAGAGTTTTTATATCTACAACTATAATATATGTATGGTTTTAATCCATATAATTTTTCTTTATCAGGATTATCTATTAATGTTCCATTATAGGAAGGGTCATCTTTATGTTCATTTATTGTTTCTTCATCCCATATATTCTCATAAGGAGAATATATATAATATCCATCATACATAGTGTAAACAAGTGCTGGTACATAATTTTGTAATGTTGTTTTTGAATATCCAGCAGAACTAAAATTTACAGCCATTGAATTAAAGAAAGTGTTTACAGAAGCTTTAATATCTCTAATTTTAGAGTTTGTAAAATCTCCCGAACTGCTTGTTAAACTATTTATTTGATATGCTTTTAGTGCATCATATGTTGAATCATTTAGTTTTGAATCATATTCTGCTTGTAAGCTTAATGTTTCAACTCTTGTTTGTGTATATGATCCTAATACTATTGATATTGGTAAAATTAATACAATAAACATTATTGCTAAGCTCTGTAATTTCATAGTTTATTTCCTTTCCATAATATAAATTTGGCTTGTAATACACAATATTACAAGCCTCTTTACTTCAATAATTATCTTCCAGTTGCTGTTACCATCTCTGTTTGAGCAGCTGATATTGTATAAGTATCACTTCCTACTACTGCATAAAAGAAATTTTTCAATTGTTGTGACATAGTTTGATTAGAATTTTTTACATTTACAGATATTATATCTCCTTCTTTTAAATAGAAAGTATTATTTTCATTATTATTATATAAATGGTTTTCTATTTGTGATGTATATATGGAATAATATACATTCTCTCCTATTTTTGTGTAATTAGAAGTTCCTGTAATTTTCTTTCCTGGGTTCTCATCTAATACTTTAACTTCTAATTCTATATTATATGTATTTCCTGTAGAACCCAAAGCTTCTAAAAATTTTCCATAACGGTCAGAAGTTATTTTTCCAGTAGTTCTTACATCTTCTATAAATTCAGAAGTTGCTATTTTTACACTTAATTGAGAAATATCATCTGTACGATCTGACATTGTCATTAATGGAAAAATAAACATTAATATAACAGATAATCCAATTGCTATAATTGATATAAACAAATCGTCCAATTTTGATACCTCCCTTTGCCATTATTTAGAATTTGCTTGAACTAATCCCCCTTGTGTAGTTACAATTGTATAATTATCGTTTCCTACAATTTTATATACAAAATCCTTCATTTGTTGTGCTAATGTTAAATTTGTATTTTTTATAGTTACTGAAATAAAGTCTCCTTGTTTTAAAGTATATGTGTGATCTTTGTTTTTTTCTAATTCTTCTTCTATTTGAGATGTATAAACAGAGTAAGATACGTTTTCTCCTATTTTATCATTTGTCGTTTGTGTTGTTTTTTTACCTGGATTTTCATCTTGTATTTTGAATTCCATGTTTACATCATATGTATATCCTGTTGAAGATAAATTTTCTAAAAATTTATTATATTTTTCTTGTGTTAATTTTCCTGTAGCCCTTATTTCTTCTACAAATTCTGATGTTATTGCTTCTACATTAGCTTGTGCAGTTTCATCAAACCTGTCTGCCATTGTTATTACTGGTACAACAAATATTAAAACCGCTGCTAAAACAATTGCTACAACTGTAATTAATGTATCACTCATTTATCTTTCCCCCTTTTCTGGATTTTCATCTAGAATTTTATATTTATTGAATTTTGTAAGTAATTATTCTTTTTTCTGTTTTATTTACATCAGGTTCATCTTCACTGTCATTTTGATAATAAACTCCTAGATATTCTTTAATTCCTTTTCCTTTTTTCTGAAGACTTGTTATTTGACTATAAATATCTTTTGTTTCACTACCTAAAATAACATTAAATTTATTTTCGAAATCTTCTTCTGTTGTTTTAAATTTTCCATACAAAATTCCACATAAAAATTCAGATTTTTGTTCATCATTTGCTAGTACAACATTTTGATAATCAGTATTTAAATTAGTTTCTAAATCTAGTGAATATTTGTCTATTATTTTTGTTTCTATAATACCAGATTCATTTTTTACAGATGCTTTAATTTTATATATTGGACTTTCTAAACCTTCAAAAACTATTTTATAGTTTTCTAAGTATGCTCTAAATACAGTAGGTATAACGCTTTCTAATCCAACACTTCTTTCTGTTCCTGTTGTTTTATAATAGTAGTCACCATCAATATAAAAAGTTTCTCTATCTTTATAATCTAATATAATATCTGCTGTTTCCCTTACTTGTCCAAAAGACAAAATAGTAATGGAAATTGCCAATACAAATATTAATACGGCTCCTGCCATTTTTAATGCTTCTGCTGCATTTTCCATTACTATCTCCTTCCTTTTATAACTAAATACTAATTTGTATGTTCTTTAATAGTTATTTTACTTGCACATCCTTTTTGATATTCACTTACTGATACATCATATGATTTTGTGTTTTTTATAGAGCTACTTGATATTGGATCAACATTTTTTCCATCAATTTCAATAGCTATTAATCTACCAGCACTTTCATTGTTTTCATCTGAGTTACTAGCAATTACTTCTTGAATCATAGATCTAACAACAGAACCTTTTATAGTACCTTCATATTTTGTAAATTTTGTATTAAATGCTGATATTTCAGCTTGAGACATACCGCTGTTTGAAACAGTATCTTGTGCTACGTTAAAAATCATAATACCTAATGATATTAATAATATAGCTAATAGTATTGCACCAGCTATTATAAGTGCTTTTGACGCATTCTCCATTTTTTCCTCCTTTGTTTTCTTTTTATGTATATTTATACTAATTTTTAATTAGTAACATTAAAAACATTTTTATTGTGTTATTTGTTCAAATAACATATATTTTACTTTGTCGGTTGAATTATGATATTTTATGTCTATACATTTAAATTTTATGCTATTATAATAATTTATAAATTTTTGTATTCCATTATTATATAAAGTTTCCATTTGATAAATAGAATCATTATCTGTAAATTTAATTTCTATATTTATAGAATTTTTTCCATTATCTTGATATATTCCTTTGTTACTTTTATCTACCTCATTTTTAAAATTATTATCCATTGCTCTATTTATTATAGTTGCTAAATCATTCCCATAAACTTCCTTGTTTAAATATCTTTCAAATTCTAAGTTAGATTTTTTAGCAACATTAAAGTTTGCTTTATAATTCAAATATATATATGATATTCCAGCTATTATGATTATTATAACAGCAAAAAATATAGCTATCTTTTTCATATTTTCCTACCCTTTTAATTATAACATTTCGAGTATGTTTTTTCAACTTTTTTTTATCTTTTTAAATTATTATCATCAAAATAGTCATTTTTTCGTTTTTTAGTTTATAATTTAATTCTGTATTTTTTAATTATCTTTTGTGAATATGATAGTTTTTACTCTACCATTTGTATGATAATCTTTAATTCGACATTTATATATAGGAAGAGCTCCATTATTTTCTGTTATTAAATTTTGTTCATCTGTTATGAGTTTTTGTAGTTCTTCACTATCTTTTTTTTGAATTCCGTTACTTTCGTTGTTTGAATTACCTATATACACATAAATATAGTAATTGTTTTTATTATAAGAATTATTATCACAATCATAATATTCATTATTTTCTTTAGCATATCCAGCAACAGTAACAATATCATACATTGTAAGCCCTTCTTTATTTTCATATGAAGTAAATTTTGAATTGAACTGTGCAATTTGTTTAGCTACATTTTGCGAATTAATTTGTGCAGATGTTGCTCCAAATGTTGTGAATAAATATACGATTAAAGTTAGTAATAATACTCCTATTAAAACCCCACCTGCCATAATTAACGCCTTTGACGCATTCTCCATAATTCTCTCCTATTTTACAAATTCAAAAAATAATTTAACCACTTGTCCTTTATCATATTTTGGTTCTTCTTTACTTATAAATGTTGAACTTTTAAATTCAGAATATTCTCTATATTTTCTTATCTCTCCTAATTCAATATCAATTTCTTTTCCTGCTACTTCACTAGGTGTTTTTTGTCCACTCGCAATACTGTCATAATTTGCAGATAGTTTACTCATTGTACTTAATGTATATTTTTTCTCTAGTGATGAAAATTGTGTTACTATGTCTATAAATTTCATATTTGTAGTAGAAACTGCCCATTTTTTTGTTCTACCAAATAATTCTGATTCTCCATTTGTTCCATATTTTTTTATAAAATCATTATTTGGTGATGGTGCTAAATTTATTTCTAATTCCATTTTTTTATCATAGTCAACTGAATTTACAAGACCACTTTTTTTATTGTAGTCTGCCACTTTATTCGCCAAAGAGATTATATCTACTCCTTTTATTTCCTCCCCGTCTGCATATCTTAAAAATTCTTGATTAAAACTTGCAAGTTGAGAACTTTTATCAGAATCATTATTGGCTTTTTGATAATTTCCTATTTCATTAAACATTAGCATGACTGAACCTATAATAAGTAATGCTATAAGCATTCCTCCAGCCATCATTAATGCTTTTGACGCATTTTCCATTATATGTCCTCCTTCTAAAATTTAGCATTTGACATTGAGGCAAAAGAACTTTGCATACTTGTAAGACCTATAAATACTAATGGTATAATTAAGTATCCAACAAATAATGTAATCATTGGTGCAAATCCTATTACTTTTCCTATCATACCTTTTCTTTTTATTAATCTTTCATTTGATTCTTTTCTTTTTTCTCTGTAATATTCTCTTTCTGCATCTAACTCATCAAACGCATCTTTTATTGGGATTTTTTCTACTGCTGCTTGCATACTTTCAACAATTCTTATTAATGGTTTATATGAAATTTCACTTTTCATATCTTCTAGTGCTTCCCATGCGCCAGCCTCATAGTTGTTCACACATTTTGTTATTTGACTTTTAAATATATTTGAGTATCTTTCTAACCACTCTAAAATGATTTCTACATTTACTCTCTCTATTCTCATTAACATTAATATAATTGTTTGGAATTGCATTACTTCGTCTTCCATCTCTAATTGTCTCATTTTAGTCTGGAACATTAAAATCCAAATTGGGCTCATATATCCTAATATTGCAAATACAAATCCTAATAATACTTCAAACCATTTTAGGTATTCTGTATTTACAGTTTTGATTTTTCCATAAATTCTGTCTCTTGCTTTTTCTATTTCGTCATCTTCTGCATCTATGTAATATTTTGAATTTCTAACTGCTTTTTCAACATCTTTTTCTGTCGTATCTACTTTACCTTTAAATCTATCTATAAATTCATTGTCTTGTCTGGTTATTTCCATTGCTTTAGCTTGATCTTTTGCCGATGTTCCACTACTAATCAAATCATAGTCTGTGGTTGGCTGTGTATAAACATAATCTAAAGCTATGTTATGTAGTTGCACAAACATAAATATTGATACTACAAATGTTACTACTGATATACATATTCTATTAATATATACCCATTCCATTTTTAATGGTGATGCTGCATCAATTAATAATTCTTTTACTTTTTTATATTCTTTTGTTCCCTCTTTTGGTAAAAATAAATCAATAATCTTTTTTATAAATTTATTTTTATATATTTTTGCTTGCCAAGGGTTTTCTGTGTTTTTAGTATTCATATTTACAGAACCATTATCTTTTAATTTTCTAACTAGTATATATGATATAACAGTTATTAGTAAAATTAAAATTTGAACAATCATCCCTGATTTTCCGTAATACCAGTTCTTAACAAACGAAAAGTTTGTTACTGCCCAGTTTTTTAGTGGTTCTAATAGTAATACTGGTGCAATTGATATTAGAGATAAACTTCTGAAAACATAATTTAATTTGTCTCTTTTTAAAATTTCTATTTGCATTTCTTGTGTTATATTGTCAACATTTTTTAAGTATAATGATGCACCATCTACTTTTCTATCTCCAAATTCTCTTGTTAGATAAGAAACACCTGCAAATTCTTTTAAAAAGTTATTAGGTGCTATATCATAATATTTTTCAAGTTCTGTTTCTGGATCATCAGAAATTAGGATTTCATATATTTTTTCACCATGTATAGATATTTCTTTTTCATCATCTTGTGAAACTTGATATATTGCTTCTTCTACCATGTTGCATTCATGGTAAGCATGTCTTATTTCTGCAAAAAAATCAACTTGTTGTACTAATAATGCGTCATCTTTTTTATCTATTGAGCCATCTATTAATGTATCAACCATAAACAATTCAAATATTAATAATATAAACATTAATAAATAATTTGATTGTGTAATTATTATTGTCATTAAAACAATTGGTATTAATATAGCAAGTGCTTTAGTCATAATTTTAGAAGCATCTCTTCTTGTTCTATACTCATCATCTATGTTTAGAATTTCTAATCTTCTTCTTAGTTTTAATATATATCTTTTAATAAATGGTGTTCTAACATAAAATACATACAATTTTTGATACATAACTTCTGAAGAAAATTTACTTGTACGTGTTCCTTGTTGAAGTTTTTGTAATTGTTTGTATTCTGACTTTTGCATTCTTTTTTGTAATATATAGTAAATAATTCCCATAATTACAATTCCTGCTACTGCAATTCCCATAATGATGTAAATTACTTGATTAGGCACTTACTATCACCTCCTGCTATACTTGTGCTTTATCATTTTTTGGTTTTCTTCCTCTTCTTTTTGGTGTATTTTCTATTTTTGATGCAACCGAAATTGTGTCTTCTTCTCTATTAAGTGTTTTTTTCCAATGTTTTTCTATAAATTTATCAAATTTTTCTGCATCAGTGTCATCCATATTTTCTCTCATTTGTCTTAAGTTTTCGTCTGAAATTGGATTTGTTATTACATATTCTCCATCTACATATTCCATGATATTTCTATATGTGTATAATTGTCTATCTGTAACTTTTTGAAAATAATATGTTGCATTATCAAAAAATTTATCAAATTTTCCTTCTAATGTTTTCTCATTTCTATGGTTAAATGTATATTCATTTTTATTTTCTAAAGGAATACATTCTGTAATTCTTTCTATATATCTTTTTCCTCTAAAATCTTTTACTTGGTGTATATCAAAGTTTAATACTTGTACAACTTGTTCTTCTGCTGTTTTTTCATCTTTAAACACTCCTGTTCTTAACATAGAGTTTCTTAATGCTGTTACTAAGTTTGGGAATGTTTTTGCATGGTGAGTAAATATTGTAAACTTAGATGCAACTTGAGCTGCTTGAATCATCCATGAAGCAACTGGGTCTGTTGCAACCTCTCCTATGATATTAACAGTACCATCTGTTTTCTTTTGAACGTCCAAACCTTCTTGACCAGAAATTGTATCTGTTTCTCTAAATGTTAAAATGTTTCTAGTTGGATAAATTTTTCTTAAGTGTAATTCGAATGCTGTTTCTTGAACCCTTATATTCATTGTTTCATATATATTTTCTATCATACCCATTAATAATGTTGTTTTACCAGAACCTTGTTCACCAGTAATTGCGGTAATTCTTGCACCTTTTACTAAATATTTTAGTAATTCTATTGCATCTTCTTTTCCTGGGTCTTTTACTAATTGTTCTAATGTTGCTCTTTTAACATCGAATTTTCTTACAAAGAATGCCCATGTTTCTGAGAAGCTTGGTCTTACAACAACAACACGAGAACCGTCTTTCATTTCATTAATTTTATAACCGTTAGTATCTGATAATTGTCCTGGATTGTTGTATTTATAAATATTTTGGCACACTCTTTTTAATTCTGCCTCTGTTCCAAAGCTTAAAAATGCTAAACGTATAGATTTACCTTGGAAGAATATCCAAATACTATCACATGCTCTTGGTACTTTATTTTCTGTTATTTGTGCTAAATAATCTGCATCTGAAGATTGAGCAACTTGACTTAAGAAACTCTCTGGAAGTCCAGATACACCTCCAGATACACCATCTATGTTCATATCTCTTATTTCGTCTATACTGCTATATCCTTTATAATGTTGATATATTCTTTGTACTACGATATATAATTTATCTTGAAAATCTAATTGTGGATTTTCTTTTTCATATATTTCTTGAATTTCTTGTGATGTTATAACATAAGATGGTTTTGTTTCTCCTTCAACGTATTTTAGTTCTGCAAGTTCATATTTTTTTATTATTTCAGTTAGGGCTTCATATCCAAAGTCTTTTTTATATACATAAATTAATATATCAAATTTATCTTGTGAAGTTAATAAAGAAGGTATGTCAAATTGAATTGCTTTTGATATATTTGATTCATTTACATTGTATTCTTTAGATAATAAGTCAAAAATTAATTCTTTTACATACTTTTTATCATTGACGTCTCCATATGTACAGCCTTTTAGAGCCTTTTTTAATTCATATTTTTTATTTTTTCTTCTTTTTAGTTCTTCTTCTGAAAGTCCTATATCATATAAGTTGACTTTTGTTATTTCGTCTAATCTTTTCTTTACAAATTCCTCCATTGCTTCTAATGTATATGTCTTGTCGTCAACTGTTATTTCGTCTTCTACAGGCGCTTCTTTTTTCTTTTTGATGTAGTTATATAGTATTGCTATTAATCCTATAAGAACAACTAAAATTAGTAATATGTTAGTTATTGTCATTTGACTTTTCTCCCTTTCTCTCACTTCGTTCGTTCATCGTCATCCGAAATTTTTCAAATTCCGTCTGACAAATCTTGTGTCACTTCGTTCGTATGTTTTTTACATTCTTGCTTGTAATTCTTGAATTCTATAAACTATGTTCTCTGATGCTCTTTTTATTTCTTCAATAAAAATTGCGTTTCTATCTTCTGAGTCATACAATTTTTTAAATTTTAAAAACAAATCTGGCACTTTTGCTTCATTTAATGCTTCAAAGAAAAGAGTATTATATGGGATTGTTAATACTTGATTCTTTTCTTCTAAATATCTTGTAATGTTTTTAGAATTATATTTTGAATGTTTGTCATATCTTCCTATTAAAAATAATGTTTTTGGTAAATTTAGCAACTCACTTTTTTGTTTATTTTCTTTCAGTTTTTGTAAGCTTCTATAGTTTTGACTTGAATTTACAATAACTAAGTCTGACATATTTATAATCTTTTGTTTTACATCTTCAGTTATATTTTCATCTAAGTCTACAAAAATTTTATCATAATATGAACTTGCTGTTGCTAATAAATTCACATATTCTTCATTGATTTGTATTTTTTCATCTTCATTTTGGTTTTCTTTTTTTTCCGCTCCTAATAGTATCTCTAATCTATCCTTAAAAACAACTTTTGTGTAGTTTGTTATCATTTCTGGTGTTAAACGATTGCTTCTTATAATTTTTGCAATACTTTCAATTCCAGCTTCATTATCTACTGTTGATTTGTTTTCTCCAAAAATTCCAAAACGAATTTTCTTAACTTGTTTATCTTCAAAGAAACAAGATTTGATTTTGTCTTGATTATTTGTTGTTGATACAACAAGTACTTTATTATTATATTCAATTGCCATATATGTTGCAATTGCAACTAAAGACATACTTTTTCCTGTCTCTTCCTTTATATTATTAACAAATGTTATAATTGACATTGTTATGCTCCTTTTTCTATTGTTTTAATAGCTCTCCTTACATTGGAGTCTGTATTATCATTTAATATTTGTTGTGTTACAAATGTTAATGCTTCTTTATATGAAACACTAAGTTTTCTAAATTTTATTTTTTGTGTTCTTTGATTTTCTGCAAGTATTGTTTTGTCTCCATTTTCTTCTGGAAAATATATTATTTCATTGTCCCAAACAATTTTGTATTCTTTTGATAGGTAATTTAAATAATCATCATCTTCTTTTAGCGCTTGTTCTGTAAAATAAATCTTTGTTAGTTTGATTGTTTCTTTTAAATTTCCTAATATTTCTAATCCTCTTTTTAATGAATACATATCAAATGATGTTACAAAATAATTCAAATCCGATTCGTTTAAACCAAATTGTTTTACTCTTTCTTCTGTGTCTGCGTCTATTAAAACAATATCATATGGTAATGCACTTATTCCTAAGTAGTTTTCCACTCCTTCCATATTGTTAAATCCCACTGCCACGTCAATTTCTTCAAAAAAAGTTACATATGAAATAGTAGGATTAATCGCAGGTACAATATATTTTGCTTTTTGATTAATTGTACTATCTATAATTAAAACTTTTTTTGACATTGTTGTAAGAATTTTTGCAATATTTAGCAACATGTCTGTTTTGTCATATGCACCGATAAATCCTATTTTTTTCATGTGTAACTCTCCTTTATTTTACTACTCTTCTGTTCCTAAAGATTCTAAGTATTCTTTTCTTTCAGTTTTAGTATTTGTTACAGATTCTTGTACTTTTGTTTTAGCGTTTTCTTCGCCTTCTGGCCCACTTCCAGAAACAGCTGGATTCAATATTTCATTTCTTGTTGAAGCATTGTTATTATATCTATTTATTAATTCATTTTTAGCTTTTTGAACAATATTAGGGTTGTTTTGAATTAATAATGCAACTTCTCTATTTGGAACATATGTTGGTATTGATGCTTCTTGCATTCCAGCTTCAACATATGGTGTAATATATAATCTTGAACCTAATATTTTATATGATTCTACAATTGCATTATTCATTGTTATAATTTCATCTTCTGTCAATTTTAGCCAAATAGTATCATCTGAATCAACACCATTAATTTGAGGTATTTCTACTTGTTTTTTTGAAACAACTATGTAATCCACTCCATTTGGTAATGCTAATCTAACATCTATATATTCTCCACTTTCAATTTGAGTTTGTAATTGAAGCATATTATATTCTTGTTTTCTCAAATCATCTGTTACTTTTTCATCTGATTTAGAAATCATTTCTGGAGAAATAATTGTGTTTTTGTTCATATCTACTTTAGCAACGATAGGTACTTGTGCTAATTCAACATATTTTTTATCCCCATTTTCTTCATAAGAATAATTTCCTGTGTCTTCTAATGTAAGTTCATATTTTTTATTGTTTTTTGCCAAGTATAATGTACTAGTATTATTTTTATATTCAGTTATAATCTCATTTCCATCTTTGTCTTCTAATGCGTAGTTTTCTAAAATAGTAATATTACCAATAGCATTAGCTGGAACCAAATTTTTATTTACAACTTGTTGTGTAAGCATATCTGTTGTAATAACTTGTCCAGATATTACATTTTCTCCTAACACCCATACTTTTACACTGTTTGCTTGTTCTTCAGCTTCTTTATCTTTATAATTTTTTAATTGTATAACTAATAGTGTAATTACTATTCCTGTAATCACTAAAGTTAATAACATTCCTAATAAAAATGAATTTCTTGCTTTTCTTTGCATTGGATTTGTTGCCATAACAAATTCCTCCTTTATAAAATAACTCTTATTTTATTTTACATCAAATGAAGTTTAAAATCAATAAAATGTCTTTTTGTCATGTAAAGTTAATATTTTTGTAATATTTTTGTAATATTTGTAGAAAAAACAATAGAAACATGATTTTAAACCTTAAAAAATAAAGGCAGGAAATCAAATCCTGCCTTTATATATGTAAATAACAATTTTATATACTGTTATTTGCATATTGATATTATATAATACCAAAAAGCAAAATTTAACTTTCTGCCCCTATCATAAAGTAATATTTCTGTTAGTCTATCAAAAATGAATCACAACATTTGTTATAAACTATTTTGTAATAATAAAGTTTCATTTAATTATTTCATTCCGTTTTCAACTTGTTGAATCATTTTTTTAACCATATTTCCACCTATTCTTCCTGCGTCTCTAGCTGAGATGTCTCCATTGTATCCGTCTTTTAAATTAACTCCAACTTCACTAGCCACTTCATATTTGAATTTGTTTAAAGCATCCATAGCTTCTGGAACTAATTTTTGATTAGTATTTCTGTTTGCCATTGTTTTTTCACCTCCTGCAAATTACATTTTTAGAAAAAAACGATTTGCTTTTTCTAATACTATCATTTGCAAATTCAGAAAAAATAAACAGGAAATTTTTTCAAATTTTTAAATATTGCTTTTTTATTTTTTTAATTATTTTATTTTAGATGTTATTGTGCTTTTGTTCATATTTTTCATTATATATTTTGTTAATATCTTCTTGTCTATAACTTTGTTGAATTCTATTAATCTCTCTTTCTTGTTTCGCTACTTTATTACTAATATTAGTAAATAAACCAACCAAAATTATTACAAAAAATAGCATGCTAATTAAAACAAAAAGAGTAATCGATCCTTTCTCATTCTTTATTTTTTTAATATCCTTTTTTTCCAATAAGTGTACCTCCTGTAACATTTACATGCCCTCCATTGTTTAATATACAGTAATCATTATTTAAACTTTCTAATATTCCTCCACTTACATTTATTGTAGCATTAGTTCCATCATTTCCGTATAACTCTTCCACTTTTTGCCGTCAATCTTCCCTCGGTTATATTTATTGTTCCATTTTGTGTATTAAATATTACTGTTTCCGGTCTATTTGATATAATATTTCCACCATGTATATTTACAATTCCATAATTAAATATATTTGATGTTACATGTACCGTTCCAATTGTTTCAATTGTTCCATTTGTAATTTCCAATATAGCATTTTGTCGATTGTGAATATTCGTTAGACTACCAGATGCTACTGTTGCTGTATTTTTAACACTTCCACCTGTAATTTTTGTTGTGCAGCCCTCATAATTATCTATTGTATATCCATCAGTATTACTTATTTCCCCACCTGATATTAGAAGAGTCTTTTTGAGGTTGTTTATTGCTACTCCATTTTTTCTTGTATATTTTCCAGATGCAATTTCTAAGTTACCAAAGTTATCAATTGTACCTGTAAATGTATTGTCTCCACCTTGTAATTTTATATTTTTTTCTTCTTGTATAATAACATATTCTGTTGTATTGTCAATTATATCTATTATACCTGATGATGTTATTGCATTTACAGCATTTTGTACACTTGAAAAATCAGTAGTTCCTATTGCTGCTACTCCTTTATTTATTGTTACTGTGCAAGATTTAGTAACTATTGTATCATCATAATTTTTAAATGTTACAGTGGCTGTTAAGTTTCCAGTTGTTGTTTTTGCGGTTATTCTTCCATTGGTATCAATTGATGCCATATTTGGATTAGAAACACTAAAAGACTGTTCCTTTGGAGTTCCTGTATAATTTAGTTCTGGGGTTCCAGAATTTCCTCTTAGTAGTGTTATGTTGCTATAATTTGATATTTCTACTCTTGAGACAATGTTATTTACTGTGTAATTTGATGAATTAACATTTCCGGCTTTATCTTTTGTCCAAAAATATTTTGTTCCATTCGAATTTACTGTTACATTTTGACTTATTTGTGATGTTGTTTGTGCTATTTCTGTCCATTTGCCTAATTCTCCTGTTGTGGTTGTTCCTACTGGTTGCGAAGAATTTTCGGTCCATCCATATGCAATTATTCCACTTTCATTATCTTGTGATTTTCCTGTTAATGTTACACTATTTATAGTTGACGTTATATTTGTTGTTACTCCTGTAGCTATTGGTTTTATTTTATCTATGTTTGTTACACTTCCTGAAGCAGTTCCTCCATAGTTTGTTCCATCCCATAGTCTTGCATATACTGTTCCGTTTTCTGTAAATGTCTGAGTAGTTGTGCTTGTCCAGTTTCTTCCGTCTTTACTTGTTTGTAATATATATCCTGTTACCGTTGTTTTTGCCGTTACTGTTACATTTCCATTTGTCCATTCTTTTGTACTATATTCAAATATTGTGTTTCCTATTGTTAAGTCTGCTACTTTTCCTGTTGTTCTATCTACAAGTAGTTCTGCTGTTCTTCCATTTTTTGCTACTGCTACTATTTTTATATTGTATTTTTTATTTTGTTCTAAGTTTAAGTATGTATATGTCTCATTTGTTGTTGTTTCTTTTAAAGTATATTTTTCCTCATCTTCTCCTTTTATGTAATATTCTATTTTTCCGCCTTCATTTCTTTCTGTTTTTACCTTTACTGTTATTGTATTTGTTGTATTTGTTATACTTTCTAATGTTATTTTTGGTACTAATTCATTTATATTTCCTATGAATTTTGTACCACTCATTTCTACTTTGTATATGTCTCCATCAACTATTACTTCAAAATATGTGTTTACTTTTTTTGTGTCTTCATTTATTGTTTCATTTAAAACTTCTCCTATTGCAACATCTTTCCCCATTTGTTTTAATTCATTTTGATTTTTTATTACATTTTCTCTTGTTGCTATTATTATCTCTTCTGATGTTCTATCTATGTCTGCTGATTGTTCTTCTATTAATTTTAAGTTAAGCCACTCTATTATTTGTGAGCGTTTTGCTTCTAATTTTGCTTCTTTTGCTCTTGAAAATAATCCATTTTCCCCGGTTAATGTTGCTATTGTTATTCCTGCTAAAATGAGCAAAACTATTATTGTTATTACTAGAGCAATTAATGTTATTCCTTTTGCATTATTTTTGTTAACCATAAAATTCATTTTTGTTTTCCCCTTTCATCTTCTGTATTTTTTGTATATTATTTTTACAAAAATTTATTAATATACTTTAAAATCTAACTTTCTTAATACAGTTTAATATTAATAAATGCAATTGTCAACATATTTCAAATCTTAAGTTTCGATTTTTTCATTCCCTATTATGCTATGATATTATGAAGAAAAAAACAAGTGACTGTACAAATTACAATCACTTGTTTTTTATATTTATGCTTCTGGTTCAACTAAACCGTAGTTTTTACCATCTTTTAATTTATGAATAACATTTACTTTTCCTGTATCTACATTAATAAATACTAAAAAGTTATGTGTTGGATGTTCTTGTAATTTTAAAACCGCATCTTCTGGTGTAATTGGTTTTATTTCATAATATGATGTTTTTATTATTTCATTTGCAATTTCAGCTATATGATCTGTTTCAACTTCTAATGTTCTAATACTAGCTTCTTTCATCATTTTTTCTTTTTTTGTTTTTGCTTTTCTTATTTGTCCTTCTAGTATGTCTATGTCTTTATCTATAGAAGCATACATATCTTTGTCTTCTGTTACAGCTCTGTATTTTTCCCCATTTGCTATAATGCAAATTTCTGCTGTTTGTTCATTTTTTTCTGTTTTTAAAGTAACATCTGCTTCTGCATTTTCAAAATATTTATCAATTCTGTCTAATTTTTTTTCAACGTATTCATTGATTGCATCTGTTATCTTTAGTTCTTTTCCTATTATTTTTATTTTCATAAAAATCGCTCCCTTCTTTTTTGTACAATTTCATTATATCTATTATTTTTATTTTTTTCAAGCTTTTTTGATATTTTTGGATAAATAACTTAATCAAAATATTTCTTCTACTTTGTATTCTTTTTCTAGTTTCTCATTAAAATAAATTTTTGTAATTAATTTAAATTCTTCTAAACTCTCATCTTTTAGAATAAATGAATATAGTTTTTTAGGAGGAGCTGTTATTACATATTGAATTGCATTTTTAGTACTTTCTGTTATTGAAATTGTTGATTTGTCTTGTTTTCCACATATATTGCATTTCATCCCATTATCTTTTATGCTAAAATATTCCAAATTTGTTTTTTCTTTACAATTAACACATTGTGTTATTCTTGGTGTAAATCCTAAAATTGCTAGTAGTCTAAGTTTAAAAACTCCTAATATAAAGTCTAAATTTTCTTCTTTTTCAGAAATCATATATAGTGTATTTAAGTATAGTTGTAAAATTCTGTAACAGTTTTCATTCTCTTCTGTTACATCTTGAATAATTTTATTTATATGTACTGCATACTTAAGTTTATCTAAGTCTGTTCTCAAATGGTAAAATATTTCTATTGTCTCACATGAGTTTATATGATATGTGTTTGTCCCTTTATACATCATATATTCTCCAAAACAAAATAATTGTGTACCTGCCAAAAGAGCACTTTGAGGTCTTCGTGCTCCTTTAGCTACACATGATATTTTCCCATAATTTGGTGTTAATATTGTAAGCATTTTATCATAATCACCCATATTGTTTTCTGCAATTACTATTCCATGTATTTTTATATTTGCCAATTTTTTCACCTTTATTAATATTTTATTTTATAGTTTATTTTGAGTATTTTGTGTTTCTACATTTATATTTGTAATTTTTTGTATCTGTTGTATTCCTTCAATTCCTTGTTCCATTGTTTCTATTTGTTTTAGTTCCAAAAATGTATTGATGTCACCTGTGTTTTTAAATGCTTCCCATGCAATTTCTTTAATCATATGCCCATCTCCTATCTTAATGTTACTATATTTATCTTTAGCATTTTTTTCAATTTTATTCTCATGTATATATTTTATTTTAATTTAAATTTGCTAACTATAGAGTCATTATCTAACCAATCTTGTTTTACTTTTACCCATGTTTTTAGGTTTATTTTTACACCAAAATTTTGCTCCATATCAATTCTTGCTGCTCTTCCTATTCTTTTTAGCATTTCTCCATTTTTTCCAATAATAATTCCTTTGTGTGAATCTCTTAAACAATAAATTGTTGCTTCTATATCATAAATATCTTCTTTGTTTTTATTTTTTCTTAATTGCATTTTTTCTACTTCAACAAAAATTCCATGTGGGACTTCATCTTGTAATAGTTTTAAAGCTTTTTCTCTTATTGTTTCTTCTGCCAGTTGTCTTAATGTTTGGTCTGTATATTCTTCAATATCATAATATGCAGGCCCTGTTTTTAGGTTCTTTTCAATTTCATTTAGTACTATTTCTCTGTATTTATCTTGTGTAGCAGATATTGGTATTACTGCTGTAAATGGATATTCTCTTGAATATATATCTATTAAATTTAATAATTTTTCTCTTTTTATTAAATCAATTTTATTAATAATTAATATTGTCTTTCTGTTATTTTCTTTTATTTTGTCTAAAATTATTCTATCGCCTTTTCCTATATCTTCACTTGTTGCTTCAATTAAAAATAGAACAACATCACAATCTGGTATCATGGCAAATGATGTTTCTACCATTGTTTCATTTAATTTGTGTTTTGGTTTGTGTATTCCTGGAGTGTCTGTAATAATAATTTGAGAGTTTGGTCTATTTACAATTCCTTTTATTGCTGTTCTTGTTGTTTGCACTTTATTTGCGATAGCTGCAACTTTTTCTCCTACCAATAAATTTATTAGTGTTGATTTTCCAACATTTGTTCTTCCTACTATTGTTACAAATCCAGATTTAAATTCTTGTTCCATTTTTAATTTAATTCCTTTCTTAAGTTGATAATATTTATTATTTTTTTATTTAAATTTATTATATTTGATATTTATATTATACACCTTTTATATGCTAAATTTGTAGAATTTTAGTATATTTTTTTAATTTCTTATATTATTTTATTTAGTAATTTCCCTATTGTTCTATTTTTTCTATACTATAAAAAATAGTTCTTTTGAAAATTATCTCTCAAAAGAACCAAATAAAATATATTTTGTACTACGTTTTAAAATTTTTTGTTCATAGCTAATTTAAGCATATGCGTGTCGTTTTTTGAAACTTAATAAATTTGTAATTTCTGTTTCTGTATTTTTTGCTTTTTTTGTTTTCTTTGCTCTTTCTTGTTCTAATTCTCTTTTTTGTTTTTCTGCTACTGATTGACATATTGCCTTTTGATATGCAAAGTGCGTGTCTTGTGAAATTTTGCTCCAATTATATTCATTTCTTACCTTATTTTTTGCTTTTTTTGTAATGTCTGCACATAATTTATGATCATATAATAGTTCTAATATTGAATCTGCAAGTGAGTTTGGATTTCCACAGTAACTTTTCATTCCATTTTCTCTATGTTGTACAATTTCATTTAATCCTCCAATATCAGATACAACTATTGGGTTTTCTGATAACATTGCTTCTAGTGCTACTATTCCAAATGGTTCATATGTACTTGGAAAGACTGATATATCAGCTGCTTTATACATTCTTTGTACATCTTTTCCAGCCATATATCCTGCAAAGTAAACTTTTTCTGATATTCCTAATGAATTAACTTGTGCTTTTAATTCATCAATCATTCCGCCTTTTCCACATATTACAAGTTTTGCATCATGGTATCCATTTAATATTTTTGGCATTGCTGATATTAGATGTTGTATTCCTTTTTCATAAACTAGTCTTCCCATAAATAGTATAATTTTTTCATTGTCCATTGCAAATTTTCTTCTAAAATTATAGTCTCTTTCTATTCCACTGAATAAATTCATGTTTACACCATTTGGTATTACATTAATTTTGTCATATGGTAGTCCAAATAGTCTTTGTAATTCATTTTTCATGTAGTTACTATTTACAATTACTTCTGAGGCTTCATATGTTAACATCCATTCTGTATCATTAATATATCTTTGTGTTTCATCATGTATTCCACTGTTTCTTCCTGCTTCTGTTGCGTGAATTGTTGCTACAATTGGAATATTGTATGAATTTTTTAATGTTTTTGCTGCATATGCAACAAGCCAATCGTGTGCATGTATTACATCAAATTTTCCTTCTTTTGCAATTATTTCATTTGCTTTTGCAATTAAATTAAAGTTCAATTGCATAATCCAATCTATAAAATTATTAGGATTTATCATGTAGTTGTTTACTCTATATACTTTTACACCTTTATCATCTTCAAAATCTGGCATGTCTCCTTCTTTATATGTAACTACTGTTACTTCATGACCATCTTTTATTAGTGTTTTAGATAAATCATATACAACCCTAGATATTCCTCCTACTACTCTTGGTGGATATTCCCATGTCAACATTAATATTTTCATTAATATTGCGCCCCTTTCATCGACTATTTTCTTTTGTTTTTGACTTTTTTCTTATTTTATATATTCTATACAAAAAATTTAAAAATGTAAATGGTTTTTTCTATTTTTTATAAGATTTTATTTGGTGTTATACACTAAAGCAAAATCGACTAATTTAACAACATTCCCATTGGTTGATTTTTTCTATACAAAAAAATATTTGACTACTTTAATGTAATCAAATATTTTCTCTTTTAGGCTTCTACTGGATAAACACTAACTTGTTTTTTATCTTTACCTTTTCTTTCAAATTTTACTGTACCATCTACAACTGCGTATAATGTATCATCACTACCTTTTTTTACATTAACACCAGGGTACACTCTTGTTCCTCTTTGTCTTACTAAAATATTTCCAGCTAAAACAAATTGTCCATCTGCTCTTTTTACACCAAGACGTTTAGATTCACTCTCACGACCATTGTGTGAACTACCTTGACCTTTCTTATGAGCCATTCTTTTCACTCCCTTCGCTTCACTAATTACAAAATCTGTTTTTAAATTTTATTTTAATAAGTTGTTATTTTATTTGAATTTAAATTTATTTTTGTAATTAGATATTATAACTATATATTTCTCTTAATTAAAATCAGTTTAATTAATTATGTAGAATTAAGCTTCTACTTTTTCTTCAGCTTTAGCTGCTGTTTTTCTTGCTGTTGATTTGATAGCTGTTATTTCAACTTTTGTATATGGTTGTCTATGTCCTTGTTTTCTTCTGTAGTTCTTTTTAGCTTTCATTTTGAAAACAATTATTTTTTTACCTTTACCATGTGAAACAACTTTTCCTTCAACTTTCATACTTTTTACATAAGGATTTCCAACTTGTACTTTTCCTTCATCTGAAACTAGAACTACTTTGTCAAAAGTAACTTTTTTACCTTCTTCAACGTCTAATTTTTCAAAAAATACTACATCTCCTTCTGCTACTTTGTATTGTTTTCCACAACTTTCAATTACTGCGTACATTTAAAATGCACCTCCCTTATTTGTATACTCGCTAATCCTTTGCTCTATTCTTAGTAAATTTTAAAATTCACTAAGATGACTAAGGCAACCATTTATTTCACTAGTATTTATTTGCCTTGACTAAGCGGATTACAGTTATTAATTTTACCATTTATTATATTTTTTGTCAATATTTTGACAGATTTTTTTGTATTTTATCTTGAGTTTTTTCATCTCTAAGTTTTTTTCTATACATTGAAACTTTATTTGTTTTAACTATTTAAGTTCTTCCATTGCTTTTTGATATTGTTCATCATTAGGAGCTTTTCCGTGCCATCCAACTTGATTTTCCATAAATGATACACCTTTTCCTTTTTTTGTTTTTGCAATAATGCAAGTTGGTTTTCCTTTAATATTTCTTGCAACATCAAAAGCATCCATAATTTCTTTAATATTATGTCCATCAATATTAATAATTTGAAATCCGAAGCTTTTAAATTTTTCATCTATTGGATATGAGCTCATAACTTCTTCTATTGTGCCATCTATTTGTAAGTTATTGTTATCAACAATTACACATAAATTATCTAATTTATATTTTGCAGATGTCATTGCTGCTTCCCAAACTTGTCCTTCTTCTATTTCTCCATCACCTAGGATGCAGTAAACTCTATTTGGTTTATTATCTAATTTTGCTGATATAGCCATTCCATTTGCTACTGATAGCCCTTGTCCTAATGAGCCTGTTGTCATGTCTACTCCTGGTATGTTTTTCATGTCTGGATGTCCTTGTAATCTACCTTCAATATTACGAAATGTTTCTAATTCTTCAAAATCAAAATATCCTCTACATGCTAATGTTGAGTATAATGCCGGTGCACAATGTCCTTTTGATAATACTAATTTATCACGTTTTTCATCTTTTGGTTCACTTGGATTTATATTCATTTCGTAGAAATATAATACTGTTAAAATATCTGCAATAGATAGTGACCCACCAGGATGTCCTGATTGATTGCTATATACCGCTTTTATAATTCCTTGTCTTACTTTTTTTGATATTTTTTCTAATTCATGTATTTCCTGTATTTTCATAAAATCCTCCTATGTATAAATCTATTTAATCTACATTATTATATAAAAAGCTGGTAAATACCAGCTTTAATGTTTTTAGAAACTATATAAAATGTTAAAAGAAGTCTGCTATTATTCTTCTTCGAATATTTTATTGAACTCAGTCTCATTAATTTTTTCTTTTTGTAATAATAATTGGGCAATTTGGTCTAACTTATCTCTATGTTCTATTAATAGTGTTTGTGCATCATTATATGCAATATCTATTAATTGTTTTACTTCTGCTCCTATTTTATCTCCAATGTTTTCTCCAAATATTAGTATATCATTTTGTTCTGTTCCTTGGAAATCTATTGGCCCTAATTTTTCACTCATTCCATATTTAGTAACCATTTCTCTTGCAATTTTAGTTGCAACTTCTATATCATTACTTGCACCTGTAGATATATCGTCTAAAACTAATTTTTCTGCTGCTCTTCCTCCTAATAATGCTATTAGTTTTTCTTGCATTTCTGTTTTTGAAACATAGTATTTATCTTCGTCAGATTTATACATTGTATATCCTCCAGCAATGCCTCTTGGAATTATTGAAACTTCTTTTACATTAGTTTGTGTTGGTAAATATCTACTTACAACAGCATGTCCAGCTTCATGATATGCTGTTAATTTTTTATCTTTTTCTGATATTACTCTTGTTTTCTTTTCTAATCCGACAGTTACTTTTTTTATAGCTTCTTCTATATCATTATTTTCTATTTCTTCATGTTCATTTATTGTTGCAATTATCGCTGCTTCATTTAAAACATTTGCAAGTTCTGCTCCTGTAAATCCAGCTGTATCTTCTGCAATACTTTCTAAATTAACGTTTTCAGATACATTTTTACCTTCACTGTGAATTTTTAAAATTTCTAGTCTTCCTCTTAAATCAGGGTTTGGTATTGTTATTTGTCTGTCAAATCTTCCCGGTCTTAGTAGTGCTTTATCTAACATTTCTGGTCTATTTGTTGCTGCTAAAACAATAATAGTTTCTTCTGAACTAAATCCATCCATTTCTACTAGTAATTGATTTAAAGTTTGATTGTTTTCTGTTTCAGCTCCACTATTTGATGTTCTTCTTGCTCCTATTGCATCTATTTCATCTATAAAAACAATACATGGTGCTAATTTTCTTGCTTTATCAAATAATTTTCTAACTCTTGAAGCTCCTAATCCTGCAAACATTTCTATAAATTCAGAACCACTCATAGAAATAAATGGTACATTTGCTTCTCCCGCAATTGCTTTTGCTATTAATGTTTTTCCTGTTCCAGGCTTACCATATAATAGTACCCCTTTTGGTATCTTAGCTCCCATTTTTGTAAATTTTTCTGGTTTTTTTAGGAAGTCGACAATTTCTATAAGTTCTTCTTTTTCTTCGTCAAGTCCTGCTACATCTTTAAATTTAACTTTTGTTTTTCTTTCTGTATCTTCATAAACTTGTCCTTTTTCTCCCAATCCTTGCATTTTAAAAATCATAACAAATAGTGCAACCATAACAATTGTTGGTAAAAGACTTAGTAATGTAGCTGGAATTTGTGATAATATACTTCTTGGTTTTTGTATTAATTCAATTTCATTTCCTTCTGCTACTTTTTGTTGGATTAACTCAATAAAAGCTTCTGTGTTTGGAACAATTGTCTTTTTTTCTTTATCTGAATTTTTCATTTTTACTTTTACAGATGTGCTTCCTACTGTCATTTCTACTTTTTCAATATTTCCATAAGAGATTTCTTTTATTAAGTCTGTATATGCTAAAGTTTTATCATCTTTATTTTCATTTTTTGTGCTGAAATATATCATTAATCCTGATAACATCATAATGATTATAATAAGTGTTGTTAATGGTACAATCCATTTGTTTTCTTTATTGTTTTCGTTATTATTCACTTTTCATTTCGCTCCTTTTCTTAAGGCCATAATTAGTTTTAAAAATCAAATTTACTTTTTATTTTTCATATTAATATATCATTATGCTTTTGAGCCTTCTGGATTTTCTCCATCTAAATTTTCTTTTTTATCATTTTCTTTTTGTTTATCTTCATTTGTATTGTTTTTTCCTGTATCTTTGTTTTCATTTTTATCTTCTTGTTTTGTACTTTTTTCTTGTTCTTCTTTATCTAAGCTTTTTTCTACTTCTACAATTTTTTGTACTTCTTTTTGTTTTTTGCTAAAATCAGCTTTTAACATAAATATTGCTGCAATCATATAAATTGTTGATACTACCATATACATAATATCAAAGTATTTTATTTGGTATCCAAATACTCCAATTATAACCGCATAAACAGCATTTAATAATGTTGCTAATGTAATTGCATATACCCCCATATTAAATACAGCTACAAATTTCATCTTCATTCTCATGATAAATGTTGCTAAATATCCAAATATTGATATTGCAAAAACATTTATTAATGTATTTATAATATATATTGCAAAAGAGTAAATAAGTAATGATACAAATAATCCTAAATATAAATTTGTCATCTGTGTACTTGTTAAATAGTTTACTAAATTTTCTTTGTTAAATTCTGTTACTCCCATTTGTTTTGATAAATCTTCATAAGAATAAAGCATGTTTCCTTGCATAGATTGTTCTTTCATTATCATTTGATTATTTAAGATTATTATTCCATTTTCTTCATTTCCTATTTCATTTATATATGAATTAATTTGTTCTTCTTCTGTAGCGTTTAAATCTATTATTACTTTTCCAAATGTTTCACTTTCATTTCTTATTACTTCTGTTATTTCTGGGCTTGTTAATTTATTGTCCTTGTAAGTAAAATCAGGTACTTTTTCTTCAATATATTGTGCTATTTGTTTAAATTCTTGACTAGTTTGATATACACTAACAGCTGATATAACAATTGCAAGTATTAAGATTAATTTTATTAGATATTTAATAGCTTTTTGAAATCCTTCTGCAGATAGCTCCGGATATTTTTCTATTTTGCTTATTGAATACCATATGGTTTTGAAGAATCCTCTTTTTGGGTTATTTGTCTCTGTTTCTTTTGAATTTGTTTCATTAATATTTTCTTTTAGATCATTTTGATTTTGTGGTTTATTTTTCAATTAATTCCACTCCCTTCTTATATTACTGTCTACATTTTTTATACTAGCAGTAAAAATTACTTCATCCCCTATATTTACATCTTTATTTGTAATGTCTACAGTTACATGGTAAGTTCCCACTCTTCCTAAAATTGGACATTTTTGACCATTTATACTAACATTTAATGATTGCTTTTTGAATAAAGACTTTACATCTCCTATTAAATAGCGAATTTTGTCAATCGTCCTAAGCATGTCTTTTCCTACTTCCATGTTTACTCCATTTATATATCCACATGGTACAATCGCAACTTTGGTTTTATTTTTGGTTTCATAAATATTTGAATATCCTATATTAAATTTTGGTGGTAATTCTTTTATTTCTGTAACATTTGATTTTAAGTATCCTATCTTTCTTAATCCTAATGAATTTCTAAAAGCAATTTTTCCAGTAAATGCTGAACCTATTCTTACAGCATTTAAGTGCATGTTCGGAAATTTAATAAATGCCGATGTGTTACAAATGTGTAGCATTCCTGTTTCTATTTTGTTTTTCTTTAATATTTCTATGCAGTCTATAAATCTCTCAAACTGTAATTTTGTATAATTATCATCATAATAAGCATTTGAAAAATGTGAAAATGTTCCTTTAATTTTAACATTTTTTAAATTTTGTATAGTTTCTAATATTTCTTCTTTGTTTGTATATACAAAACCATATCTTCCAAATCCTGTGTCTATTTTTAAATGTGCCTTAACTTTGCATTTTAACGCTTCTCCAACTTTATCTGCAATTTCCGCTGCTTCTTTAGAACCTATTGTGATTATAATATTATTTTCAACTAATTCTTTTACTTCTTGTTCTATTGCTGTAGAAGAAAGCATTAGTATTTTATCTTCAATGCCTTCTTTTCTAAGTTTTATTGCATCATCAATATCAGAAACCGCAAAAAAATTAATTCCATTATCTTTTAGAAATTTTGCATATTTTACCATGTCTAGTCCATATCCATTACACTTTACAACCGCAATTATTTTTACATTGTTTCCATTGTCATCTGGTAAATTTGTTTTAGCAAATTCCTTTATTTTTTCTATATTATATCTTAAATCTTCTTTTTGTACTACTACAGCTTTCAACTATTCCTCCTAATTACCATTTTACCTTTTGTTAAACTATTTCTTATTTTTTTATATTTCTTTTTATTTGTCTTAATGTTCTAAATGCTTTTTCTGAAAATTTGTATAATTTAAAACGTAATGGTTTAAATGGTATGTAAATTTCCCCTATAAATTCTGTAAATTTTGCTCCAAATCCTTTTTTAAATCTATATAATCCATATTGTGGGTGGTTTTCATCTACTACTCCTGATACTCCGCGAAAATCATAAACATCATCATGTCTTGCAATTGCTAGTTTAATCATTTCCCATTGTAATAAATAGTTTGGCATTAAGTTTCTATGTTCATTACTGCTTGCTCCATATAAATACCATGTTTTATTTCCATAAAATATTGGTATTACTCCTGATATTGGTTTTCCTTCGTAATATGCTAATAATACTTTCATATGGTCTGGTGCCATATTATCATACATTTTTTCAAAATATTCTAATGGTCTTGTTATAAATCCGTCTCTTATTCCTGTTTCAACCATGATTTTATGGAAGTCTTTTAAGTCTTCTCTTGTTCCATCTTTTATTGTAACTCCCTTTCTTGAAGCTAGTCTGATGTTATATCTCCATTTTTGATGGAATCCTGCCATTACTTCTTCTTCTGTCTTTCCTTTTATATCTAAACGAAATACAAATCTTGGTTGTATTTCATCTTTAAAGTCTTTTGCATCATCTTTTATTTTATATCCTAGATTTGTTACAATATCACGAAATGTTTTGTCATCTGTTTCTATGTCTGGTTCAATTCTAACAGCAAAAGCATTGTATTTTTTTGCTAATTCTTTTACTCCATCTGTTAATTGTTTCATTACTGCAATATCATGAATATCACATACTGGTCCTCTTGATGAATACATAATGTTTCCAAAAATAGGCATTTTCCTAATCCACACACATAGTGATCCTATTATATTTTTTTCCTCATCTTCTGCTAAAATAACTTCTGGTATCCAGTTAGGCTTTTTAATTTCTGCCCATTCTAAAGATTGTTGAAAGTTACATCTTTCATGCCCTTCTAAAAATTTTTTGTATTCTTTTTTCGAGTCTTCATCTGTTACAAATTTCATTATTTTTTATCCTCCTAGTATTATTTACTGTTTAACGTATTTTACACCAATATATATAAATTTACAAGTAATTTTCTTGAAATTTTGTAAATTGCTTTAATTAATAATCTTTTTTGTTTATTTCAAAAATAATTCTTGGCATTCACGTATATACGTTGTATAATGAACATAGTTAAGGAGGTGTTATAGTATGAAACAAAAAATAATAAGAGCGTTACTAAATACTAAGTTAGCCGCAAAACTAATTGATAAGTATTTAGATAATCGCTCTATCATTGAAATAACTAATACTATTTCAAAAGATTAACACTTGAGAGGTAATTCCTCTCTTGTGTATAAATATTATATACGATAATATTATAAAAATCAAGGAGGATTTATCATGCAACAATTTAAAAGAGATTATAAACTTGAATGGCAAAAAGAAAAAGAGACCAAAACTTCTAGGTTATTAAAAATTGATAAAAATTTAAATAAATATTTTACAGAAAAATTGAAACAAGATAATCTTTCATATTCTCAATTTGTTCATATCTGTATTTATAAATATTTAAATAATGACTTAAATTTAAAGTAGAAGCACCAACATTTAAGTTGATGCTTAATTTTATGCTACTTGATTTTTTAAATCTTTTACATTTACTATCATATTTTTAAAAGATATTTTCAGTGCAAGCGTCTAATAATCAGTATATTCGTAATCATAATTATCTATTTTATATCCAAGAATAGTATGTTTCAGTTTAAATTTATATATAGCCATCCATTTTATATCTTTCTTAAATATCTTTTATTAATTATGTAATTTTATCTAATTATCAATTCATATAAATTATTATTTATGTTTATTTCTGCTTTTATCTGTGTATTTGTTTCTTGTGCTATTGTTTGTGGTAACTCCACTAAATAATATACTTTTCGACTTGTAAGTGGTGCTATATCAGTTATATTTGTATATGTAAAAGTTCCTCCTCCACTTTCTTCAATAGTAGAAAAAGTTGTATATTCATATTTATCGTTATATTTAACTTTTACTTTTGCGATTTTATCTGCTCTTAATTCTAATGATGATATATTTTTTGCTTCAACTACAAGATAAAAATAAGTATTATTAGTATCTTTTACCTGATAGTGTGTATAATAACTGTCTGGATTACTTGGAACAATATCTTGTTTAAATCCTGTTTCTTTTATAGTTACCTCCCAATCCTTTTCTTCTATTTTGTCGTTTAATGTTACCACTTTTGGTTTTTGTTTTTCTATTTTGTGATTCCCTTCCGTTATTAAATCTTCTATCTCATTTGCTCCTGTTTTTATAGAAGTTTTGTTCATAACACTAGCTGTAATTAACACTATTATTATCGTATAGACAATAATTATTAATAAAATAAACCACCATTTTTGATAAATTTTCTTTTTTTCTTCCATATTATCTCCCCTCCTTATAAGAGAATAGCATATTTCTTTTGTCATTTGTTGTCAAAATTTGTCGATTTAAAACTTTTCTGCTCCTTCAACTTTTTTGTTGGAACTTTAAACTTTATTTAATTCTGAAAATTTTTTCATAATAATTTAAACTTCTTCAGTACAACAGCCTTACATAAAATATTTTGCTTATACCAATTTTTATGTAGTTGTCAACTGCTGGTAATTATCTAGCAATGTCAAATCTGGTGTTTGTGTGCTTTCTTTATATATTCATATATTATTTTCTCAACATAAGATAATGCTTCATAACTTGTTATAAATTTTCCATCATTTCTATGTCTTACTGTACTTCTTATTATTCTTATTTCTTGATTATATTGTCTTTTATATATTAATGCTAATTTGTTTTTGCTTAAGCCTTGTTTCCATTTCTTTATTATCTCTTTGTCTGTCATTTACTCCACCCCATAGGGTTAGTTTTTGCATTTTTGTGTAAATTATGTTATAATTATATTATTAAACACCTAGGAGGTACATTATGCAGAATTTTTTTGGTATTGAATTTGATACCACAAATATGACTTTAGAAGAACTTGAAGAAACTCGGACAAAAATTTTGGAATTATTAAAAAATGTTGATTATCAACTTGCATTAAGAAAAATGTCCAATCGCAACCATGCTTCTTCTAATTAAGTCTTTTCCCCACTGAAGTTTAGTGGGGTATTTTATAATTAATTTATAAAATATTTAGTAAGTACTAGGTTAAAAAGTGCTTAAATCAAAAAACAAGGATTCTCAAATCTGTTGAAATGCCTTGTTTTTAATTAATTATATTTCTTTGGTGGAGATGAGGAGAGTCGAACTCCTGTCCATAATACTTTCCACATGAACTTCTACAAGTTTATTTTATCTATTATCTTCCTTTATTTTTCTCCGATAAACAGGATAAAAATAACGATAGCTTTATAAAATACCCACTACTTCTAAAGCAAAAGTAGTTTCGTTTCCTACTTTAATCGTCACCTTAGCTAAATCAGTAGGCTATTTAGTAAGATGTCACTGCAACTAAGCAGCGTATGCTAATTCTTGATTATCAGCGTTTATATTTAGTTTCCCGTTTTTTTAAGTGGCCAACGAGAATCCACTACTTGCTATCCATGCTTCTGGTAATATGTCGAAACCATTACATCCCCGTGTACATTTTTATTATACTATATTAATTTCTATTTCGCAACAATTTTTATAGATGTTCATATAATATATAAAACGAAAGGAATGTAAACAAAATGAATATTGTTCCTACAGATAAACCTTATTCTTATTTTCTTATGAGGCAAAATTTGATTGATTTAAATTCATCTTTCCC
Source organism: uncultured Clostridia bacterium (assembly GCA_963559065.1). Lineage (GTDB taxonomy): Bacteria > Bacillota > Clostridia > TANB77 > CAG-508 > CAG-269. The sequence goes on from CAUWIY010000003.1 coordinate 76,936, forward strand.
TTTTCTTAATATTCAAACCGTTGGAAATAGTGTGTTAGGTAAAAATATTTACGTAATAAAACTTGGGGTTGGCAAAAAGAATGTTTTTTATTCAGCATCATATCATGCTAATGAATGGATTACTAGTGTTCTTTTGATGAAATTTATTGAGGATTTTTGTGATGCTTATGTTGATGACAGAAAGTTGTATAATTATTCTGTGCGAAAATTGTTTAATGATGTTTCAATATTTATTATGCCAATGGTTAATCCTGATGGTGTTGATTTAGTAACTGGTTTTCTAGCCCCAAATTCTATTAACTATCAAAAAGCCAAAAACATATATTCTAATTTTCCTAATATACTTTTTCCCTCTGGTTGGAAAGCAAATATAAATGGTGTGGATTTAAACTTACAATTTCCAGCAGAATGGGAAAAAGCAAAAGAAATAAAATATTCACAAGGTTTTAACAAACCCGCACCCAGAAATTTTGTAGGATATGCTCCATTAACAGAACCTGAGGCTTTATCAGTTTATAATTTTACTAGAAGTCATGATTTCAGATTGGTCATTGCTTACCACACTCAAGGAAAAGAAATCTACTGGAATTTTCAAAATATCAATCCTCCTAATGGCTATAAAATTGGTAAGAGCTTTGCTAATTCTAGCGGATATTTGCTTACAGATGTTCCTTATAATTCTAGCTTTGCTGGTTTTAAAGATTGGTTTATTCAAAATTACAACAAGCCAGGCTATACTGTTGAAGCCGGAATTGGAGAAAGTCCTTTGCCTATATCTCAATTTGATAGCATATATTCTGATAATTTAGGAGTTCTTGTTTTAGGTGCTATACTTTGAAATATTTATTTAGTAAAATTTAAAATATTAAACAAATAGTGGCATAATCAAAAATTCTTTTTTAGAATTCTTTTCGTGCCACTATTATTTTTTTACTCTATTATTTTGTAGTCTCTCATTTTCTATCCTATTATTTTTCCGCCACCTAAAACAATATCATCTATGTAAAATACTGCTGATTGTCCTGGAGTAATAGCCCTTTGTGGTTCATCAAAAATTACTGTTATATTATTTTCGTTTTGTTGTGTAATCTGTGCTTTTGCCATTTTTGATGAGTATCTTGTTTTTACATTAACTTCTATTGGTTCTTGTATTTTGTCAATTAATAATAAATTAATATCAGTAACTTTAATTTCTTTTTTGTATAATTCTTTTTCTTCTCCAACAATTACTTCATTTTTTGTTTTGTTAAATCCTATAACAAATAATGGAACTTTATATGATATTCCTAATCCTTTTCTTTGTCCTATTGTGTAGTTATATAGTCCTGTATGTTTTCCTAGTATTTCTCCATTAGAATTTACGATATTTCCTTTTTTAGGTTTTAAGTTCGAATTATTCTCTAAAAACTTTTTATAGTTTCCATCTGGAACGAAACAGATATCTTCACTATCTGGTTTATTTGCTACTTTTAAATCATTTTTACGTGCAATTTCTCTTATTTGTTCTTTATCTGTAAAATCAGATAATGGAAATAATACATGTTCTATAAGTTCTTTCGGAATATTCCATAAAACATAGCTTTGGTCTTTTTTACCTGCATTCGACTGCTTTAATACCCACCTTTTGTATTTTTCGCTATATTCAGTTTTAGCATAATGTCCTGTTGCTATATAGTTGCAGCCCAATTCTTTGGCTTTTTCCCACATATATCCAAATTTCATATATTTATTACACTCAATACATGGATTTGGAGTCTTACAGTTCGAATAACAATCTATAAAGTCATTTATTACATGATTTTTAAACTGTTCTTTGCAATTATAGGTAAAATGTGAAATTCCAATAGAATTACATACATTTTTTGCATCTATATATGTATTTATATTACAACAGCTACTTCCTGCAAATAATTCAAGTGTTGTTCCAATAACTTCATACCCAAGTTCTTGTAGTAAAAGTGCCGATACAGAGCTATCAACCCCACCGCTCATTCCTAATAATACTTTTTTATTCTCCATTTTTACCTCCAGTTGTCATTAGTGTCATTAGGGACGCCCCTTTTTGACAACTTTTATTTTAATTTTCCTATACCACTTCTTATTTTTCTGTTACTTTTCAGTAATAATTTTGTTATTTTTTGTAATGATGTGTTTGATTTTATACGTTATCACTTTTATTTAGTATGTCTTCAATTGTATGCCAAGCCAAAAGAGCACATTTAACTCTAGCAGGCATATTAGATACATTTCTAAAGGCTATTGCGTCTTCTAGCTTTTTTAATTGGTTTTCATCAGTTATTTCTCTTTTTATCATTTCTATAAAAGTTTTAATAATTTCTTTTGCTTCTTCTACTGTTTTCCCCTTTAATGTATCAATCATTATTGATGTTGAGGCTTGTGATATTGCGCATCCATGTCCTGAAAACGCCATATCTTCTATCTTATTTTCTTTTAACTTTAATTGAAGTGTTATTTCATCTCCACAGTTTGGATTGTGTCCAACTTCACAATAGTCTGCATTTTCTATTTTTTTCTTATTGTATGAGTTCATGCTGTGTTCCATTATTAATTCATTATAAATATCTGCTAATTCGTCCATTTTAATAACCTTTCTAATATTGAAAAATTCTTCTTATAATCTATTTTATATAATTTTTAAACATGTTGTAAGCTTTATCAAGAGCTTTTACTAATCTGTCAACATCTTCTTTTGTGTTATATATATAGAAACTTGCTCTACATGTAGAATCAATGCCCATAAATCTCATAAGTGGTTGGGCACAATGATTTCCTGAACGCACACATATACCTTCTGAGTCTAAAATACTTGCTACATCGTGTGGATGTACTCCTTTTATGTTAAATGAGATTACACTAGAATGATTTTCTTTATTTGGTGTTGTGTATAGTGTTAGGTAATTTAATTTTGATAGTTCCTGTCTTGCATATTCTACTATTTCTTTTTCTATTTCTTGTATTTTATCATATCCTATTTTTTCTATATAATCAATAGCCGCTCCTAAACCTATTACTCCTTCGACATTTTGTGTTCCAGCTTCAAATTTATTTGGAAGTGGTGCAAAAGTTGTATCTTGTTCATATACATATTCTATCATGTCTCCACCCATTAAAAATGGTGTCATTTTGTTTAATATTTCTTTTTTTCCATATAGTACACCTATCCCAAGTGGTGCAAGCATTTTATGCCCAGAAAATACTAAAAAGTCTGCATCCAAATCTTGTACATCTATTTTCATATGAGGAATACTTTGTGAGGCATCAACTATTACTATCGCTCCTTTTTTATGTGCATATTTGATGATTTTCTTTATGTTATTTATTGTTCCTAAAACATTTGAGATGTGAGTAATTCCAACTATCTTTGTTTTGTCTGTAATCTTGTTTTCTATTTCTTTATCTGATAATTCGAATTCATCATTGATATACATGTAATTTAATTTACTTTCTGTTTTTTTTGTAATTTTTTGCCATGGTACTAAGTTTGAATGATGTTCCATTATTGAAAGTACTACCTCATCATCTTTTTTTAGGTTATCTAATCCATATGAATATGCAATTAAATTTAAACTTTCTGTTGCGTTTTTAGAAAATATTATTTCTTCTCTATGTTTTGCATTTATGAATTTTGCTATCTTTGTTCTAATATTTTCATAATTTTCTGTCGCCTCTACACTTAATGAATAAGCTCCTCTATGTGGATTTGCATTATATTTTTTATAAAATTCTTCTACCGCCTTTATTACATAATCGGGTTTTTGCGTAGTTGCTCCACTATCTAGGTATGTAATGTTTTCATTTTCTAGCAACGGAAAGTCCTTTTTTATTTTTTTTAATAATGTATTATCCATATTTATATTTATCCTTTTCTTAATTTTATGTTGATTATTCTGTTATAATGTGGATTTCTCCTAACATAACAGTTATTATTAAAAATTCCTATTATAATTGATTAAGCTTTCTTAAATGATTTTTAATCTAGTCTTTTATCAATTTCTTGTAAAATTTCTTCTTTTAAGTCTTCATTTTCAATTTTTTCTAGTATTTGATTAAATCTAGCCCTAACCATTAACTTCATAGCTTCTTTTAGTTCAAATCCTCTACTCATGATATAGAATAATTCTTTTTCTCCAATTTTACCAGCAGAGCTACTATGATTTCCTTCAACTTCCTCCTCAGAGCAAAGAAGCATTGGTAAAGCAATTGATTTTGCGGTATCTGACAATAACATACAAGCTTCATTTTCATTTCCAGTAGCTTTTTTACAGCCTTTTTTAAAATCTATTGTTCCTTTAAAATGCTTTTTTGCTATGTCTTTTAAAGCACCTTGAACTTCTATGTCTATATTGGATTTTTTTCCTCTTAATTCCCCTATATAGTTCAAATCAAAAAGCTGGTTTTCTTTTCCTAGATAAATTGTGTGTAATTGATTATTACTATTATCTCCTTGTAAATTAGAATAGTAATTTGTAATACTATTTTTCCCTCCAAAATCTATAATTGTATAATTAATTTTTGAATTTTCTTCGAAATTATTTTCAATTGCTATAAAATTATTTGACTTTGTATTCATTAAATTTACTAATATTATATTTAGTTCTGCATTTTTTTCTGTTTTTGCTCTTATTATTCCATTATGATAACATTCTATATCATCTTTAGATTTATATTTTATTATAATTGTTGATTTTGTGTTTTCATTTGCAACAATTTCTATATCATCTATTAATATAAAATTTTCATCATCAAATTTAAATTCAAGCTCTGTTGTTTCATCATTTTTTGCATCTAATTTAATTTTCGTGTTCGCTTGATTTTTTACTTGATCTGTCAATCTTTCACTTAATCCATATGTCAATTTTATATCATTAGTTGTTTTTTCTATTATTGTCTTAGATGAATCACCAATTATTGTTACATTCTCAAACTCAGGTATATCTTTAGGAATATTCACATTATCTAATGTTATATTGTTTATTTTGAAATTCCTTGATGTCCTTACTGGTGTTTCATTTAATTTTATTTCATCCATTATAATTTCTTCCTTTCACCTATCCAATTGCGCCTTCTAATTCTAAGTTAATGAGATTGTTCATTTCAACAGCATATTCTACTGGTAATTCTTTCGCTATTGGGTGTGCAAATCCCCTTACTATCATTGCTTTTGCATCTTCTTCTGATAGTCCTCTACTCATTAAATAGAATATAGTTTTATCACTTATTTTTCCTATTTTGGCTTCATGTGAAAATTCGACTTCATCTGTCCTTATGTCATTTGTTGGTATTGTGTCTGATATTGATATATCGTCTAACATAAGTGATTCACATGATACTGATGATTTTGAGTTCTTTGCATTTTCATTTATTCTTACTAAGCTTCTGTAAGTACATTTTCCTCCGTTTTTTGATATTGATTTTGCATTTATTACACTTGATGTGTTTTCTGCATTATGAATAACTTTAAATCCATTGTCTAGGTTTTGTCCTCCTCCTGCAAATGATATTCCTGTGAATTCTGTTTTTGCACCTTCTCCATTTAATATGCTCATCGGATATAACATTGATATTTTTGATCCAAATGATCCTGATACCCAATCCATTTTTGCGTTTTTGCCTACTATTGCTTTTTTTGTATTTAAATTAAGCATATTTTTAGACCAGTTTTCTATTGTTGAATATCTTAAATACGCATTGTCTCTTACATATAGTTCAACGCAACCAGCGTGTAAATTTACTTTATTATATTTTGGTGCTGAGCATCCTTCTATAAAATGTAAACTTGCTCCTTCTTCTACAATTATTAATGTATGTTCAAATTGCCCTGATTCTGGAGAATTTAATCTAAAATATGATTGCAATGGAATATCAACATTAACACCTTTTGGTACATATACAAATGACCCACCAGACCATACCGCACCATGTAATGCAACAAATTTGTGATTATATATTGGAACACATTTCATGAAGTGATTTTTTACTAACTCCGGATATTCTCTTACAGCTGTTTCCATGTCAGTGTAAATTACTCCTTGTTTAATCAAATCTTCTTTCATGCTATGATAAACAACTTCTGAATCATATTGGGCACCAACACCTGCAAGTGATGTTTTTTCTGCTTCAGGTATTCCTAATTTATCAAATGTATTTTTAATGTCTTCTGGTACATCTTCCCATGAACTATTTAGATTAGTTTTAGGTTTTACATATGTTGCAATTTCATCCATATTTAGTTCTGATAAATCAGGTCCCCATGTTGGCATTTCAAGTTTGTTGTAAACCTCTAACGCCTTTAATCTAAATTCTCTCATCCAGTCAGGGTCGTTCTTTTGTTTTGATATTTCTTCTATTATTTCTGTTGTTAAACCTTTTTTTATTTTAAAGTCATATTCATCTTTATTTTTTATATCATATATATTTCTATTTATTTCATTAAGCTTTGTTTTTTCCATTTTTCATATCCTTTCAAGTATCTATCTGTAAAATAGATTACTCAATAGTCAGTTAACATACAACTAACATCAACCAATTAATAAAAATCACTATTGTTTTATTTATATTGAGCGTATCCATTTTCTTCTATTTCTTTTGCTAATTCTCCTCTTCCTGTTTTTACTATTTTTCCATCAACCAAAACGTGTACATAGTCTGGTTTTAGGCTATGTAGAATTTTAGTGTTATGAGTAATAATTAGTACTGCATTGTTTTCATTTTTAAACATTTCAATACCTTTTGATACAGTTTTTATCGCATCAACATCTAATCCAGAGTCTGTTTCATCTAAAATCGCAAGTTTTGGTTTTAATACAAGCATTTGTAAAATTTCGTTTTTCTTTTTCTCTCCACCTGAAAATCCAACATTTAAGCTTCTATCCATATAATTAGAATTTATATTTAATTCTTCCATATTCTTTTTTAATTCATCTTTAAATTGAAATATTTTTACAGGCTCCCCAGTTATTTTATTTTTTGCATATTTTAAAAAGTTTGTTACTGAAACACCTGGTATTTCTTCTGGTAATTGAAATGACATAAATATTCCTTTTCTAGCTATTTCATCTGTTTTTAGATGTGTTATATCTTGTCCATCAAATACAATGTTCCCTTTTGTTTTTGTATATTCTGGATTATTTAATATAGCATTAGCTGTTGTTGTTTTTCCAGATCCATTTGGTCCCATAATTACATGGATTTCTCCTTTTTTTATAGTTAAATCTATTCCTTTTAATATTTCTTTTTCTTCTGCATTAACATGTAAATTTTTTATTTCTAATAAATTGTTCATCATTTTACTCCTTCTAACTTGTCAATAGGGACGCCCCTTTTTGACAAGTTTCTCATTAATTTATGTTTGCTTGTCAAAAAGGGGCGTCCCTATTGACAAGTTAGTTCTTCTTGCACAACTTCTGCATTTTTCTTTGTTTATATCATAGTTACAGTCCAAATTGTTTAATCCTAAAACTTTGTGTACATATTTGGCTAATTTGTTTATTGTTTCATCTGTTATTGCTAATTTTATTTTTTCTGCTTCTTTTTCTGCTTCTTCTTTTTCTATGTTTAAAACATCTTTTAGAAATACATAAACTATATCATATGCTTCTAATATTTTTTTTGCTAAGTCTTCTCCTTCTTTTGTTAGTTCTATTGTTCCATATGATTCGTAATTTAATAGTTCATTGTCTTTTAGATTATATATTGCTTTGTTTACGCTTGGTTTTGTACAGTGCATTTTTTTTGCAATATCTGTTACTCTTATATTTCCTGTTTGTTGTTTTAATATATACATTGTTTTTAGATATTCTTCTGATGATTTGGATATCATTTTTTTCTCCTTTTTATTTTTGTTAACTACGGTTAACATTATACTATTTTGTATATTGTTTGTCAAGGTTAACATTTAAAAAATATCCCTAAAAAACATATAAAATACACCTCCAAAAATTAGATTTTGTTCTAACTTTTTGGGGTGTATTAAATTTTACCAAAAATATTTTATTTTAATATTTAAAATTTCATATTAACATTAATGTCTATTATATGTTTTATGCAGTTTCTTTACTGTTGTTTTCAGGCATATGTCTTTTACTTTTTACCTTTTTTGCTTCAGAATTATTTTCTGTTTGTTTTTGTTCAGATACTATAATATCTGGTTTTTTTCCTTCTAATACTGTCTCTTTTGTTATAATACATTTGTTAACATCTGGAATAGATGGTATTTCAAACATAATATCTCTCATTATTTCTTCTATTATAGAACGAAGACCTCTTGCTCCCGTTTTTCTTTCAATTGCTTTATCAACAATTGCTTCTAGTGCTTCTTTGCTAAATTCAAGTTTTACATCGTCCATTTCTAATAGTTTTTGGTATTGTTTTACTAAAGCATTTTTTGGTTCTGTTGCAATTTTTACTAGTGCTTCTTTATCCAAATCTTTAAGTGTTGCAATTATTGGTAATCTTCCTATAAATTCTGGAATTAATCCAAACTTCAATAAATCTTGTGGCGATAGTTGTTGAAATACTTCATATTTGCTAACATCTTTATCACTTTGTATTGTAGCACCAAATCCAATTGTTTTTTTACCTGTTCTTTCTTTAATTATATTTTCTAATCCTTCAAATGCTCCTCCACAAATAAATAAAATATTTTCTGTGTTTATTTGAATCATATCTTGGTTTGGATGTTTTCTTCCGCCTTGTGGTGGAACTGATGCAATTGTTCCTTCTATTATTTTCAATAGTGCTTGTTGTACGCCTTCACCACTAACATCTCTTGTAATTGATAGGTTTTCAGATTTTCTTGTTATTTTATCTATTTCATCTATATAAACAATTCCTTTTTCTGCTTTTTGAATATCTCCATCAGCAGCTTGAATTAATTTTAATAAGATATTTTCAACATCTTCACCTACATATCCTGCTTCTGTTAGTGTTGTCGCATCTGCAATAGCAAATGGAACATTTAGTATTTTTGCTAATGTCCTTGCAAGTAATGTTTTTCCACATCCTGTTGGACCTAATAATAAAATATTACTTTTTTGAATTTCCACATCATCTTTTTTTGAATTTTCTTCATGTGCTATTCTTTTATAATGATTATATACCGCAACAGATAACGCTCTTTTAGCTTCATCTTGACCTATTACATATTCATCTAAAATCTCTTTTATTTCTTTTGGATTTGGTATTTTGTCTAAATCATTTAAAGTATATCCAACTTCTTCATCTTCATATTTTTCTGCCTCTATGATACTTGTGCATAAATCAACACATTCATCGCAAATATATACTCCTGGCCCTGCTACTATCTTTTTTACACTTTCTTGTGATTTTCCACAAAATGAACATCTTACGTTTTTTGGCACATCATTTTTAGCCATAATTAATTTCATTCCTCTCTTAATGGCACACATCTGGCTAAAAAGAAGTTTTATTTTTAATTGTAACTCCTTTTTATTTTTAATACCATCTATTTATTATATTCTTTTATCCATTATTCCATCAATTAATCCATATTCTAATGCTTCTTGTGCTGTCATATAATGGTCTCTTTCTGTATCTTTTTCTATTGTTTCTATTGATTGACCTGTTTTTTCGCTTAATAATTTATTTAATTTTGCTCTTGTTCTTATCATATGGTCTGCATGTATTTTTATTTCTGTTGCTTGGCCTGAAATTCCTCCACCTTGACCGCCGATTAATGGTTGATGAATTAAAATCTCTGAATTTGGTGTTGCAAATCTTTTTCCTTTTTCTCCATTTGCTAATAAAACAGCTCCAAAACTTGCTGCTAATCCAACGCAGATTGTTGAAACAGGACATTTTATATAATTCATTGTATCTACAATTCCCATTCCATCTGTAATAGATCCTCCTGGTGAGTTAATATATAGTGATATTTCTTTTTCTGGGTCTTCTGATTCCAAAAATAATAATTGTGCAATAACTAAGCTTGCTGATGTTGGGTTTACATCTTCTCCTAAGAAAATAATTCTATCTTTTAGTAAGCGAGAAAATATATCATAAGATCTTTCTCCTTTGCTTGTTTGTTCAATAACATATGGTACTAAACTATTTTTTTCTAACATGTTTTTCCTCCTTTTTACCAAAAGAACTATTTTGGTAAATTTATTTTTAATTTCTTCTTCTCCATTTTTGATTTGACATATTATGGAGAAAATTCAGTTTTTATATCAAAATGTCTTTTTTAAGCAGAAAAGATTGGTAATGAAATATTTTTTGTTTCACCCCAATCATTTACTGTTTTATTTTTTCATTTTTGCATTTTTTACTAAGAATTCTAGTGCTTTTTCAGATTCTAATCCACTTTTTATGTATTTTCTAACATTTTCATTTTTTATGAATTCATCTTCTGATTTTCCATAATTCTTAGCCATTTCTTTTACTTTTTCTACAATTTCATCTTCTGTTGCCTCTATTTTTTCTGCTTTTATAACTGCTTCTAACATAAGTCTTGATTTTATTGCTTCTATTGCTTGAGGTTCATATTCTTTTTTAACTTCTTCAGCTGTTTTTCCCATCATATTTAAATATTGTTCTAATTTTAATCCTTGATATGAAAGTCTATTTTCTATGTTTCTTAACATATCTTCTGTTTCATTTTCTATCATTCCTGATGGAATATCTACTTTTACATTTTCACAAACAGCTTTTATAACAGCATCTTCTGTTTCGTATTTTTGTTTTTGTTCATTTTCTTTTTCCATTTTATCTTTGATGCTCTTTTTTAATTCTTCTAATGTGTCAAATTCACTAACATCTTTAGCAAATTCATCATCTAATGTTGGTAGTTCTTTTTTCTTAATTTCGTGTAATTTTACTTTAAATGTAGCATCTTTTCCTGCTAAGTCTTTTGAAAAATATTCATCTGGAAATTTTACATTAATATCTTTTTCTTCGTCTATTTTCATTCCAATAATTTGGTCTTCAAATCCTGGTATGAATGTGTTACTTCCTATTTCTAGTTCATGGTTTTCTGCTTTTCCACCTTCAAAAGCAACTCCATCTACAAATCCTTCAAAATCAATTACTGAAATATCTCCTTTTTCTACCGCTCTATCTTCTACTGAAATTAATCTTGCATTATGTTCTTGCATATGTCCTAATTCATGGTTTATATCTTCATCTGATACATTATACTCTATTTTTGGTATTTCTATACCTTTATATTTTCCTAATTCTGCTTCTGGTTTTGTTTGGAATACTGCTGTAAATATTAAATCTTTTCCTTTTTCAATTTGTGTTACTTCTATGTCTGGTCTACTAACTGCTTCTATGTTGTTTTCTTTTAATGCTTCTTCTAATACTTCTGGAGCTACTTCATTAAAAGCATCTTCGTAGAAGATTTCTTTTCCATAATATTTTTCTACGATGTTCATTGGTGCTTTTCCTTTTCTAAATCCTGGTATATTAAAATATTTTGCACTTTGGAAATATACTTTTTGTATTGCTTCACTAAATTTTTGTGCTTCTACTGTTAATTCTAATTTTACTTCATTTGCATTTTCTGTTTTTTCTAATTTACATTTCATAATTATTCAAATCCTTTCTCTTATTCATATAGCTTTTACATTATACCATATTTTTCGCATTTTGCAAGGATTTTTTTATAATTTTCAAAAAATACTTGTTTTTTTCTTTTATTTGTGATAGACTTATACTTAGTCAATTTATTAAGATAATTAGGAGGTGCAAAGAAATGGCAAAATGCGCAATTTGTGAAAAATCACAAAGTAATGGAAACAAACTTAGCATTACTCGTTCACATATAAGTAAAAGAAGCCCAAGAACATGGAAACCAAATTTAAGAAGTGTTAAAGCTATTATGGAAAATGGTGAAGTTAAAAAAATTCATGTATGTGCTAAATGTTTAAAAAATGGTAAAGTTAAGAGAGCTTAGGCTCTTTTTTTGTTGGATATGAAAAGTTCTCATAAAGTGAGATTTGTTCTTATATATCAAATTAATTTATACAACAAAAAAAGGCTTAACAAATATTTAAATGTTGTAGCCATAAAATATAATTGTTTATTAAACTAATTTAGGAATTAGGATTTTTAACCTGATTCTATCTATTATTCAATCTAATGGATTTTTATATAAATCAAAATAGATGATTTTTATCTCCGACCCCGAAATCACGACCCCGAAATCAGATGATTTTTGTCTCCGACCCCAGAATCCTCTCCCCGAAATCCTCAAAGTTCTGGTCTCCCAATTCCTAATTATTTCTTTAATCTTTTATTCCAAAAATTAATTTTACAAATCCTCGTAAAAATTTTGGAACTTTTTTCACTACTATCGTCATTGTTATGTAATCCCTCCTTTATTTAACAAGCAAGCCACATTAGTCCTATACATGCTAGTGCAACTCCTATAATAAAAAGCCAGCCTGTAAGTGGAAGTAATAATACTAATAATATGCCTAATCCTATTCCTATTAATATTACTCCTATTGTCTTTTTTAATGCACAAAACATATTATTACCTCTCTTTCTTTTTATATATTATATTGTCATAATTCATTTATTGTTCCTATCTTATGTATTCTTGTTATTCTATTTATTGCTCTAATAATTTTATGCTTCAATGTGTTTTTTTGTTAATTTTTCAACGTATTCTATTGATTTTTGTTTTTTTCACTTATATAATATATTAAGTGAGGTGTTTTATTTTATGAAAAAGTTAAGAAAAGATGAAATAATAAATTTAGTAGAAAATTTAAAACTTGCTTATCCTGATGCAACTTGCAGTCTTGATTTTCAAACTCCTTTTCAAATGGTTGTAGCAGTGATGCTTTCTGCTCAGTGTACAGATGAAAGGGTTAATAAAACTACTCCTACTCTTTTTGAAAAGTGTAAAAGTATTGAAGATTTTGCTAATATTCCTTTAGAAGAGTTAGAACAAATTATTCATCCATGTGGTTTTTATAAAAATAAGGCTAAAAATATTAAATTATGTGCAAAACAAATTTTAGAAAATTTTGATGGTAAAGTTCCAGAAAATATGGAGAATTTACAGTCTTTGGCTGGTGTTGGTAGAAAATCCGCTAATGTTGTTATGTTAGAAGCTTTTAATAATCCTCAGGGAATAGCAGTGGATACTCACGCAAAAAGGATTTCTAATTTAACTGGTCTTTCTAGTGAGTCTGACCCATCAAAAATTGAACAGGATTTAATTAAGATTTTTCCAAAAGAATATTTAAAAGATATTAATCATTTATTTGTTTGGCATGGTAGAAATGTTTGTATTGCTAGAAAGCCAGATTGTAATAATTGTTGTATTAAAGATTTCTGTAATCACTATAAAAAAAGTCTTAAATAGTTTTGTATTTTTGACATTTTATAATTTTTTAATTATTTCTTATAAAAAGAGCAAAACTATCTTCTTTATTAGTTTATTTTTAAATATATATGTCAAAAGACGTTTTAAACTTTAGCATATGTTAAAGTTTAAAACGTCTTTTATTTTATCTTTTTATATATTTTATATATTCTATATTGCTGTTTTGACTTCTTTCCACCATTCTATTATAAATTTTATCTCTTAAATTTTGTTGTTTTTCCTTTGGTGTTATACATTTGTCATCTGGGAAAAAAGGTCCATCTATATAAGTAACAATTCTTACTTTGTCATTATTTTTTCCATAGCTTTGATATGTATTTGTAACAGAAAATGATGGTACATTTAGTTTTATTGGATATTTAAAAGAAACTGTTTTAAATGGCCTTATTTTAGTGTAATATGGCCATATATGTGCTTCTGGAAAAATTGTAATACTGTAACCTTGCTTTATTCTTTTTTCTATTACTTCCAAAAAATTTTTCATTGCTTCTTTATTACTTGGGATTGGTATAGCTCCTAACATCTCTACTATATTCCCTAAAAATTTCATAGATACATTTTCAGGATTAACAATAAAATAATTTTTCTTTGGATAATTTGTATTGCTTGTTATAAATGTATCGGCAAATATTTGTGTATGGTTACCATATATAAAATATCCTTGTTTTTTATATTTTTTTAATTTTTCCTTACCAACATATTTAATATTAAATTTTATTTTTGCATATAAATATTTTATTGGCACACTTAAAATATTTTGTAAAAGGAATGCTACCGCATTCCATATAATATTTTTGTGAATATATTTGTAATTTTCATCTATTTTTCTTGGTTCTATTTTTGCTGTTGAAAATTCATCATTTAATTCATCTTCATAATAAATTATCTTTTTTGGTTTCATATCTTCCTCTAAATTAAACTGTTACATTTTCTTTACATTTTTTTGTTGTATATTCAAGTGGTATTTTGTAAAAGTCTTCATATATTTTTTTCCACACTTCAAAGTTTTTGTTTTTCATCATTTCTACATTTTCTTTTACTGTTAGTGTTTTATCTGGATATATTGGTTCTGCAATATTTATTGTATATTCTTGTATTGGAAATCCATCTTCTCCTATAATATCACTGTCTTCCATAGTTATAAATATTGGGATAACTGGCACATTGTTTCTTGTAGCTAATTTATACGCCCCTGGTTTTAATGGCTTTGGTTTTCTATAATTCCACCACATACTTTGTTCTGGATATATTAATATAAAGTCTTTTCTTTCTAAAATTGTGTCTACTGCTTCCATAAATTTTATCATTGTTCTTTTGTTTGAACTTAATGGTAGTGTATCACAGTTTCTAAAGAAAAATCCGTATAATCCTGGAAAGTTTGTATAGTTTCCTTCTCTTATAACTTTATATAGTTTTTTTCTTTTTGACATTTCCGCTTCTCTAAATACTTTTTCTATTGCAAATGAGTCAAATGGATTAAAGTGGTTACATGTTAACATTGCACCTGTTTCTACTTTTTGTAAATTTTCTATTCCTTTTATGTTCTTTATTATCAGTTTATTTTCTTTTAATAAATCATTTAAAAATTTTAATCCCATTGTATTTGCAAATATGTTTTTAATTTTACTATATGTCTTTTCTTTTAAGTAATCAACATTTTCTGGTGTTAGTGGAATTGTTTCTGGGTCATCTTCTACATCCACATCAAAAATTCCACTTTCTTCTAATTTTTTTATTCTTTCTAATACTTCTAATCTTTCTTCTGATTTTTCTATATTACTTTCTATGTCAATTTTTTTTTTAATATTCTATCATCTCCAACACAAGAAGATTCTTTTTTTGCTAGTTCGATTAATTTTACACTGTTTGAGTCATCTCTTGCCTTGTCAGCTTCTGTATAATTTTTTCCAATTTCTTTTATTTCTTCTAAAAACTCTGTCATTTCTGCATATTTCCAAAAATATTCTTGATATAGTACATTATCAAAATACCATGGCTTAGCGCCTAAGTTATAATGTATGATTTTTATATCCCCTTCTTGTTTACCCATAATTGGCATTCTATTCCAGCAAAAATCTAATAATTTAACTCTTCCTTTACACAATCTGTTCATATAGTCTTGATCTTGTGCAACTTCAAATTTCATTTTATCTAATAAATATATAAATTTTTCTTCGAATTTATATTTTCTTAGTTCGTCTAAGTTCATAACTATAATTCCTGCATTGAAATAGTTGTTATAATCTACAACCCCTACAACTTTTTCTACATATTCTTGGAATTCCTCTACCGCTTGAATTGCTCCATCTGGAACGCCTGCTATTAGATTATTTCCAATATCTTCATTATATAAATTAGCAATGTCATCTAACACAACTGTATCACTATCTATATAAATTGCTCTATTATATTCTGGATATAGTTCTGGTATAAATAATCTAAAATATGTTGTATTTGAAAAATAATTACGAGTATATAATTTGTCTTCTATTTCTTTTAACTGTTTATTTAAGTTTACAAATTCTATCTTTACATTATCTTTTTCATATTTTTTTATTTTTTTAATATTTTCCTCTTTTAAATTTAAATATAATATTTTAATTATATATTTGTTTTCATCTGAAGAGTTATCTATTAGTGATTTTAATGATACTCCTAGCATTGGTATATATTTATCATCTACTGCATAAAATACTGGTATTTCTTTTAATTCTTTCATTATACTACTTCCCCTTTTCGTTCTTTATATTTCTTTTTTAAATTTAAGTATTCTTCTAAATCTTCATCAAATACATGACATTTTAAAATATTGTGTACCTCTTCTACATTCCATTGTTTATAATTTTCTGTATGTGGATATGGTTTCCACAATAACCTTTTACAAAAATGACATATAACAGTGTCTTTTCTATTAAATTTAGCTTGTTCATTAAAAACTCTTGGCAACAATATTTTTTTTGTTGTAGATCTGTAAATAGCATCTTGGTCAGCAAACAACATTTTTTTTGTTTTTATTAAATTCCTAGCTTTTTCTAGTAATTTTGTTTCTTTTATTTTTTTCATATTTAATAATAGCATTCCTGCATTTATATAATCAGGCCATATAAACAAAGAACCATATTTTTCTTTTACTGCGGCATATTCATAATCTGTAACATCAATGTTATATAGTTTAGATATATCATCTGCTAACATCATATCTATATCTAAATATAATAATTTATCTGGCATATCTGGAACTAAGTCTGCTAATAGTCTTAATAATGTATATGGTGTACAATAGGCATTTTCATTTTTGCAGTGTCCAAATTCTTTTTCATATAAATCAGTAACATCTATTTTTTCCACTTGATGATTTGGATTTTTATCTTTTAAGACTTCATTTAAAAATTCAATTTGTTCTTTTTCTATTGCTTTGTATTCAGGTTTTAATCTAGTTAAGTCCATTGTAAAGATATAACATTTTATTGTTTCTTTTGTTCTATTTGCCATAGATATTAGTTGTGTTAATGCTCCATCAAAGACTTTTTGGTTTCCACATAAAAGTATGTTCATAATATAACCATTCCTTTTCTTGAAGAGATAAAAACTTATTTAAAAACTAAGTTTTTGTTATTTATTTTATCTTCTTGACATTATATATCATTTTTCTGTTTTTTTCAACTTTTTTGTTCTTAATGTACTAATAATTACTGATATTGAACTTACTGCCATTAACAAATAGAAATTAATGCCTCTATTTAATAGCATTGCTGAGTTTATTATTGTGTCTGGGAAAACAGCTTTAAATATTGCTATAAATCCTCCTTCACTTACTCCTACTGCTCCTGGAGATGGAATACCTGAAACTGTTCCAAATAAGATTGCTTGTAGTCCAACAATATAAAGTATGTTATGTTGTGTAAATCCAAAAGAACGATATACCCAGTAGCTTACACTGTAATACATAAAGAATTGTAAGTATGTAGTTAATAATATTTTTAAAATCATTTTCTTATTCTTTTTTATGTATATTGCGCTGTCTTGATATTTCATTAATTCATTTGTTAATTTCTCTTGTTTTTCTTCTATATTTTTTAATTTTAATTTTTTCATAATTTTTATAACAAAATCTATTAGTTTGTTTAGTAATTTTTTTGAAAAAATTCCTATCATCAGCAATACTAATGCACTTAGGTTTAATAAAATTCCTATTGCAAAAAGCCATTTAAGCCCTGTGTTTAAATTTTCATGTTGGAATATTATGCTAAATAGTGCAATTGAAATGGTTACAATTTGCATGCTACTTAAATTTATTAGTAGTGCTAATGTTGAGTGTGCAATTGAGATTTTATCTTTGTGCATGTAATATATTTGCATTGGTTGCCCACCACTGGCTGCGGGTGTAATTCCACTAAAAAAAAATCCTATTAGTGCATATCTGATTGTATCTAAAAATGTTACTTTTTCATTTAGTAGTTTTAATGTTCTTTTAATGTTTATTGCTTCACATATTACATATATGCACATACACAAGATTGCAATTGTTATATATTGCTTTTCAGTATTTATTAGTACTGAGAAAATTTCTGATAGATTTTGGTCTTTTAGAATTATGTAAAATGTTAATATAATTAATGTAATAAATATAATTAAATTTCTAATTGATTTTTTTACTCTATCCATATTTCTTTCCTATCTTTTTTGTTCTTGCTATATTATTCATTATTTTTTTGTTTTTGTCAATATTTGTGGATATATTCTAAATATTTTTCATTTTAGTTTAGTTGTATTTTGTTATAATTTATAGTATAATTAAATATATTATTGTAACTATTGACCTTGTTTTGTAAAATAAGGAGGATTTCAGTATGACAATTAGTATTGATGAATTGATATCAAATCCTAGAAAAAGATTTAAGGCTAGACATTCTAGTGAAAGCACTGTAGCCTTGACGACTGGCAAAAAAATTAACTTCAACAAAGTTTCCCATCACTATAGAAATATTGATTATGATGGTTCGCTATCAGCAGAGGAGACTCGGCAACTATTTCTAGCCACAAAACTTATGGGCTTTTAATTCTCAAAATAATAATCCCCCATCTATTTTTGGGGGATTATTATTTAATATCCAACTGCTTTGGCTCCATATTCAGCTTGTGCTTTTGTAAATCCTTCATATTCAAGTTGTTCTATTAAGCCACTTCGAGAAAATGCCATGGTATTCAAATATTCTTTTGCAGATTTTGCTGCTTGTTCATTCCAATCAGCACCACAATTATCAGCTCCATATGTAGCTTCTTCAGTTGAAAAGCCTTCATATTTTAATTGCTCAATTAAACCTTTGTAAGAAAAAGCCATCGTATTCAAATATTCTTTTGCAGATGATAAAGCATTTTTTTCACCCATTGTTGGAGCTTTACCTAATGAATAAATTACAGTAATTTTATCTTTTTCATGAACTACTGTATTAGCAGCAACGCTTTGACTGATAAAATTTCCTTTTGCTACAGTTGATGAATACTCATCTGAAATTTTACCTTTAATATTATTGTCATCAAACCATTTCTGTACTTCTTCTCTTGACATAGCACTAAAATCAGCGACTGTTACTTCAATATCCTTACTTTTTTGAAAACTATCAGTAGAATTTGAATTAGAAGAAGTGATATTATTAGAAGCATCAGTATTATTGCTAGTATTAGTTGTATCGTCAGAAGGGCTTAAAGAACCTATTATTACTAATAATAACACTATTATTACCCAAAACCACCATTTTTTATAAATAGGGATTTTTACTTTTTCAATATCATCCATATTAGAACCTCCTTTTTATATATTAATAAAATTATATCATTTTAAATATTTTTTTACAATAATTTACAAAATTTATTATAATTAATTTCGGAAAAATATAGTTATAAAAGGAAGCACTTGAAATTTTCAAATGCTCCCTCTTGAGTCTAAAAGTTTTAGATGTCATCAGACATAATAAGCTCTTTCATTCTTTTTTTGTGCGCTTTTTCATCTTCCTCGAATGCTCCATCTACTTCTGCTTTCTTAATAATTTCCACAAATTCTTTGTGTAATACTTCTACTAACTGTTTAAAGTCGATTTTTTCTTGAGAAATGTATTCTTGAGCTTTAGACTTATTCCAGTCTTTTTGAAGTTTTACAAATGTACGACCTGGATGATAGAGTGTATCCTTGAAACGGAAATTTGAAGCGTTGGCAATCCTTTCGTATAAATATCTTTTTCTTGCAAATACGGCTTCTTGCTCTTCAACTCCATATAAAGAATTGTAGCATTCTTGTACTGCTTCTTGGTCTGCGGGCTCGACAATATTTCTACCTCCACCGCAATTTGCTCTGTGCTCTATGTTTGCAAAAGAATTTAGAATTGCACATTTAATAGCAAGTGCGTATTCAGCAGGAAAACTTGTCTTTTTACAAATTCTTAGAATTTCATTTGCCGAAACAATCCTATTGAAATCTGATTTGCAATCATTTAATACCCGTTCATACAGTTGTTTAGCAGTTAGTGATTGTATTTCACCATTATGCCCTGTAACCATATACTTTTCTTCAATAAAACTCATTCTGTTACCTCCTTAAAATATTTATTTTGTATTAACTGTCTATATATTAACCTGTAAAACAGGAGTATAAAATTTAAAACTAGTATTTACTAGCACTTGCACACTATTTTATCACATTTTTAAGTAAAGGCCTAGTATTTTTACTTATTTTATGATAGTTTTATAAACTTGTACATTAAAAAAATAATAGCAACGAGAAATCCATATATAATTTATGCAACTCTTTTTAACTTCAATATTTATTGCATTCTTCTTTTGATAATTCTTTTATTGCCTTCTGAAGAAGATTTTTAAAGAGATTTTCAAATAGAAAATGACATTTATCTTGATACAGAAAAACAAATTGAATATGAGGAAGAACTTGAATATGAAGAAAAGGAGTGGTAGTTCATACGTTCTTAATTTTTATTGTTCATATGACAAAAGAAGCATTCAATTAAAAATGAATGCTTCTTATAGGTCAGAATTTAATAATGTGTCCTTAATTCGTACACTATAATTTTTTCTTTCTTGATACCAACTTCTGTGTTAAACAGAGCAAATTCAACAATCACATTTTGTAAGTTATTGCTCACAATGTATTGATAAATAAAATCAAAGTGAGGAATATTATTCAATTTGTTATCAAATATGTCCGTTTTCAAATTAAATGTAGGATATCTTAAAGCATCTCTTACCGATGCACTTGGATCCACAGATAATGTTGCATAAACTTCTCCATTTGCTAAAATTTGTATTTCTCCTACTAAGATTTGATTTTCTACATAATTGGCTGAACTTACATTAATTGTGAATAGCTGATAACCTCTTATCTCTGATAGAACGTCCTCTAAGGCAACTTTTAATTTAAAAATACCTCCTGCTTTTGATTTATCCCGAATAGCATAATATTTTACAGGATACTTAACTAAAAATTCTTCTACCTTTGCTTGTTCATTTTCTCCAAATAATTGCTCTGGAAACTTGTTTAGTTCTAACTCATTGATTTTTTTAATGCTTTCAATTTTTTTGTTTATTATCATAGGTTATTCCTCCTAAAATTATTTAGTTGAGTTTTAAAGTAGCCTGACCTACACTACTTTAATAGTTTACTTGTCTTTATATTTTATCATATTTTCATTAGAATTACAACGAAATTTGCTATATTACACATACCTCTCTAAAATTTTTTCTAAAAAATTCCATGGTCCTGTTTTATCTGTTAGACCTTCATAATTATTTAAAATTCTTTTTAATAATTCATCTTTAGAGAAATATTTTACCTCTGAAACTTCTTCTTTTTGTATTTTTATTTCTGAAACATCAATTTTTTTGTAATTAAATAACATTCATTATAGTGTTTATTAATAATATCTCCTTGTTCATTTATCGAAGTAGAACCAATTAAATATTTAATATCATTATCATCAATTTCAATTCCTAGTTCTTCTTTGGTTTCTCTTATTAATGCCTGTCTACCAAATTCTCCACTATTTACATGTCCACCAACAGTTATATCCCACATATTAGGCCATAATTTTTTATTTGCACTTCTTTTTTGTAACAAGATATTTCCTTGAACATCTATAATAAAAGCATATACAGCTCTATGCCATAATCCTTTTTTATGGCATTCATCTCTTGTTGCAATTTCTCCAGTAAACTCTCCCCATTCATTTAGTACATCAAATTTTTCTTCCATAATCTCCTCCTTAATAAATTTCATATTACTTTCCTTAATTTAGTGTGACTTTTAATGTGTCATTTATTGTGTCATCTTCTGACACTTTCTATCATTTCTTCTTGAATTTGTTGAATTTGATATTGCAAGTCGTTATATATTTTCTCCATCTGCTTTAAATATACTTCATCGTTTTAATATTTTCTATTTTTTCAAATTTCTTCTCATTTTGAATATTATTAACTTTTGTTTTTTCTTTTTTGCTCATATTTATTATATTTCCTAATCCTACAGTTGTTTTATTATATACTTTGTTATATATTGCTTTTTTAGGATTATTTATAAAACCCATTCTTTTTTTCCATAAAAAGGATTTATAGCTTTTTTTACGTTTCTTTTTATTTTTCCTGTAGTTCTAGCCTTTATACTTTTTTTTATGCTAGGTTTCCTAATTCCAAACTTCATATTAAATCCCCTTTCAATATCTTATTATATATTACCAAAAAATCAAAAAAATGTAAATAAAAGTCATTTTTTATTCTCTATTAAATTTTTCTTTTAAATAATTAGCTTGTTGCCCAGTCAATTTCTTCAAAAATGTAATATGGTATATTAAAATCTTCATTTACTTTGTTCATTTCTAACTCCAAATGTATATAAAATAGATTATTGCTAACAATTAAAGTGTTAACGCTTATAAATATATCATAGAAAAATATTAAAATCAATACATATAAGAAAAATGGAGTGGAAAAATATGTCATTGATTGCAAGATTTGATGGAAATATGAATGTAATTGGAAGATTACTAAAAGAATATAGAATAAAACAAGACTTATCATATGAAAAGTTATCTGCTAAATTAGAGTTAATGGGTATTAGTATTCATAAACAAAGTTTATATGATATTGAAAATAATAAAAGAACTGTAAAAGATTACGAATTGTTTGGTATTGCTTATGTTTTAGGAATAGATGTTAATGATTTATTAGCTGATATGAAAAAAAATTTTAAAAATTAGCAAAAACGATGAATTTTTGAAAAATATTTGACATATAATAAAAAATATAGTATACTATATTTAGCTTAAGCAAGAGAATAAATCGAAGAACTCAAATGTTCACAGAGATATGTTGACCGCATATCTCTTTTTTTGCAAAAAAATAAAGGCAGTTGACCAGACTGCCTTTGATTAGTTTGTACTAATCTTGAGAATTTTGGCTTTCATCATCTTTACTATTACTAAGTAATAATAAAACGATTAATCGCCAAATTAAATCGAATGAACTCAAACTATATTACTGTTTGATAAATCTATTGCTTTTTTTAATATATTATACATCTTTTTTGCATAATCTATAATCCAATCAATTTTTTCACAATAAAAACTAGAATAAATTAATTGATTATTAAGTGAAGAACTGTTTAACATTCTTTGTAAATCCGAATTCGTTTCTATAATAACTTTACCATTTGTTATTGTATAACTCATCTCATCATTTGTTGCAAATGGAAAAAATAATTCAAAATAATCTTTTATTCTTATTGTACATTTTTTACTTATAAAATTATTTTCTTTTAATGTTACTTCATCATTTAGCATAAAATCTGGGCTAATTGGTGCTTCAACCATAAAACCTAACAATCCATATTTTTCTGCAAATGTATAAGCGCAAGTGAATTTTGCTGTATCTGTTTCAAGCTCAGTACATATTTTCCCCATATTTAATAAATCAACAAGAGCTGAATCAATTTGACTAAACATATCGTACACTTCTCTAATGTTAATAGATACAAGATATATTCAAGAAAAAGAATATAGAACTCAAATTAGTAAACAAAACCGTAAAATTGCCAAAAGAGAATGGATTAGAAATAAAAGGCAAAATGAAGATGATAAACAATTATATGAATTTGTTAAACAACAACATATTGAAGCAAGTAAAGAATTATCTTATTCTTCTGAAATGAGTAATTTAGCATATAGAAAGTGGAATTCAAGTGCCTATCATAGAAATAGTAAAGGTAATTTGATTATAGATAGGAAGATTAAAAGTTGGTTCAGATGTTCCTAAATTAATAAATATGAATATAAAAATACCAACACAGAAATATAAGCAAAAATATTGTTAAACAGAAAGGAAAAGTGGAACAAACAACTTATATTGGCTATGAACAAGTAATTAAAGGTAGATTATACAAATACTTTAAAGCAAAGAAAATTAAATTAGTAGATTTAAAACCTAAACATATTCAAGATTTTTTTGTTTTACTATTTGCAGAAGGTCTATCTGGAAATACTGTAAAACATTATAGAGCAAATATTAGTAAAGCTTTAAAAAGTGCAGTTATTACAGAAATAATTGATAGTAACCCAGCTACTAAATTGGAATCAATTAAGACTAAAGAATATACAGCAGATTATTATACACAAGATGAGTTACTACATCTAATGGATATTATAAAAACCACTCCTATTGAATTACCAGTAGTTATTGCTGGTATATATGGATTAAGACGTGAAGAAGTTATAGGTATTAAATGGAATGCTATTGATTTCAAAGCAAAAACATTAACAATTAGGCATACTGTAGGTCGCGGAAAAATTGACGGTGTTACACAATTCATTTTCAAAGATAGAGCAAAAAGTGATTCTGGGTATAGAACATTACCTTTATTTGATTTTATAGCAGATTTATTAAATAGCTATAAAGAAAAATATTATGAATATAAAAAGTTTTATGGCAATACTTATTGCAATGATTATAAAGATTATATTTGCTTAATGGAAAATGGAGAATTAATGAAACCTGGATATGTAACACAAACTTTTAGTAAAGTATTAGATAGCAATAATCTACGACATATTAGGTTACACGATTTAAGACATAGTTGTGGTACTTTATTAATTCAAAATGGTGTACCAGTCAAAGATATACAAATATGGCTAGGTCATTCTAATTTTCAAACTACTTTAAGATATGCACATGCTGATATAGAGAACAAAAAAATTTCTGCAAGTGTCATTAGTGATAAACTTGCATTAGATGTAAAAGATACAAAAAAAGAACAAATTACCGAACTCACTATTTAGGTAATCTGTCTTAAAAAATACATTTCTAACTATTTATAAAAATTCTAATTTTGAAAAAGTGTTAGAACTTTTGTTAGAACTTTGCACATTTTTTATAAATTAAAACCTCAAGCTAATCTTCCGAAACACTTGAGGTTCTAATGGTGCAGATGGCCAAATTATTTTTGCTATCTTTTCCTTTAATACCAATTGATTTCAAATTCCGTATCTTTGTTCCGACATTGTCGGGAATATATTTTCTATCAAATTATTTATTATTATTCTGTTCTTATATCGTATAATTTTCAAATATTTTTTCATATTTTTCATTCATCTTGTCCATATATTCTGTGTATTTATACATTTGATTTTTCTGATGATAATCAAATATATCTCCATAAATATCTATTGTTGTTTGAATATTTTCGTGTTCTAAAACTTTTTGTAGTGTTGCTAAATCCATTCCTGCCTCAATACATCTAGTTGCAAAAGTATGCCTTAACATATGAGTATGTGCTTCACTTGTTTTTTCGTTTACATAGTGAACACCTTTTGATTTAGATTTCTTTTTGTGTTTAACTGTGATAACTTTTATTCCAGCATTGTTACAAATTCTTTTAAATGCACTATTTACTTGGCTAGGATAATATATTCTGCCATCTTTACGATAGAATAATAAATTTCTACTATTAGGCCTCATTTCTTTTATTGCTTTTAGTGTAACTTCTTTTGAAACTTTATCTAAATGCAAATTTCTTTTGCCCTTTTTAGTTTTTGTTACTTTTCCTACTATTATTTTGCCACTTTTGGTTTTAGTTAAAGTTTTATTTACATTAATTGTTCCGTATTCTTCATCAAAATCCAAGTCATCAATTGTTAATGCTAATACTTCTCCAATTCTCATTCCTGTATAAAGTGCTAACAAAACCATATTGTTATATTCATTATAGTGAGAATTAATGTACTGAATAAGCATATATTCTTCTCTTATTGTAAAAGCAACAACATCTTTATCTTGTTTTTCACTTTTAGGCTTTTCTACTGGATCAATGCTAAAGTCTAATGCAATATCTCTATCAATTAGATGTTTTTTATAAGCAAGTGCAAATGCATTCTTGATAATAGCATATTCCTTTGAAATAGAAGAATTAGATTTATGCTTTTCTGCTTGTAAAAATCTTTCTATATCTGTTCTTGTTACATTTTGAATTGGCTTAAACATAAAGTTGTATGCACTACAAGCTTTTATTGTCTGCATATTTCTATTGTATCCTGATCCATGTGTTTTAGAAAGTTTGAATTTATTTTCTTCAATTTCATTAGCAAGTTCTAATATAGAAGTTTCGTTTGGTGTATAAATTGTTTCTTTAATTCCTTCTTCTTTGTTTTTTATAAATTGCTTCCTTAATTTTTCTAAAACAACTTCTTCAGATTTGCCAGAAAATGATTGTCTAATCGCTTTGCCTGTATTTGCATTTGTTCCAAGTTTTAATAATCTTCCTTCATATTCATCATAAAAGTGAAATTTATCGCAATTATTACAATCACTACAATTTTTGCACTTGTTACACCTTTCCATAGTTTCTTTGTTTCTTCTATTCAAACATAGATTTTTATGATTACAATTTTCGCATATAGGACAAATATTTCTCTTTGGATTCTTTATAAATTTCTTTCGTTTTCTTATTGTTATTGCATAGTCGATTCCTTCGACAAATTCTTTCTTCTTGCTCATTTTTTACTCCCTTCATAATAAAATTTAAAGGGAATGTCTTGCAAGTAATTACTTACTTGTGCTATAATAATTTCAGAGAATTTACATAGGAAGACATTCCCATGTGATTTGTAAGAGGTTTAGAAGTGCCATTTCTAAATCTCTTTTTCTTTTTAACAAATAATGTGTCTAGAGCTCATATAATTTGCTAAAGCATTTGCTTCAATTCCAAAACCTCTGCCATATTTCTGTGCTGGAAAATCAGCTCTGTGAAATAGCTCTAAACATTTTACTCTACCAATATGAAACATTTTGCAAATATCTGCAGTAGTATAAATAACTGGCATTGGCTTTTCTTTTACTTGCGTCTTATTCATAAGCAATCCTCCTTTCGATTTAAGTTTGTTTTGTAAAGTTACCATCTATTGACATTATTTCTTAAAAAATATATAATATAGATATAGTTACAAGACATTTATTGTTTCTTGTTGAAATAGTATAGTAACTTAACTATTACAAATATATAACATATTATTATAAAAGTCAACTAGTTTTATAAAATTTTATAAGATTTTTTATGAGGTGTGAAATGATTAAAGAAGAAAAGATTGAATTTACTGCAAAATGGTGTAAGTACAGTAAGTATATCATTGAAAAGAAAGACGATAAATATTACATATTTCCAGATAAAAATGCAAAACCAAGTACCTATGATCCATTTGAAGTAAAAAATCAAATATTAAAAGATTTATTAGTAATAGGAAAAGAATCAGTTGGTAATGAAATGTTTAAACTTGGCAATAAGGAAGTAACAATTGAAGCACAAAGTAAAATGGAAAAATTCCAAAATTTAGTGTTTGAATTTGTAAGTAATTATGGATTACTTGGTAATTTTAGATATTTGCCAGAAAATTATGAATTTATGGATAATGGAGATATCCCTGTAAATTTAGGATATAATACTTCTATAAGTGCATTAGAATTTGAAAAGAAATATTTTTGGAAAGATTCAAAAATGGACTGGTCGAGTACAATGAAAGCAAACGATTATCACAGAAATACTGGTCTTAATGATGATTTTGAACAAATTGAAGGAGATAGACTTAATGATGTAACTTTTTCAAAAAATTATGCTGAAACTATTGCAGAAATTATTAACTTTGCAACAATTATATACAATAAAAAGCTTTTAATTTGTGCTTACCTTTATGATGATGTATCAGAAGATATAAGACAAGTATATCAAGAAAGTATTACTGGAGATAGCCTAAAAAAGCCTAATATTTCATATAGTGCTGAAGACGGAAAAATAAAATTCAAATGGAATTTTATGTCTTTAAGTGAAATAATAGAAACTATCTTACTTCTAAATGAAACATCTGGAAGAACTGAAGTTAAACTATGTAAGCATTGTGGTAGACCATTTATTGCTAAAAACATTAAAGCTGAATATGACACTATACAATGTAGAAATAGAGAAAATATAAACAAGAGCAGACAAAAGAAAAATAATTATATTGAGTAAATTAAAATTTTTTGGAGGTTGAAAATGGAAATTAATTATCCACCATATAAAATTACTAATAAAATGTTAAACTATGTATCAGATATAATGAAAAAAATTGGAGAAACAAACTATTTCGAAAGCTTAAATAGATATCCAGAACTAAGAAGGAAATCAAGAATAAAATCAATTCATTCTTCACTTGCTATTGAAAATAATCAACTATCATTATTTCAGGTTGAAGATGTAATAAATGGAAAACCAGTAATTGGAGAACAAAAAGATATACAAGAAGTAAAAAATGCTTATGAAGCTTATGAACAAATTGATAAAGTAAATCCATATTCTGTAGATGATTTAAAGAAAATACACGGAATATTAACTTTCTTAATCGAAAAAGATGCTGGTAAATTTAGAAATCATGGAGAAGCAGTTTATGATGGAGATATACAAATATTTATGGCTCCACCTCACAAAATGGTTCCTACATTAATGAATAACTTATTTAACTGGATGAATGAAGTTAAAAACACAATAAATCCACTTATTTTATCGTCTATATTCCATTATGAATTTGTTTTTATACATCCTTTTCACGATGGAAATGGAAGAACAGCAAGGATATGGCAAACAGCAATTTTATCACATTGGGAGAAAGCATTTACTTATTTGCCTATTGAAAGTATGATAAAGAAAAATCAAGAAGAATATTATACTGCTATTCAAAACTGCAATAATGTAGGAGAATCAACCGAATTTATAGAGTTTATGTTAAAAATTATCGATGACACAATAGATGAATTGATGAACTCAAAAGAAATGAAAGATACAGCTCAATTACTACTTTCTGATAATGAAATGAAAATAATTGAATGTATTAAAAGAAATGTTTTAATAGGTGCAAAAGAAATAATTGAAGAAACAAATATTGCTGATAGAACAGCTAGAAGAATACTAAAAAAATTACTTGATAACAATACTATTGAAGCAGTTGGCTCAAACGAAAAATCGCCAAATAAAAAATTTAAATTAAAAGAATAATGGCATAGTTTTGACAAAGTAATGGCAATGTTTGAATGAAAAATATAATATCAACTTACTGCTTTTTTCTATAGCAGTAAGTTATGCAGTAAGTAAAGAAAAAATTTTAGGACTTTGTAAAACAAAAAAATTGTACAATACTTTGGATATAAAGATGTTTACAAATTAAAAAACAATTATATAAATGAATTATTATATAATTGTAATATTCAAATAGATAGTACAAGCAAAAAAATTCTAAATAAAAAAATTTAAGATAAAAAGATAATGGCATAGTCTTAGTTATGTAATGATACTGTAAGGATTCAAGGAAAATAATTTTATAAAATCAGAGGGTATTCAATAAGAATACCCTCTAGTCTACTTTGCGTAAAAGTTTAATCCATCTAAGCGTATAGCATTTAGTTCAAAGGCATTTAAGACATTATTTTCATATAATATCTTATATTCATTCGAAACACTTGAACCGAATATTAGTATGTCATCGCTACAAACAGATACTCCTATTCCATATCGATATAGTTGCTTGATAGGATGGTTGCCAATAGACTGGACACGTGATAAGAAATAGTTACTCGATGGACACATAGTCAAAGGTATTTTATTTTTTACTAAGTACTCCATTAAGCTTCCATTTTCTATGGCAGATATTCCATGGTGAACAGCATCTAAATCTAAGGTTTTAATTGCATCCAATATTGCATTAGCATGTGAAAATTCTCCAACATGTGCTTTTTTTATAATTCCGTATGAAGAAGCAATATCATATATTTCTTTGAAATTCTGAACGCCAAGATCTTCATCACCAGTTACGTCTATGGAATAAAACATACCCGTATCTAAAAGTTTTACAACTAAATCTTTTAAATCATCAGAGTATTTGTTTCTATCCAATGCCAATTCTGGATAAATAGACATGGAATCAGAAAATTCTTCAATTATCTCATAAATGAATTTGATAAAGCTATCCAACGAAGGAAAGTTTTTTTTAGCACATGTCGCTATATTAGGTGCAAATACCTTTATTCCATCTTGTTTTGCCTGCTTAAAGCAAGCATACATCCTATATTTGTAGTCATTAGGTGCTTTAATATTATTATCACACCACTTATTCATTTCAGGAATAGACTTGAAACGTCTATCTAACTTTGGTATTTCTTTACCTGATAATTCTCTTATCAGCTCACGTGAGCCACCAAGAGGTGTGTGATTGTGCAGGTCACTTTTAGGAATCTTAGACAATGCCTGAATATCCAGTTCTTCTAATGCTTTAACAAAATCAAAACTATCTAATGTAATATCATCATCTTCAAAATCTCTTATATGGGATATAAAAAATAAAAGAGCTTGACGATCTTCCTTAAATGTAAAATTTTGCAAGGCAATGTTAATTGTAATAAAGTTAGAATCTATTATTTTAAGTGAACATTGCTTGTATGAAACATAAGAATAATGCTTTTCGCCATATACAAAATGAGTAGTAATTGTAGTGTTGCAACTCGGTAACCGTATTGTGTTATGTTCTTTGACAACCAAAACACGTAAATAATTGTCTATTACAACTATATTTTTATGAATTTTCCGCATAATAGATTCTCCTTTCAGTTTAAAACAAATTATTGTTTTACATCTATACAAAAGTAACATAATCATTATACATTATTTTTGAAAAATCGTCAATATCATGACAAAATCGACAAATTTATTATATTGACTTTTGTAATTATAAATGATATATTTATAATTATAATAAAAGAAAGGAGTTTTATTTTATGAATAAAGAACAATTATTAGATTTATTGCAAGAATTAAACTTACCTAAAGATGAATATTATGTTTTATCAGGAGCTTCTCTTGTAATTAGAGGTATTAGAGAACAAGCAGGAGATTTAGATTTATGTATTTCGAGAAAATTATTTGAACAAATAAAAGATAAATATGACTTAACAGATGATAAGAAAAATGAATGTGGATTTTATCATATAAGTGATTCTTTAGAAGTTGTTGTGGATGAAAAAGAAAAATTTAATATGGAGGTTTGCGAACCATATAATTTAGAAGATTTAAATACTATTTTAGACTTTAAAATAAAAAGAAACAAACCTAAAGATCAAGTTGATATAGAAAGAATTAAAGAATATCTAAAAAATAAAAATAATTAAAGCGAATAATAGTACCACTTAATTCATGGTACTATTTATTGTTTACTATGATAGGGGAATTTAATATGATAAATAAGGACTGCGGATATAAACTAAAAAATGGTTTAATAATACCAAACATAGGATTAGGAACATGGCACATTAAAGACCAAGAAATTATAGATGATATGATTTATACTGCATATCAAGCTGGATATAGACATATAGATACTGCATCAAAATATCAAAATGAAAAGCTTATAGGAAATACTATTAAAAAGTACAATCTCGATAGAACAAACTTATTTTTAACAAGTAAACTTTGGAAAGATGATAAAGGTTATGAAAAAACATTGAAAGCTGTTGAACAAATTCTTAATAATTTACAAACAGATTATTTGGATTTACTTTTAATTCATTGGCCAATGACATCAGAAAATTGGAAAGAGTTAAATATAGAAACATGGAAAGCTTTTGAAGAATTATATAAAGAAAAAAAAGTAAAAGCAATAGGTGTAAGTAATTTTATGGTTCAACATTTAGAGGCATTATTACCTAATATAGAGATTTTTCCAATGGTTAATCAAATAGAATTTCATCCTGGATTTATGCAAGAAGAAACATTAAAATACTGTGCTAATAAAAATATTATTATTGAAGCATGGAGTCCTCTTGGATCTGGGAAAATCTTTGATAATAATATTTTAAAAGAGTTATCAATTAAGTATAATAAAAGTATTGCTCAAATTTGCATACGATGGTGCTTACAAAACAATGTAATTCCTTTACCAAAATCAACCAATAAAGAAAGAATTATTGAAAATATATCAGTTTATGATTTTTCTATAACAGAAGAAGATATGAATAAAATAAATTTACTACCATGTTTTTGCTATTCAGGATTAAATCCTAATATAGTATATACGTAAACAATCCCCTTACCATTTGGTAAGAGGATTTGTTTACGAACTTAGTTCATCATTTTGAGGCAGAAGTTCTCTGCTTCTTTCTTCATGAAGGAAATTCTGTTGTGGTACTTTCCATACATGATAGGACTGTCATCATCAGGGATATCATCAACACTCTTTATATCAGCATAATACGTATCATTATAATACGCAATAGCCTCTTCAATGTGCTGATTAGAAACATCATAATGTCCTAATCTAATGAGGTTAAACAAAATTTTCCAGTCATCCATATTCAACTCTTCTTTTTTAGCAAAGTATTGACTAATTATATCAAAATCAGAAGCTCTATAAAGAGAGTTGATTTCCTCAATAGAGGAATGAATAACACTCAAAAGGTTTGCAGGCAAGAACGAAATATCATCTTCCGACAGGATGCCATCTTCAAGATAATCCTTGATGGCTCTAACTGCATAATACAGTTTTGTTTTTTCTTCTTCCATCAAGAAGGCTCCTGCATAATCTCTTAAGTTCATTACCTTTGACCGCAAGACAGCCTTTGAATTTACTGCACGAATAATTCTTTCACGATAGTAGTATCCTTTATCTAAGAATGAGTAGCTAATGATATTCTCAAAAGTACCTTTAATAAGATCTTGATAAGAATCTACATATACGTTATAAAGACTATCCCACTGCTGATTACCCCATGTAGTAACGTTCCCGTTGTAATCAATCCAAAAATCGAGTCCAAGAGAACCATCACAGTTGGTCAGAATTGACGGATTTCCATATTCACTCGCACTCATGTCTTCCTCAAAAACATCAAGAGATCTCTGAATATCTTCTGTAAATTCATTAAGGTCAATTTTCAGATTAGAGAAAAACAGTTTAGAGCGGCCAACGAGGATTTCATAACCATCGTCAAATCTCAACTTAGCTTGTTTAGGGAGAATCTTGATGATTTCCTTATTGTCAGAAACTGACTCAATATCACTGTAAATTACTTCACAGTTACCGATTTTCTTGGACACCTCATCAAGAGTAGGGTCATTTTGCATAGTATGAATTCTAAGCTGGAAATTCTTACAACGGCTATAATTTTCCCTAAATACTCTGATGATATTGTTGATAACATCAAAGCCTAATGGTTCATAGTGAAAACTGTCAACACTAAGGCGAACTACCAAAACCATGTCATCGTTTCTGCTTGTATAGCTAGAATAGAGTTCGTCGATGGTATCTTTGGCACTCTTGTAAGTTTTTGCCCAAATTCCACTTGTTACAATAACAATACGATCTGTCTTTACTTTACGAATGAGTTCATTGACAATGTCCTTTCGAATCATCGGTTCTCCACCGCCAGACAGCATCAAATAAGAATTGTTAGAGTCGTTGATAAATTTTATCAATCGCTCAACACCATACGGAGAAAATTGATATTTCTCAGCAGGAACTCCATCATGATACATGTCAGACTTGAAGAAACAGCTTTTGCAGTGTGCAGGGCAAAGTTTAGTTACCCATGCACAAAGCATAGATTTGGAGTTGAACTTCTTTCTCTTCTTGCTATCAATCTTAACCTTTTTTATTTGCTCAAGATGATAGCACGGCCGATCAAAAATGTTTTTCATAGTATCACCATTTCCTTTCATTGAGTTAAGAATTTAAAAATTTATTTAAATCCGTTAATTAAATTTACATAATATTATTATAATTTATTTTCCAATGTTTGTCAATATTTATAGAACTTTTTCAATAAAATTCTCTATCCAACTCTCTTTTATCTTTATTTTTAGCAATTTCTTTTTCACTTCTTTCCTTATTATCTTCAAATCTTTTCTGAATTAGCCAATCTTCTTTTTCTCCTTTTTCAGCTTTAGTGATAATTCTTCTACAAGTTTGTATTTTAGAATTCAATCTATCAATATCTTCAGTTAAATGATTAATTTTTGCTTCGAGAATCGTTTTATCGGCATCCTTTTGGGTTATACTATATAATTTTCTATATTTTTCTCTTTGAGCTTTTAAAGGTGAAATTTCTTCAAGATATTTAATCCTTAAATTTTGAATATCTGTAATTGATGTTAAGCTATAATCACTAATCATATTTAGCTCATCACATAGCTTATTAAATTTATTTATTTCTCTGTAATATTCTGGTGTTCTTTCTTCATAACGTATTTTAGGTGGTAATTTTCCTAAAATATATAAGAAATGCACATATAATCTATAAAATGATGATATTTTTAATAATTCAGAATTAATTTTAACACCTTCATATATTCTAATTCTATATACTTTATCTTCTTTAAATTGATAATCGCTGTAATAAATTCTATTTTTAATATTTTCAAAGGTATAATCTTCTCCAAAGGCTCTTGGAAGTCTTATATTTCTATTAAAATATGGAGTTGATACAGATATTACATTATTGGATTTTTTAACATAATAGCCTTTATAAGCCAAGTTATCAATAAAGTCTTGATATTTTTTAGCATTCTTTATTGCTTCATCAATATCATTTTTTATTAGATCCATTTTACCACTATTGCGATTATAATTATTTGTTCTATTTCTAGCAATAGCATTTTCTTTATCAGCTTTTTCACTTTCAATAACATATAAACCATACTTTCTACATAAATCATCACTTGTTTCTCTTAAAAAAGCAAGTTCTGCATTAGAATTGTGGTATTTAAGCCCATCTACAAAAGAAACTGAATTTAGCACGATATGATTATGGACATTTTCTTTATCTATATGAGTACATACTAAAACTTGATATTTATCTCCAAATAGACTTCGGGCAAATTCAACACCTATGCTATTACATTTTTCAGGATATACCTCTTTTCCATTAAATGATTGAATTATATGATAGCCTAGCCTTCCACCTTCTTTATGAAAGGTCTTTTTTGAGAGCATCATTTGGAAATATGCTGTATCTGGCAAACAATTTATGCCAAATACAAGTATCCCTTTTTCTGTTTTATCACCATTTTTTGCATAGTTTATTACAGCTTCTAAATTCTTTTGTATAACTTTATATTTTGTAATAGCCATAGCAAACCGCCTTATTTTTGTCTTGAATAAAGTTCTTTTTCAAATCTCAAAATAAAATCAGAAAGCTCTTTTGAAATATATGAATAATCATCGTGTGAAACACTTAATCTTGAATTTGCAATTCTTGCAATTTGATTTATATTATTTGCTATTCCATATAAGTCTCTTTGAAAAGATTTTATTTCTTCAGTAGGTTGTGCTTTTATTCTATAACCTTTTACTAAACTTCTTATAAATTCAGATTCACTTAATCCACTTTCTTTTGATTTCTTTTTTAGTAAATTATCTTCTTGAACATTTATCCATATTTGTTTTTTTATAGTTCTTTTTCTCATAATTTTGTTCTCCTTTCGTAGAAAAATTTAAAGGGTTTGGGGAAGAACTTCCCCATTAATCAGTTTTGTTTCAAAATTGACAAGCTGTATTTGTACGGGAGTATAAATGCGACGCTTGCTTTCAAAATATCGTCAGAGATATTTATACATAAATTAGCTCATTAAACACTATTTTTTCTGCACGATTTTTAATGTTGTTCATTTTTTGAACCCATTCTAATTGGTTAGTTGCTTTTAAATTTTCGTCAACATTTTCTTGCTCTGCAAGTTCTTTTATTAAGTTATTTACTTTTATATTTGTTTCTTCATCTGTTTTTACTAAATGCTCGTGTAATTTATTATTAAGTAATAATTCTTGGTATAAAACTTGTCTATTCTCTTTCAAAAAGGTTAATCTTAATAATCCATATTTACCGAAATGTTTTCCTTTTGTTTCATTACTTTCTTCAGGAACTGATATATTAGGTAAATTATAATTTCCATATTTTATATATTCTAAATTCATTAAAATCCCTCCGTTTCATCATTATTTTCAAAATTATTATTTGCATATAAGAAGTTTAAATCATCATAATGTCTTTGCTCATAATTTGAATAACTGTTTTTCTTTTCTCTATTGTTATAATTATTATTGTTATAGTTTGGTCGTAAATTTTCCGTATCCTGAGTCGTAGATTTTACGATTCTGGACTCGTAATTTTTACGAATCACTTTTATTAAGTTTTCATCATGGTCTATTTTGCCAACATAAATTAAATTAGGTTTATTTGCACCTTGCTTTTTCTCATATATTAATTTACAATCTTTTAATTGTTTAAAAGCTTTTGTAACTGTTTTATCAGATAAACCTAGTAATTCTTGTACTTCTTTTCTAGTAAATATTAGAAAAACATTTCCTTCTTCATCAACCCAATTATTTTTTGCTGATAATGTTAGCCTATTTAGTAAAAAGCCGTAAAGAATTTTACTATCTGAATTTAAGTTATCTTTATACTTTTTGTTAAAGAATAACTCCATTGGTATTTGATAATATAAATGCTCAAAACATTCATTAGCTTTGTATTGTATAAATTCCATTTCTACATCCTTTCTGATATTCAGAATAGGACTAATAATAAATAAATGGAGTATTTGATAGAATTATCAAAGATTAAAAATTTTCCCGACATGCAATCCCGACATTTTATATACATTATAGGGTATTTTTTAGAACCTTTCGGAACAGTTCCAAAGTACCTATAAAATGTAGCCTTTTCTTGAAATCACGCAAAAAAATACAGGTTAGAAATTTGATTTCTAATCTGTATTCTTGGTGCAGATGGCCGGAATCGAACCGGCACGGTTTATTCAACCGCAGGATTTTAAGTCCTGTGCGTCTACCAGTTCCGCCACATCTGCATAAAATAAACTGGTTATCTTAACGACAATTAGTATTATAATATTAAGAAAGAAATTTGTCAATACATTTTTAAAAAATAATAAAAAAATTTTTGTTGTGTGTATTCAAAATTCTAATGCAACAAAAACTTAATATATAATTTATGCAACTATTTTTCTATTTCTTCTTTAAATCTTTTATCTTCTGGCATAAATCCTTATACTTTTTTCTCGCTGTTCTATAAACATTTAAATTTTCATGTAAAAGACGTGGATAAAGGCATATTTGCTAGCTTTTTCCACGTCTATTCTTAATATTTTATAAAACCAAATATAATTCAGTATTATTAACTATTTCATAGCTTCTTCTATTGCAACAGCTACTGCAACTGAAGCTCCAACCATTGGGTTATTTCCCATACCAATTAATCCCATCATTTCAACATGAGCTGGTACAGAAGAACTTCCTGCAAATTGAGCATCTGAGTGCATTCTTCCCATTGTATCTGTCATACCATAAGAAGCTGGCCCAGCAGCCATATTATCTGGATGTAATGTTCTTCCTGTTCCTCCACCAGAAGCAACTGAGAAGTATTTTTTACCTGCTTCTATTCTTTCTTTTTTGTATGTTCCTGCTACTGGATGTTGGAATCTTGTTGGATTTGTTGAGTTTCCTGTAATAGATACATCAACATCTTCTAACCACATGATTGCTACACCTTCTCTAACATCATTAGCTCCATAGCATCTTACTTGTGATCTTTCTCCGTCTGAGTATTTTATTTCTTCAACTATTTTTACTTTTCCTGTGAAGAAGTCAAAGTCTGTTTTTACATATGTAAATCCATTGATTCTTGAAATTACTTGTGCAGCATCTTTTCCAAGTCCATTTAAGATTACTCTTAATGGTTCTTTTCTTACTTTGTTTGCAGATTTTGCTATACCTATAGCACCTTCTGCTGCTGCAAAACTTTCATGTCCTGCTAAAAATGCGAAGCATTTTGTATCTTCTGATAATAGCATTGATGCTAAATTTCCATGTCCTAATCCAACTTTTCTGTCGTCTGCTACTGAACCTGGTATGCAAAATGCTTGTAATCCTTCTCCTATTGCTTTTGCTGCTTCTGCTGCTTTGTTGCATCCTTTTTTGATTGCAATTGCTGCTCCTAATGTATATGCCCATGCTGCGTTTTCAAAGCAGATTGGTTGAATTCCTTTTACTATTTCGTATGGATTAAATCCTTTGTCTGTGCATATTTTTAATGCGTCTTCAAAATCTTTTATTCCGTATTTTTCCATTACTGGTTTTATTTGGTCTATTCTTCTTTCATAACTTTCAAATGTTACTGCCATAGTTATTATTCCTCCTTATAAAATAATATTTTCTAAATTATTAATTATTTCATTAATGTCTGTATATGGAATTATTTTTAATCTTTTATTTCCTCTAAACATAGTTGTTATTTTAGGTGTTACTGTTTGGTCATAAATACCTATTATTTTTTTATTATGACTGTCAGCATATCCAATTTCATACCCTACTCCTAATGATGGAATTGTAAATTCTCCAAAAACTAAATCGGTTTCTTCCATTTTGTTTTTTAAATTCTCAAAAATCTTATAGTCTGATTCTTGTTTTTCATCTATTAGAATAGTGTCATCTGCAACTTCTGGATTTAAAATTTCTCCATATTTTTGTAACTCTTTAATTAATTTTTTATATGTTTCTAATTTTTGTCTTCCTCCATAGATTGAACCTGAAAAATATATTTTCATTTGTTCCTCCATAATTGTTATATTTATTATTCTTCTCTAGGGTCTATTTTTTTAACTGCTTCTTCAAATCTTCCATATGTTCCAGATGCTTTTTCTATTGCTTCTTTAGGATCAATTCCTTTTTTGATGTTATCCATCATTTTTCCTAAATGCACATATTTGTAACCTATTATTTGGTCATCTTTATCTAGTCCTAATTCTACTATGTATCCTTCTGCAAGGTTTAAATATCTTGGTCCTTTTAATGAACTTGAGTATATTGTTCCTACTTGTGATGTATGACCTTTTCCTAGGTCTTCAAGTCCTGCTCCTACAGGAAGTCCTCCTTCTGAGAACGCTGTTTGTGTTCTTCCATATACTATTTGTAAGAATAATTCTCTCATTGCAGTATTTATAGCATCACATACTAAGTCTGTATTTAATGCTTCTAATATTGTTTTTCCTGTTAAAATTTCAGCTGCCATTGCTGCTGAGTGTGTCATTCCAGAGCATCCTATTGTTTCTACTAATGCTTCTTGAATTATTCCATCCTTTACGTTTAATGTTAATTTACATGCTCCTTGTTGTGGTGCACACCATCCTATACCATGTGTTAATCCTGATATATCTTTTATTTCTTTTGCTTTGACCCATTTTCCTTCTTCTGGAATTGGTGCTGGTCCGTGGTCTACTCCTTTTGCTACTTTGCACATTCCTTCTAATTCTTTTGAATAAATCATCGTTTTTTGCTCCTTTCATTTCTTTAATTATAAAATAATACTTTGTGTTTCTTATTTTATAAATTATTTTTATTATTGGAATTAATATATAATTCCTTATATATTAATAGATTTTAATTTTTAATATTAAAATCTAAATTAAAATACTAAAAGTAATGAAATCAAAAATTTAACAGCATAATTGCTTATATATTAATTTGATTTTTTAGTGACGATATATTTGATACATGTTATTATCATTTTTGTGATAATTTCTACCTTTTTTATTTTTTTCGTTTTCTTTTATTTTTTCTTGTTCTTTTTGTTTTTTTAATGCTGCTAAAATAATTTGATTTTTTGCCTTATATTCATTCTTTTTTGCTATATATTCAATATTTTGTGTTTCTTCATATCCTTCTGTATCATAATCCACTATGTTTTTTACATTTTTTATGTAAATCCCAGCTTCATATGTTTCTTTCCTACCTATTACTTTTTCTCCAAGTAAATGTCTATCAATAATTTCCTTTTCTTCTTTATTTAGTTGTTCTTTTCCTATATTTAAATATTCATATCTCCAAATAATATGTCTTTCAT
Source organism: uncultured Clostridia bacterium (assembly GCA_963559065.1). Lineage (GTDB taxonomy): Bacteria > Bacillota > Clostridia > TANB77 > CAG-508 > CAG-269. The sequence goes on from CAUWIY010000003.1 coordinate 116,783, forward strand.
AACTAGAAAAATTAGATTCATTTAGGTCTTCGTAGTTGTATTCTACTTTAAATTTAATTCCTTCAATCGTTATTGTTAAATTAGACCATATTTTTCCAATTTCTGTTGTTTTGAACTCTTCTCTTAATTTTACTATTTTTTGATACAGAATTTTTACTAATTCAAGATATTCTTTTTCGTTGAGATTGAATTTTTGTGGTATTTCATAAACATTTACAGGATTTTTCTTAAAAATCCCTTTTGGTATGTAATAGAAGAAAAGTTCTCCTGTTTGTTTTCCATCAATTAAGTCTATAACAGAAGAATATAAATACATTTTCTCCCATTTTTCTGGTATCATATAATATATTTTTCTTTGAATGTCTTCATATATTTCTTTTATTTTCTTAGTATGATTTAACATTATTACCTCTTATCATTCTTTTATTAATAAACTTTCTCCTGTCATTTCTTCTGGCTTTTGTAATCCCATTAAATCAAGCATTGTTGGTGCTAAATCTGCTAGTTTTCCATTTTCTTTTAGTTTATATTCTTTATTGTCTGTAATCAATACTATTGGTACTGGATTTGTTGTATGTGCTGTATGTGGTTCTCCTGTTTTATAGTCTATCATTTGTTCTGCATTTCCATGGTCTGCTGTAATAATTAGATTTCCTTTTTTCTCTTCTATTATTTTTACAACTTTTCCTAGACATTCATCTACTGTTTCTACTGCTTTAATTGCTGCTTGCAAACTTCCTGTATGTCCTACCATGTCTGTATTTGCGTAGTTTAAAATTACTACATCATATTTATCATTTTCAAGTGCTTCACATACTTTTTCTGTTACTTCATGTGCACTCATTTCTGGTTTTAGGTCATATGTTTCTACTTTTGGTGATGGTACTAAAATTCTATCTTCTCCTGAATATTGTTTTTCTTCTCCACCATTGAAAAAGAATGTAACATGTGCATATTTTTCTGTTTCTGCAATTCTTAGTTGTTTTAGTCCTTCTTTGCTTACTACTTCTCCAAATGTATTTTTTAGTGGTTCTTTTTTAAATGCAACTTGAACATTTGGCATTGTTTCATCATAGTTTGTGAAACATACAAAATATAGGTTCATTTTCTTTGTTTCAAATCCATCAAAGTCTGGATCTACTAACGCTCTTGTTATTTGTCTTGCTCTATCTGGTCTGAAGTTAAAGAATATCACTGAATCATTTTCTTCAATTTTTGCAATTGGTTCATCATTAGTATTGCAAATTACAGTTGGTTCTATAAATTCATCAAATACTTCTTTTTGATAAGAATCTTCAATTGCTTTTATTGGGTCTCCTGCTTTTTCTCCTTCTCCGTTTACTAAAGCATTATAACATTTTTGTATTCTTTCCCATCTTTTATCTCTATCCATTGCGTAGAATCTACCTGATAGTGTTGCTATTTTTCCAATTCCTTTTTCTTTCATTTTTTCTTGTAATGTTGCAATATATGTTTCTGCTGATGCTGGTGGTGTATCTCTTCCATCTAAAAAGCAATGTACATATACATCTTCAAAGTCTCTTCTTTTTGCCATTTCTAATAATCCATATAAATGACGAATATGGCTATGAACTCCACCATCTGATACTAGACCTAATATGTGTAATTTTGAATGGTTCTTTTTGCAGTTTTCGATTGCAGATATAAATTCTGGCACGCTAAAAAAGTCTCCATCTTCGATTGACTTTGTGATTCTTGTTAATTCTTGATATACTATTCTTCCTGCTCCTATGTTTGTATGTCCTACTTCTGAATTTCCCATTTGTCCTTCTGGTAATCCAACATGTAGTCCACTTGTGAATATATCTGTTGTTGGATACTTTTTCATTAGTTTATCAATATTAGGTGTATTTGCTAATTTTATTGCATTACCATCTTTATTTTTGTTATCTCCAAATCCATCTAATATCATTAGCATTGTTACTTTATCTTTCATTACTCATACCTTCCTTTTTATTAATGTCAATGTTAAAGTAATAATAAGATATCCATTAATTAATATTTAAAAATATTTTATAATGGTTATCTTAATTAAACTATATTTTGTCATAGTTTACTATTTTAGAAAATTCTTCTGGTTTTAAGCTTGCTCCACCAATTAATCCTCCATCAATATCTGACATTTCAAATATTTCTTTTGCATTAGCTGATTTTACGCTTCCGCCATATTGTATTATAACTCCGTTTGACACCATTTGTCCATACATTTGACAAATTTTGTCACGTATTGACTTAATTGTTTCATTTGCTTGTTCTGATGTTGCTGTTTTTCCTGTTCCAATTGCCCATATTGGTTCATATGCTATAATTGTATTCTTTACTTGTTCTTCTGTTAATCCATCAAGTGCTTTTTCTATTTGTTTTGTAATTGTTTCTACTGTTTGGTTTGATTCTCTTTGTTCTAATGTTTCTCCTACACACACAATTGGTTTTAGTTCATTTTCAAATGCAGTTTTTATTTTTTTATTAACAGTTTCATCTGTTTCATTAAAATATTGTCTTCTTTCAGAGTGTCCTATAATAACATATTCAACTCCGATTGATTTTAGCATTTTTCCAGAAACTTCTCCTGTATATGCCCCAGATTCTTCAAAGTGCATATTTTGAGCTCCTATTTTTATATTTGTACCTTGAGCTGTAAGTAGTGCATAAAATAAATCTGTATAAGGCACACATAGTACAACTTCATTTTCTGTATCCTTTACAAGTGGTGCTAATATATCAATAAATTGTATTGCTTCATTTGGAAGCATATTCATTTTCCAATTTCCAGCTATTACTTTTTTTCTCATTTTTTCTCCTTCCTTGTCAATAGGGACGTACCTTTTTGACAAGTTGTTTTTTATTTATTTATTTTACAAATATTTTCATTAGAATTTTATTAAGATTAGTTGTCAAAAAGGTACGTCCCTATTGACAATCTAGTAGGCATTCAATTCCTGGTAGTTTTTTTCCTTCTAGGAATTCTAATGATGCTCCTCCTCCTGTTGAGATGTGTGTCATTTTGTCTGCTAAGCCTGCTTTTTCTACTGCTGCTCCAGAGTCTCCTCCTCCTATGATTGTTGTTGCTTCTAGTTCTGATAGTGCTTTTGCTATTTCGTTTGTTCCAATTGCAAATTGGTCAAATTCAAATAGTCCTAGAGGTCCATTCCATATTACTGTTTTTGCTGTTTTTAGTTCATTTTTGAACATTTCTATTGTTTTTTCTCCAATGTCAAATCCTTCCCAACCTTCTGGTATTTCTGTCCATGCTACTGTTTTGCTTTCTGTATCTGGTTTAAATTCTTTTCCTATTTTTGTGTCTACTGGTAATAGTAGTTTTACTCCTTTTTGTTTTGCTTTTTCCATTGCCTCTAGTGCTAATCCTGTTTTTTCTACTTCACATAGTGAATTTCCAACATTATATCCTTGTGCTTTGAAAAATGTGTATGCCATTCCTCCACCTATCATTAATGTGTCTACTTTATCTAATAAGCTATCTATTACACCTATTTTGTCAGAAACTTTTGCTCCTCCTAATATTGCCATAAATGGTCTTTCTGGATTATTTATGGCGTCTCCTAATACTGTTAGTTCTTTTTCTATTAAAAATCCAGATACTGCTGGTAAATATTCAGCTATTCCTGCTGTTGAAGCATGTGCTCTATGTGCTGCTCCAAAAGCATCATTTACAAATATTTCTGCCATAGATGCTAATTGTTTTGCAAATTCAGGGTCGTTGTCTGTTTCTTCTCTATGAAATCTTACATTTTCAAGTAACATTACTTCCCCTTCTTTTAGGTTTGTTGCTTTTGATTTTGCATCTTCTCCTACTACATCATTTGCCATGATTACTTCTTTTCCTAATAATCTTGATAATTCTTTGGCTACTGGTTTTAATGAAAATTCTGGTTTTACTTCTCCTTTTGGTCTTCCTAAGTGAGATGCTAATATTACTTTACAATTTTGTTCTAATAAATATTTTATTGTAGGTAATGCTGCTACAATTCTTGTATTATCTGTAATATTTTGATTTTCATCCATTGGTACATTAAAGTCACATCTTACAAATACTTTTTTTCCTTTTAAATCAATATCTTTTACTGTTTTTTTATTCATTTTCTCCTTCTTTCCTCTAGGTCAAATTTTCTATTTTAATTTGCCTAAAAATAAATTTTATTGGTATTTTTTATAGTTTTTACCTAATTTATCAAGATAATTCAATTTTATAACAAAAAAGAATACTTTTCAAGTATTCTTTCATATTATTTGTGATAAGATTATTGTATTTTGTGGCATATTTTAAATTCCACTTTTTCTGTTTCAAGAAAAATTATTTTAATTGATTCATAACTTCTTCTGCAAAGTTTTCTTCTTTTTTCTCGATTCCTTCACCTTTTTCGAATCTAGCAAATGCTACAACATCACTATTTGTTTCTGTTAATAATTGAGAAACTTTTTTGTTTGAATCTTTTACAAATGCTTGGTCTACTAGACAAATTTCTTCATAGAATTTTCCAATTCTTCCTTGTACTATTTTTTCTGCTATTGCTTCTGGTTTTCCTTCATTCATTGTTTGAACTTTTAGGATTTCCATTTCTTTATCCACTCTTTCTTGTGGAACTTCTTCTTTTCTTACATATTCAGGTCTTGCTGCAGCAATTTGCATACAAATGTCTTTTGCAACTTCTTCTGTTCCTTTTGACATATTTACTAAAACAGCTATTTTACCATCTCCATGGATATATTTTGCAACTAGTCCTTCTGCTTCAAATCTTGTAAATCTTCTAATTGATAAATTTTCTCCAATTGTTGCTATTTTTCCAACTAATGATTCTTGAACTGTTTTTCCTTCTTCAAATTCAGCTGGTTGTGCTAATAATTCTTCTACATTTTTAGGGTCTTTGTCAACAACTTGTTTTGCAACATTCATAACAAATGTTTTAAATTCTTCATTTTTTGCAACAAAGTCTGTTTCTGAGTTTACTTCTACTATTGCTCCAGCTTTTCCATTTTCTGAAATATAAGCTTCAACTAATCCTTCTGCTGCTACTCTTCCTGATTTTTTAGCAGCTTTTGCAATTCCTCTTTCTCTTAATAAGTCCATTGCTTTTTCCATATCTCCATCAGTTTCTGTTAAGACTTTTTTACAGTCCATCATTCCTGCACCTGTTTTTTCTCTTAATTCTTTAACTAAGCTTGCTGTAATCATTAAAAATTCCTCCTTTTTATGTTGTCTATAAATAGTTTAGGCAACTTTATTTTATTATTTTTATTGATAAATCAATAATATACTTTTGTTTAAGTTCTAAAAATTAATTTTAAATATTTTATTGTTTTAAAAAAGGCTTGCTCGCTACGTCCGAATTATTTCGTACGAGCGTTGCTCGCCCTTTTTATAATTTATTATTCTGTTACTTCTTCTGCGTTTTCAACAACTTCTTCAATTGATTCTGGTTCTTCTGTTACTGTTTGTTGTTCTTCGCTTTCTTCTGTTTCGAAGCTTTCTCCTTGTTTTCCTTCGATAATTGCATTAGCCATAACATCTGCTATTAATTTTACAGCTCTTATTGCATCATCATTTCCAGGAATTGCATAGTCTACTTCTTCTGGGTTACAGTTTGTATCTACTAATCCAATAACTGGTATATTTAATTTTTTAGCTTCTAATATTGCTATATGTTCTTTTTTAGGGTCTACTAAGAATATAACTCCTGGTAGTTTATCCATTTCTTTGATTCCACCTAAGTTTCTTTCTAGTTTTTCCATTTCTTTCTTTAATAAAATTACTTCTTTTTTAGGTAATCTTTCAAATGTTCCGTCTTCTTGCATTGTTTCTAAATCTTTTAATCTTTGTACTCTTGATCTGATTGTATCAAAGTTTGTTAGCATTCCTCCTAACCATCTTTGGTCAACATAGTACATTCCAGATTTAATTGCAGCATCTTTTACACATTCTTGTGCTTGTTTTTTTGTTCCTACAAATAAAACTGTTTTTCCTTCTTCAACTTGTTCTTTTAAGAACGCATAAGCTTCATCTAATTTTTTAGATGTTTTTTGTAAATCGATGATGTGAATTCCATTTCTAGCTTGGAATATGTATTCAGCCATTTTAGGATCCCATCTTCTTGTTTGATGTCCAAAGTGAACACCAGCTTCAAGTAATTGTTTCATTGCAACTACTGCCATTTTAAATTCCTCCCTTTTTGTTTTACTTCCATAAAGTTCATCATTTAAATAGGACCAATTTCTTGGCACTTCCCTTTAAACTTGCTTTATGTGTTTAATACGCATATTATTATACCAACATTTTCTAATAAATGCAAGTGTTTTTCTATTATTTTATTAATTTTTATGTCTATTTTGTTTCTTCAATTTTTTACTAAGTATTTTCTTGTACTATAGTCAAAATATTATTATTTTAATTTCTGCTATAACATTTCAAATATTAATTAGATATTTTTTATTTTTTACTTGAATTTCTTTTTAAATTAGTATAGTATATAAGGAAATAAAATGAGATTACATAGGAGGAAAAAAATTGAAAAAAACAAAAGAAACAAATTTAAATGAAAAAAATGTATCAAACAATAATTCAAGTAAGACTACTAGAAAAGTAACTACAAAAAAGACTTCTACAAGCATAACAAAAAAACAGTCACCAGAAGTTTTAGATAAAAAGTCTAATTCTGCTATTTTAGAAAAAGAAGCAACTTCAAATTTATCTAATAAAAAAAGTTCTACTGTAAAGTCTCAGTCAAAAGCAAAAACTGCAAAAAAGGTAAGTTCTACTTCCTCTTCAAAATCAGTAAAAACTTCTTCAAAAAACACTTCTGCTGCGACTTCAAAATCTACAAAAAAAGTTAGAACAACCTCAAAAAAATCAACTACCAAAACTGATAAATCTTCAAAATTTGTTTCAAATGTAGAATATTACGATTTACCATATCGTTATAATCAAACTATTGTCAAAATTTTAGCACAAACTCCTACTAGTTTATTTGTTTATTGGGATATTTCGGATGAAGATAGAGATAATTATAAAAAACAATTTGGAGATTCATTTTTTGAAACAACACATCCTGTTCTAGTTATTCATAACGATTCTTTGAATTATAGTTTTGAAATTAATATAAATGATTTTGCAAATAGTTGGTATTTAAAAGTAAATGATAGTAATTGTGATTATCGTATTGAACTTGGTAGGAGACCAAATTCTAATAATACAGAATTATCATCAAATTATATTTATATTTCATCTTCTAATGAAATTAAAGCACCAAATGACCATATTTTATTTGATAAAAATCAAAAAATGATTTATTTTAAAAATGTAAAAACAAATGATGTAACAGCAAAAGATGCTACCCAATTATCATTTATACAAAATATGGGCAAAGTATATAATATTTACGATTTATACAAAAAAGTTTATGCAGATGAAAAAATAGAAGGTTTTTCAAATCCTTCTTCACAATTCAAATAATGTATTATAATTTTTATTTTTACATTGTTTATACAGGCTTTTATGTAGATTTGTATGAGGTATTTTAATACTTTCTAAAATACCTCATCTTTTTGTTAAAACATTATAAAGGAGATTAATTATGCAAGAGAAAAAAGGTTATGTAAGTTTTGTTTTACACGCCCATCTTCCATTTATTCATCATCCAGAAAGTGACGATTATTTAGAAGAATCTTGGCTATATGAAGCAATTTCAGAAACTTATATTCCATTATTAATAAATTTTCAAAAATTAGTTGATGAAGGAGTGAATTTTAGAATTACAATGTCTATGACACCCCCTTTGCTATCTATGTTGGACAATAAATTATTACAAAGAAAATATATAAAGTACTTAAAAAGAATGATCGAACTTTCAAAAAAAGAAATTGTCAGAACTTCTGGTGATGAAAGGTTAAATAAACTTTCTCATTATTACTTTGAGCGTTATTCTAATGATTTACATTTATTTAATGATGTATTTAAACGTGATTTAATTAGTCAATTTAAACATTTTCAAGATATTGGTGTTTTAGAAATAATTACTTGTGGGGCAACACATGGCTATTTCCCTATTTTATATGTTAATGAAAAAACTGTAAAGGCTCAAATTGCTGTCGGTGTAGAAACTTATAAAAAATATTTTGGTAGACCTCCTCGTGGAATTTGGCTTCCTGAGTGTGGTTATGTACCAGAAGCAGATAAATATTTAAAAGAATTTGGTATAGATTATATTATTACAGAAACACATGGTATTTTATATGCAAATCCAACTCCTATTTATGGAACATTTTCTCCAATTGTTTCTCCTGGTGGTGTTGTTGCATTTGGTAGAGATTTAGAATCTTCTAGGCAGGTTTGGAGTTCTATAAATGGATATCCCGGAGATTATAATTATAGAGAATTTTATCGTGATATTGGTTATGAAGCTGATTATGATTATATAAAACCATATATAGCTCATAATGGTGTACGAGTACATACTGGTATAAAGTATTATCGTATAACTGGTAAAACAGACTTTAAAGATTATTATAATTTGCAATGGGCTAATGATTCAGCAGAAAGACAAGCTGGCCATTTCTTAGATTGTAGAACAAAACAAATAAGCGATATTTCTCCTTATATGGATAAGCCTCCTATTATCCTTTGCCCATATGATGCAGAACTTTATGGACATTGGTGGTATGAAGGTCCATATTGGTTATATATTTTATTTAAAAAAATTTATTATGATGAATGTAACTTTGAATTAATAACTCCATCTGAATATATAGATAAATATCCAGAAATGCAAGTTTGTTCTCCATGCCGTTCTAGCTGGGGAGCTAATGGTTATAGTGAAGTATGGCTTAATCCTACAAATGATTATGTACATAGACATTTACATATAGCTGGAGATAGAATGTGTGAACTAGCTCAGAGTTACCCTAATGCAAAAGGCATAAAGAAAAAAGCATTAAATCAATGTGCTAGAGAATTATTACTTGCCCAGAGTAGTGATTGGTTGTTTATCATTACAAATGGAACAATGGTTGATTATGCAAAAAAAAGAATAAAAGACCATATTGGGCGTTTTACTAAATTATATTATCAAATTAAAAATGATGAGATTGATGTAGACTTTTTAAAAGATATTTCTAAAAAAGATTGTATTTTTCCAGAAATTGATTATCACATATATGAATAAAATTTTTAAATATAGAATTTGAAGACGATGATTTTTTAACCCGTCCCCAAATTCTTTTTTTGTTTTGGACATATTTCCTTTTCTTAAAAATCACATATTATAGTATAAGTTTTACAAATTTAGTAGATACTACTTAAGGAAAGGAGCTTTTTTCATGAAGTCTGTTTGTATAAAAACAAATAATGATAATTTAATTGATTATCTACTAAATGAGCTTGATTATATCGACGTTGACTCTGTTTATATTTCTTCAAATCAATTTAAAAATTATAAGAATGTTATTGTTCATTATGTAGGAAATGATAATTCTACTTTTATTCACGCACTTTCTTGTATCCTTTCTTGTTTAGTAATTGATGAATTAGAAGAAAATATAATTAAAAGTATTATTTTAAAAAATTATTTTTATTTTGAAGCTTTAGAACGTAAGAAAATTTTAGAAATTTGTTTCGAAATTTTTTCTGATGATTTTAATAAGCATTTTAATGATAAATATAATTGTTTAATAGAAAGTTTTTCTAATTATTTGACTGAAAATAAATCTATTGTTTTGACTGGTTTTATTAATTTTAGAATTAAAAATTATTTAGCTCTTTTAGAAAATATAGTTGATGAAGCTGTTAATACTTTTGTAATAGAAAAGGAATATCTTGAGTTTGTTTCTCTTTTGAAGTTGTATGTTAATTCTCAAGTTCCTTCTTGTGATATAGTTCATCTTGTATATTCTACTGAAAATTCACTTTTATTAGATAAGGATAAAAATATTATTGAAGTAGATTATAATATGTTTAAAGCAAAGTATTTATCTGATATTACTTTTTCTTCAAATGACTATGCTTTAAATAGTTTGCTTACTCTTCTGCCTAAAAAAATTTATATTCATTTATTAGATAACTGTATTGATGAATTTATTCACACTTTAAGTTTAATATTTGAAAAGCGAATTGAAATTTGCACAGATTGTTCTATCTGTAATTTATATAAAACTACTAAAAAATTAAAATTGACAAAACTAAAATAATAGGCTGTTAAAATTTAATAATTGTTAAATTTATAACAGTCTATTTATTTTTTTGTTCGTTCTTAATTATTTATAAATTATCTGTTTATTATACTTAAATTACATACTTTTATTAATTCCCATTGCAACTATTTCACTCATATTTTCTATTAAATCGTCTATTTCTTTAGGTGTTACAATTAAATTATAATCACTTGGTATTAAAGCTTCTTTGATTTCTTCATAATTATCTTGTTCTTTTAATTGATTTAAATAATCATTTGATTTTGCTTCTTCTTGTAATTTTGTTATAAATAAATCTAAGCAATCATTAACCAGAACGGCTGTCTCTACAACTGTTGGTATTCCAATCGCTATTACTGGCACTCCTAATGTATCTTTACTAATTTCTGACCTTTTGTTTCCTACTCCTGCTCCTGGTATAATTCCAGTATCTGATAATTGTATTGTACTACTAATTCTTTCAATACTTCTTGAAGCTAAGGCATCAATTACAATAATTAGTTTTGGATTAATATTATCTACAATTCCTTTTAAAATTTCGGCAGTCTCTATTCCAGTTGTTCCTAATACTCCTGGAGAAATAGCACTTACCATTCTTGTTCCTTCATTAACATATTGTGGCAAATAATTTATTATATGTCTTGTTACTTCTATTTCATTTATTACTTTTGGTCCTAATGCGTCTGGTGTAACATATATATTACCTAATCCGACAACTAATATTTCTCCTTGTTTATCTATATGTGCATCTATTACTTTTTTTAATTCATTTGCTAATGCTTCTGCTGATTTTTCTATATCTTCATCTTGTGCTATTTTTAATTTTTTTATATCTATTGTTATATAATTTCCAATTGGTTTTCCAATTGCCTTTTCTCCTTGCTCATTTGTAATTTTTACCCTCTCTACTGATATTTTTTCATCGATTTCTTCTTTTTCACTTTCAATTCCATCTATTTCATTATCTAAACTATTTGCTTTTTTATATAAATCTCTTCTTTCTGATGCTAGGTCTGTTCTAAAATTTAAATTTCTTTCCAACATAAAAACCAACTCCTACTCTTAGTATTTGTTGGTTTTATTTTTTTATTCTTTTATTTAAATCTAATTATTAAACTTTTAATTTTTCTATTTTATTAATTCAATTTCCCATTCATCAAAAGATACATATGGTGTACTTGGTGTTAATTTGTATTTTCCTGGTTCTAATGTTACTAATTCATATTTTTCTCCAGTATCACTTGTTTTTACTGTTTTATAATCCTCATATGATGTTCCATTATACTTTTGTATTACTAGTTCTTTCCCTGTTTTTCCTGCTGAATCGCTATATTTATTTCCATAAGCATATATTTTTATATTTTCATATACCATAATTTCTATATTAGCGTAACCCATTAACATTGCATTGTATGAGCCACCATTTTTAATGTTTCCATCAAAAAGTCTTTTTGATATATCTTCTAATGTTGCTGTATTCGTATTATATGAAGATACTCTATATGATGAGATGAGTTTTAATGTTACTCCGCTTAATATTTGATCTATTTTTTGTTCATAATTTGCTAAAGCATTACTCGTTTCTTGTTGTGCTTTTATTGTATTTTCCTTTGCTTGTTTGGCTCTTTCAAATAATCCGTTTTCTCCTGTTAATGTTGCAATAGTTATTCCTGCTAGAATAATTATAATTATTATTGTTATTACTAAAGATATTAATGTTATTCCTTTTATTTTATTCATTAGTGTTCTTCCTTTCATTTTACTTTTAGTGTTAATTTAAAATAATCCAATAATATTTTCATTATTGTCAATATCAATATTTTCTGCTGATGGAATTTTAGGAAGTCCTGGCATTGTCATAATTTTTCCAGCAATAGCTACAACAAATCCCGCTCCTGATTTTAGTTTAATTTCTCTTATATTAATATCAAATGGTTCTTTGCATTCTAAATTCTTTGCATTATCTGAAAATGAATATTGTGTTTTTGCTATACATACAGGAAGTTTTCCAAAACCATTTTTATTTATTCTTTTAATTTCTTGTATTGCTTCATCTGTAAAATTTACTGATTCTGCTCCATAAATTTCTTGGGCTATTTTTTTTATTTTTGTTTCTATATCATCTTCTAGTTTATATGTATATTTAAGTTCTGTTTCTTTTTCTGTTAATTTTACTAGTTTGTTTGCAATATCTATTGCACCTTCTCCACCTTTTTCCCATCCTTCTACTAGGCTTACTGGTACTTTTATTTCTTCTAATTTATTTTGTATAAATTCAAGTTCTTGATTTGTATCTGAATTATATTTATTAATAGCCACAATAACATTTAATCCGAATTTTTCTTTTATATTTTGAATATGTCTATATAAATTATTCATTCCTTTTTCTAGTGCAATCATATTTTCTTCTTGTATCTTTTCTTTTTCAATACCACCATGATATTTTAGTGCTTTTACTGTTGCAACAACTACTACTGCATTTGGTTTTATTCCTGCTTTTCTACATTTTATATTTAAAAATTTTTCTGCTCCTAAATCTGCTCCAAATCCCGCTTCTGTTATTACATATTCTCCTAATTTTAATGCCATTTTTGTTGCTATAATACTATTACATCCATGTGCAATATTTGCAAATGGTCCTCCATGTATAATTGCTGGTGTGTGTTCTAGTGTTTGGACTAAATTTGGTTTTATTGCATCTTTTAATAATACTGTCATTGCTCCTTCTGCTTTTAAATCTTTTGCATAAATTGGCTCTTCTTTTGAATTATATCCAATTATTATATTTCCTAATTTTTCTCTTAAATCTGCTATGTCTTCTGCTAAACATAGTATTGCCATAATTTCTGAAGCTACTGAAATATCAAAGCCATCTTTTCTTGTTTTTATATTTTTTTCTTCTGATAAACCTGTTTCTACTACTCTTAATTGTCTATCATTTAAATCTACACATCTTTTCCAAGTAACTTCTTTAAAATCAAGTTCATTACCAAAATAAATATGATTATCAATCATGCTAGCCAAAAGGTTATTTGCTGAAGTAATTGCATGAATATCTCCTGTAAAATGTAAATTTATATCTTCCATTGGAGCTACTTGAGCATTTCCTCCTCCTGTTGCTCCTCCTTTTATTCCAAAAACAGGGCCTAGTGATGGTTCTCTTAATGCTAATATTGATTTTTTTCCAATTTTAGAAAGACCATCTGCTATTGCTATTGAAATTGTTGTTTTTCCTTCTCCTAATGGTGTTGGATTTATTGCTGTTACTAATATTAATTTTCCATCTTTTTTATTTTGATTTCTTTTTAATATTTCATTAGAAATTTTTGCTTTATATTTTCCATATTCTTCTAAATCGTTTTCATCAATTTCTAACTTTTTTGCGATATTGGCAATTTTTTCTAAACTTGTGTTTCTTGCAATTTCAATATCAGTCATATTCATGCCCCTTTCTATACAATTAATCCTACTATTACACCTATTAAAGCACCTACAAGAACTTGTACTGGTGTATGCCCTAAAACTTCTACTAATTTTTCGGAAACTTGAATTCCTGTTAGTCCTGGTGTTTCTATAATTTGATTTAATAATTTTGCTTGTTTTCCAGCTGCTCTTCTTATTCCACACGCATCATACATTACTACTGCTGCTAAAATTAATGAAACCGCAAAAATTGGTGTATCAACACCTTGATATTTACCTATTAATGTTGCCAAGCTTGTTACAATTGCAGAGTGAGAGCTTGGCATTCCCCCCGCTCCTAATATTCTTTTAAAATTAAATTTCTTTGTAGTGACTAAATCGCATATTACTTTAAAAAGCTGTATAAAAAACCATAATAAAAATGGTACATAAATGTATTTATTTTGTATAAATCCTTGAAAATTGTTCACCGTGTGTCATTCCCCTTTTCTTTCCTTTAATCATTTGCTTCGTTAGATGTAAAGTTTTCTTCTTTTACATCTCCATCTTTTTCTAATAAAATTGTTATTTTCTTTTCTGCGTCTTCTAACATCTTATTACATTCTTTAGCAATTTTTATTCCTTGTTCAAATTTAGAAATTGAATCATCTAAGTTTAAATCCCCTTTTTCTAATTCTTTTACGATTGTTTCTAAGTTCTCTATATTTTCTTCAAAATTTGGTTTTGCCATTTTTTATTCCTTTCGTTAATTTATTATTTTTATTCTTCCACTACTGTTTTTGCTTTTACATCAACTTTATATTGAGTTACAGCATTTCTATCAGTTTTATTTCTAACTATTACTCTATAAGTTCCATCAGAGTTTAGTTCTGTTTCGAATATATATGAATTTATATCTATTCCCCATTCTTCTTGTGCTAATTTTATTGCTGTTTCTTTATCACTAAGTCCTGTGTTTTCTTGATTGCTTTCTTGTTCTTCTTTTCCAACAATTTCAGGCTCTTTATTTGTATTTGTATTAGTATTAGTTTCTGGTTTGTTTTCTGTGTTTTCTACTATATTGTTTTTATTCTCTTCTTCATCTAATATTTCATTAATATAATTATCTATACTTACTTTGTTTTCTTCTTGATTTAAAGTACTTGCTTCTTTACTGATTGATATTCCTACATAAACACATACACCTATTACTATTACCACTATACTTCCTATTAATATTTTTGTTCCATTTGACATTTTAATATCCTTCTTTCTTAATTTTATAAAATATATAAATGAAAATACAAATTTTAGTTTTTCTAATTTTTATGATTGATAAATTTATTAGTTTAAAATTTCCGCTTCTTTTTTTCCATCTTTTAGTCTTATACTTACTATATCTCCTTTTTGTAAATCATTTATTGTTTTTGCAATTTTTTTATTATTTTCAATTAATGAGTATCCTCTAGTTAATGTTTTAAGCGGGCTTAGTGTATCAAGTTTTGATAGCAATTCTACATACTTTGTTTTTTCTTCTTTTTGTTTATTTTTTATTGTATTTTCTAATGTTCTAATGTAGCCATCAATCTTTAGATATTTATCATTAATGTCTCTTTGAGGTTCTTTAAATACTCTATTTGCCATACATTTTTCATAACGCAATTTCATTATTTCTACTTTTTTTATTAAAGCCTGTCTTAATCTATTTTGCGATATTTCTATTTTTTGTTTTACATCATAAATATCTGGCACTGCAAGTTCTGCAGCTGCTGATGGTGTTGGTGCTCTTAAATCTGCTACAAAGTCTGAAATTGAGTAATCTGTTTCATGCCCTACAGCAGAAATGATTGGAATTTCTGAGTTATAAATAGCATGTGCGACTATTTCTTCGTTAAAAGGCCATAAATCTTCTAATGAGCCTCCTCCTCTTGCTAAAATTAGTACATCTGCTAATTTATTTTTATTCATAAAATATATTCCCTCTGCTATTTTTTCAGCAGCTCCATCTCCTTGTACTGGAACAGGATATAGTCTTATATGTACATTTGGATTTCTTCTTGTACTTACATTAATAATATCTCTAATAACAGAACCTGTTTGTGATGTTAATACACCTATATTTTCTGGAAATTGTGGTATGTATTTTTTATGTGCATCATTAAAATATCCCTGTTCTTGTAATTTTTGTTTTAGTTCTTCATATTTTTTATATAAAGCACCTAAACCATCTTCCTGCATAGCTTTTACATAAATTTGATATACTCCATCTCTTTCAAATACAGATACTCCTCCTGCTATAAAAACTTTCATTCCGTCTTTGGGGGTAAAGTCTAATTTTTGTGCATATGTTTTAAACATAATACATTTTATCAAAGAGTTTTCATCTTTTAATGTAAAATATAAATGTCCTGTATAGTGATTTTTAAAGTTAGAAATTTCACCTTTGACTAGAATATTTTCTAAGTTTTCGTCATCTGCTATTTTTTCTTTAATATAACGATTTAATTGGCTGACTGTTATTGCCATATTTTCATAATTCATTTTTGTTTCCTTTCATGTTGTTTCTTCTTAAAGCAAATATAATTTTATTCCAATTTAGTATATTAATCTTCCATTTCTTTTACTATGCTTGCCAAAATTCCATTAACAAAATTTTTTGATTTATCTTCCCCATATTTTTTTGCAAGTTCAACAGCTTCATTTATAGCTACTTTATATGGTATTTTATTATATTTTATTTCATAAATTGCAAGTTTCAAAATTGATAAATCCATTTTTGAAATTCTGCTTAATTTCCATTCTGATTTCAAATTTTGTTCTATATTTTTTTGTATTTCATTTTCTTCTTTTTTAATTCCTAAAATAACATCTTTTATATATTTTTTTGCTTCTTCATCTGTTATTTCATTATTTTCCAAAAATAAATCTATTTGTTCTTCATATTTTTCTTCTTGTTGAATTTCTAAACTATAGATTAATTTAAAAGCATTTTCTCTCATTGCTGATCGATTCATTTCTTCAAATCCTTTTTTATTTTATTTAGGTTTTTTGGTATTCCTATAACCGTTATTTTAGCTATATTTTGTCTACATTCTATCTATAAACTTTTTTAATTTTGTTTTTACAGCTTCTTTGTTTTGTTGTACATAATTTCCTAAAAAAGCGCCTACTAATATTAATAAAATTCCTACAATTACGTCATATAATCTTGTTGCTAGAATAACTATTGCTACTATAATTCCAATTATTGCACCTTTATATTGGCTAATAAATTTTTTAATATCTTCCATTTTTCTGTTTCCTTTCTTTTATGCTTTTTCACTATTTTCTTGTTTTTCTTGAACAGCTTTTTTTATTGCAATATTTACTTCTTTTACTTCTAGGTCTGTAACATTTTTTACTTTATTTTTAATTTCATTTTGTAGTTCAACTGATAAATCTTTAATTATAGCATCAGCCTCTACTATCAAATTAATGTAAATGTTTACATTATTATTTTTATCTAATATTACTTTTGATGAAACTTCTTTTGTTCCTTTGTATTCTTTTGTAACTCCATCTACTATGTTTTGTATTGTTTCTTTAGAAATCATTAGTTTTCCATTTTCGTTTGCTAATAATACACCTTCTTTGTCTTTTTGTTCTTGTTTAGATGTTGGGTCAAAGAATATGCAACGAATTGATAATAAAATGAATACTACACTAACTCCTAAAATTATTTTTGATGATGTTTCTCCTAATAATAATGATGTTATTAGACTTCCTACAACATTTATATCTAACCATCTAAAAATTAATAAACATGTTATTACTGATAATATTAATATGATATTTGAAAATATAATTAATGCTATTTTTTCTACAATTTTCATTTTTATTCAATCCCTTTCTTTGGCTTATTAAGTATTTTTACTTTTACCACTTTTACTAAATTTTATATTATTTTTATTCTGTTTTATCTGTTATGTTTTCTTCTACTTTGCTACTTTCTTTTTTTACAATGTCAGTATTTACTCCTTGTACGTGAACATTAACCTCTTCTACTTTAAACCCAGTCATATTCTCTACTGCTTTTTTTACTCTTGTTTGAATTTCAAATGCTACATCTGGTATTCTTGAACCATATTCTACTATGATGTTTACATCTATTTTAGCTTTTTCATTTTCTTTTTCTACTTTTATTCCCTTTGCTAGATTTTTCTTTCCACTTAGGACTTCTGTAATTCCTCCAGCAAATCCTCCTGACATTCCAGCAACGCCTTGTACTTCTGAAACAGCTACTCCAGCTATTACTGCAATTACATCTGTTGATATTTCAATTCCATTTTCTTCTGCTTTTATTTCATCAGTTTTTGTATTTTGTTCTAAATCTTTTTCTAATTCTTCCTGTGGTTTTTCTTGATTTTCTTGCATAATAAAACCTCCTTATTATTGTTTTTTAGTAAATAGGAAAAATATCCGATTTTTAATATTCACTAAAAAATTGATATACTAATATGTTATAAGTATATCAATTTTCGTTATTTTTTACAACCTTTTTTCGTATTTTTTTCCATGTGGGGTGTTCTGTTTTGCCTTTTACTATATTATTATTCAAAAACATCAAATTCATTAATTGGATTTCCTCTTAAAAACTCTCCTATTTGCATTTTTCTTGAATTTTCTCCTTGTATTTCTAATACTTGTAAGATTCCTTTTTTTGTTTTAATAAATAATCCATCTCTTTGGTCTGCTATTAGAATTGTACCATTTCTAAAAATTTTTATATTTTCTTCATCATATCCTATATTCTTTGCAATGTCTACTTTCCAAAATTTTATTTTTTTTCCATTCAAATAGCTATATGTTCCCATAATTGGATTTAATCCTCTTACCAAGTTTTTTATTTGAATTGCAGATTGATTTTCCCAATCAATTTTTGATATTTCTTTGTCTAGCATTGGTGCCATTGTAAATTCTGCACCCTGTTTTTCTCTAGGAGCTGTTCCTTCTTCAATTTTATATAAAGTTTCTACTAATAGTTTTCCTCCTATTTTAGCTAACCTATCCCATAATTCTCCTGTTGTTTCATCTTCTCCAATATCAACTTCTTCTTTTAAAATCATATCTCCTGTATCCATTCCTACATCCATATACATTGTTGTAATTCCTGTTTTTTTATCTCCATTTATTACTGCCCATTGTATTGGTGCTGCTCCTCTATATTTTGGAAGTAATGATCCATGAACATTTATACAACCAAATTTAGGTATTTCTAGTAATTCCTTTGGTAGTATTTTTCCATATGCAACCACACATATAATATCTGGATTAATTTGTTTTACTTCATTTAAGAATTCTGGATTATTTTTTACTTTTTGAGGTTGATATATTGGTATGTTTTTTTCTATTGCATATTCTTTTACAGGTGATGCTACTAATTTCATTCCTCTTCCTTTTGGTTTGTCTGGATTTGTAACTACTCCTAATATTTTAAATCCGGCATTATATAGAGCTTCTAAACTTTCTTTTGCAAAGTCTGGTGTTCCCATAAATAAAACATTCATTTTTTAGCCGCTTCCTTTCTTACTATTTTTCTTCTACAAATTCCATTGTTCCTGGTATTATTTTATCTACAAATACTTCTCCATCTAAATGATCAAGTTCATGGCATATTGCTTGTGCTAACAATTCTTTTGCTTTTAATTTTATTTTTTTTCCATCCCTATCTGTATATTCTACTACAACTTCTTCTGGTCTTATTACTTTAGCAAATTTATTTGGAAAACTTAAACATCCCTCTTCTACTTCTCTTGTTCCTTTTGTTTTTAGAATTACAGGATTAATTAAGGCAATCGGGTCATCTCCTTCGTAAGTGTCTATAACTACTACTCTTTTTAATATTCCAACTTGTACAGCAGCAAGTCCTACTCCATTATATTTGTGCATTGTTTCAATCATATCATCAATTAATGTTTGTATTTTCTCGTCTATCTCGTCTACTTCTCTTGATTTCTTTTTTAGTATTTCGTCTCCTTCATATCTTAGTTGCCTAATTGCCATTTTTATCACATTCCTTTCTATCAATTAGTTTTTTATTTTAATTTAAATGTTTTTGAAATCTATATAAGAATATTTACATCATATTGTTTGGATTTACATCTATTGTTATTGATGTATTTTTGTAGTTGTTATTATATATTTCTTTTAGTAATTTGTTTAATGTTTTATTTACTTTTTCTGTCATTTTTCCTTTTATTATTATTCTCCATCTATATTTGTTTTGTATTTTGTCTATTGGTGATGGTGCTGGTCTAAATATATTAAATTTATTATTTTCGTCTAAATCCTTTTCTTTAAACTCTGGTGTATTTATTATTTTTTCATATATGTTATTTGATACTTCTTTTATTTCATTTTCATCTGTACTGTTAAGAGCTATTACTATTATATCGCAAAATGGTGGATATTTCAACTGTTTTCTAAGTTCCATTTCTGTTTCATAAAAAGATTCATAATTTTGTTTTTTTGCTGATTGAATACTAAAATTATCTGGGTTATATGTTTGAATTATAACTTTTCCTGGTAAGTTTTCTCTCCCTGCTCTTCCTGCTACTTGTGTCAAAATTTGAAATGTTCTTTCTGTTGCTTTATAGTCATCAATATTTAATGAACTATCTGCAGCTATAACTCCTACCAAAGTTACTTTTGGAAAATGGTGTCCTTTTACTACCATTTGAGTTCCTATTAATATATCAATATCATCTTTTTTAAACTTTTCTAAAATTTGTTCATGAGAATTTTTTTTAGTAACTGTGTCTACATCCATTCTTATAGTTTTCGCTTGTGGAAATTGTTTATGTATTTCTTGTTCTAATTTTTGAGTGCCTGTACCAAAATATCTAATTTTGTCACTTCCACATTCTGGACAAATTTTCATTATTTTTTCTTCATATCCACAATAATGGCACTTTAGTTTATTTTCATAACTATGATAAGTCATACTTATATTACAGTTTTTACATTTTACAGTGTACCCACAATTTCTGCACATTATAAATGTAGAGTATCCTCTTCTGTTCAAAAAAAGAATTGTTTGTAATTTTTCTTTTATATTTTTTTCTATTGATTGGTATAGTTCAAAACTTAGCATAGAACGATTTCCATTTGCTAATTCTTGTTTTAAATCAACAATTTCTACCTTTGGTAAATTTGAATTGTTAGCTCTTTTGGTTAGTTTTAATAATGTATATTCACCATTTTGAGCTTTATAATATGTTGTTAAATCTGGTGTTGCACTTCCCAAAACAATTGGTATTTGATTTTCTTTTGCTATTTTTTCTGCAATTTCTTTTGCTTGATATTTGGGAGTTGACTCTGATTTATATGATGAGTCATGTTCTTCATCTATTAGAATAATTCCTAAATTTTTTACAGGTGCAAAAATCGCAGACCTTGCTCCTATTACAATCTGTGCTCGTCCTTCTTTTATTCTTTCCCATTCATCATGTCTTTCCCCAATTGATAATTTGCTGTGTAAAATAGCAATTTTTTCTTTTCCGAATCGCGAAATAAATCTATTTAGCATTTGAGGTGTTAATGAAATTTCTGGTACTAAAATAATTGCTGATTTATTTTCTTTTATCATTTTATTTATTAATTGTAAATAAATTTCTGTTTTTCCTGAGCCGGTAATTCCATATAGTAAAAATGCTTCAAATCTTTTTTCTTCTATTGCTCTTTCTACTTTTTTATATGCTTCTAATTGTTCTTCAGTTAGTTTTAAATTGTGACTTTTATTTACATTTTTCTCTAGCAGCGGATTTCTTTCTATCTTTTGTTCTATAATCTCTAAATATCCATTTTTAACTAATGTATTTACAACACCTCTTGTACAATCTGCAAAACTTTCAATTTCTAATATTGTACACCCTTCGTTCTTTTTGACAAATTCTAATACTCTTTTTTGTTTTTCCGATTTTATTTTTCCTTGTTCTATTTCTAAATTAATTTCATCAACTTGCTTTTTTAAATATACAACATTTACAGTTTTATTCTGCACTCGATTTTTTGTGTTTTTTGTTCTAGTTCCAGGAGTTTGCATTAATTTAATACAATCTGAAATATTGCAAAAATATTGATTTGCCATCCATTTGGCAAGTTCTATTTGATTATCTGTAAGTTCTGTTTCGATTTTTACTATATCTTTTACTTCAAACTCTGATTTTTCTTTTATTTTTATAACATGTGCTTCTTCAAGTCTTGAATTTCTTCCAAATGGAACTAACACTTTTGTACCAATATTAACTAATTCTATCCATTCATTTGGGATATTGTAATCAAAAGTTCTATTCAATTTCTTAGCTGAACTGTTTATTATTACTTCTGCAATCATCTTTTTATGTGATTTACTATAAATTTTACAATATTGTTATATAATTTGCGATTTATTATAATAAACCTCTTACTCCTTTCACGAATTTATATTGTTATATTTTAGTCTTATTTATTCTTAACAATTTTACTATATTTTTTTTATATTTGCTAGTATTTTTTCATAAAATATGCTATAATAATTTTTAAATTTATTTCTATCTAGTCTTAATCTCAATAATTATTTTGTTAATGATTGCTTTTTAATTTAAAATTATTAGTGGAGATATTACTAGTTGAATTTTAATTAATCATACTTAGGAAAGGTCATTATTACGATGGATAATGAAAGATTTAATATTACAAAAAAATGTGGAATATTAGGAATATTGGGAAACATTTTTTTACTTATTTTAAAAGCATTTGTTGGTTTTACTTTTAAAAGTCAATCTATGATTGCAGATAGTTTTAATAGTGCGGGTGATATTTTTGCTTCTCTTATGACTTTTATTGGAAACAAAATAGCAAGTGTACCTAATGACGAAAATCATAATTTTGGTCATGGAAAAGCAGAATATATTTTTTCTATGTTTATCGGAATTTCTATGATTTTAGTTTCTGCAAAGCTTTTTTATGACTCTTTAGAGACTTTAATTTTAGGTAGTGAGCTACATTTTTCTTGGCTATTGGTTGCAGTTTGTATTATAACTATTATTACTAAATTATTTCTATATCTTTATACAAAAAATGCAGCCAAAAAATATTCTAATATTTTATTAGAAGCTAATATGAAAGACCATAGAAATGATTGTATTGTAACATCATTTACTTTGATTTCTATTATTCTTACTTTATTTAATATTCATTGGTTTGATAGTATAGTTGGAATTGGTATTTCCATTTGGATTGCTTATACAGGTATAACAATTTTTATGGAAAGTTATAATGTTTTAATGGATATTTCTGTTGATGAAAAAACTAAAGATATGATTTTAGAAATTATTCACACATATCCAGAAATAAAAAAGGTAGAAGATATATCTTCTACTCCAATTGGTTCACAATATATTATATTTATTACTATTTGTTTAGATGGTAATATGTCTACTTTTGAAAGTCATAATTTAGCTGATGGTTTGGAAAATGAAATTACAAAAATGGATCATATTTATAAAACTATTGTACATGTTAATCCAATATAATTATGTTTTTTATAAAAGTTAATTTTAAATAAAAACGCGGTCTAAAATGCAGTTAAAAATGTAACTAGCATAATGACCGCTTTTATTTTTTTAACTATTCTATTTTATATCTTTCTTTATCAATTTCATAATTAATCTTTCTCTCGTCCTCTGTTAAACACCTATTATACATTCTAATTTGATATATTTCTCCATTTAAAAAATATTTATTATGATGATTTCCAATAGTTAAGTTGTTGTCATTAAAATTTATAGGAGTTACAATTTCTTCTCCTTCTGCTAAACCATTAATAAAAATTGTTGAGGTGTTGTTATTGTGTGTTCCTACTATACTATATAATTTGTCAAAAGTTGTTTTAGTCTTTGCATGTAAATATTCATTATTCGCGCGTCCATAAGTAATTTCATTAGTTGGGTTGAATTCCATTGTATATCCTGGCCATTTTACAAAAAATATACTCCTATCATTATTTACAGCTTTCTTCTTTTTTATAAGAACTTCAATTGTTTGGTTTGTCATTTTTAATAATTCATTGTTATTTATACTTCCATAATCATCTATACCATCAAAACTCAAACTATTTTTTTGCCATCCACTTTCAGCTGTCATATTAAAATTGTTTAAATTTGCATCTAAATAATTTCCGCTTAAGTCTTCCCATATGTTAGTATCTGACTGTCTTCCGCTTCTTGTATTTTGAGTTCCGTCTAAATCTAATATAAGCCCTTCTTTTACATAAATATAAACTGGTATTTTATTGTCAATATATTCTTCTCCAGAAGAATTCACTAT
This sequence comes from uncultured Clostridia bacterium, assembly GCA_963559065.1. Classification (GTDB taxonomy): domain Bacteria; phylum Bacillota; class Clostridia; order TANB77; family CAG-508; genus CAG-269. The sequence continues at coordinate 140,750 of CAUWIY010000003.1, forward strand.
TTTTGTGTTTCCTCCAGCATCTGTGATACGAATATAATAGATACCTGGCTCTGTAACTGTGAATTTATTGTCTTCTACTAGATTCCATGTATTACTTCCTTTTTTTTGATATTCTATTTTTCCTTTAGCTATATATTGTGGATATTTTATATCTTCTATGTATATTTCCCACGAATTCTCATTTTTTGAAGCAACATAAACATTTCCAACTGTAATATTTCCAGATGTTTTATCTGTATAATCTACATTATATATGCTATTTGGTAATTGATTTATTGTGTAATATGTTTTTTCTTCATATGTATATCCACCATAGCAAATAACCATTCTTTGTTCTATGTTTATTAAAAATTCTCTTTTTATTCCTTCTAATCCAATATTTGATATTGTTTGTTTGTCAAAATATCTATATCCTATTGTATCTGTTATATTAGCTCCACTGAATGATATTTTTTCTGTTTCTGAACCTGTTAGTTCTTTTCCTAAATCTAAAATTGTTTTATCTCCATTTAAGTACTTTTGATTCCATTCGTTTACCTGTGTTTGCATTATTTTTAGTTCTGATATAAAGGCTTTAAATTCTGCATTTTCATATGTTGATGTTCCTACATTAATTCCAATTGTAGATAATATTAGTAATATTACAATTGTTGTTACTAATGCTACTAATGTAATTCCCTGTTCTTTTTTCATATGTGCCTCCTATTATACATGTTTGTTTCTTTATGCTGTTATCTTTATGATTTTGTCTTTTTGAAATTATATCAAATGTTAGTTTTAAAAGCTAGTACTTTGTGTAACTTTTTATATTATATAATGTTTAAAACTCAAATTTTTAAATAAAAGTGACTAAATAATAAAAAGTGATAAAATAGAATGGACAAATTTACTAATTTGTGTTAATATTATTTTAGTTTATATTGGGGTATCGCCAAGCGGTAAGGCATCGGACTCTGACTCCGACATTCCTGTGTTCGAATCACAGTACCCCAGCCACTACTTGTCGCAAACAAATTATCGTTTGCGACATTTTGTGTGTTGCTATGCGATAATCGTTGTTCCTCGTTATTTCGCGAAAAAAAATTTCTTATTCAAGCTATTAGTTTGTTGAAAAAAGGGTTAAAATATTGATAAAATATTGTTTTTATAAGAAAAATAAAGTATAATAAAAACATCCTTTTCAAAGGAAATCTTTGCGAAAGGAGGTGTTGTTGAAAATGTCAGGCTATATGTTAATATGGATTCTGCTTCAGAAGATTGAAAAATTGGAAGAAGAATTGAATACATATCGCAACACAAATAAAAACTGATTTTCAGTTCAGAGCAGTTCATCACCTGCTCTGTTTTTTTGCATAAAAAAAGATATGTGTCATCACTCACATATCAGGTGTTGCTTAATGACTGGCTATATGTCTTAAGCTATAATTAGTATAGCATTATTTTTTATAAATGTCAAACAATTTTTCAAAAAACTCATGGAAATAGAGGTTATTTTATTCTCTAGTTCAATCACTAACAAAACACAAACATCAATGAAAGTACAGAATTAATCTATTAAGTAATGGTGTTAGATAGGTGGAAAGCTATGATTTAGCTTTCCACCGAAACTTTTTATTAACTATAGAACAAAGATTTTCCTATAACAGAAAGCATTTCATACAAATTTACAACGTAAATTTGGCGACGAACAAAGACGCGACATGTAAATATTCATATTGTATAAAAAATAATATGTATAATTATTTCAAATTTTTTGTTCCAACATCTTTATTCCACATATCCAAAACATATTGTTTTTCAGATTTTGGCACTAATGCAATTCTAAATGCAGATATTGGTAAATTCTTTTTATAATAACATTCTTCTCCATTAGATTTAGCTGTAGCCCATCCAAATTCACTTTGATATACTTGATAAATTATTGCAAATTGAGAATATTCTTTTAGCCTTAATGTTATTCCTGATACTCCGAATAGATACTGGTTTGATTCATAATATGGAATTGGATTTTTTCCATTAATATCTGTATTGCCATACATGTTAACTCCTGTTCCACCTAATTGAAAGTATTTTTTACCAGCAATATTAACAGTATCTGGGCTTTTCATTGTTTTAAACTCATTTATATTCGGATTATATCCATTTTTATATAAAATTCCATTTTCTTTACATTTTGCTACTGAGTTTCCTCCCCAATATGTATGAATATACGCATTTGCTTGTACGAAATCTTCGTCCATGTTACCTTCTGTTCTAAATGCAATTGCTTCTGTTTTTAATTTGTCATTTCTCATTATTGCTTCTTTTCCTGCAATATCATAGTTTCCATGTCCATAAGTCCATCCTATTTCTGAATTATGAGAAGCATATGTTAATTTTATATATGAAGCTTCTTTTACATCTACTTTGACTATAGAAGAGTTTTCTGCATAGTCCATTATTGGTAATTCATATGATATATTATTTGTAAACTCTTTTGTTATTGTTTTAGAATCATTAGAAAATGTCCATCCATCTAGTTTTCTTATTCCTTCACTTATATTAATAATTCCATTTACTTTTCCATCTGATATTTTTTGTTCTTTCCAGTTTCCTATTGGAGCTATATTATCAATTGTTATTTTAGTATCTACTATTAATTTTTCATTTTTATATAAGGCATTATCAATTACTGTTCCTTCCTTAAATATCACTTGTAGATTTCCATTTCCTTTTAAATTTACAAGTTGAATTTCAAATACTCTATTACCATCAATTTTTTCTACTTCTTTAACATTTTTTATAGCTTCGTCCAACTTCTGATTACTAACAAATATATCTACAAATCTATTATTTAAGTTTATTTCTTTTATATTTTTTTCTATAATTTTTACTTTTAAAGTAATAGTATGTGTTTTATTTGCATATTTGTCATATCCTTTGTTTGTGTTTTTAATATCAATTACTTCTATTTTAGGTTTTGTTCTATCAATATTTAAATTTGCAATTAGAAATTCATTATTAAATATATATTTAGCATTTACTGTTGAATGTATTGCAATAAAAAATATGCTTATAATTCCTAATAGCATTATTTTGTTTTTTATAATTTTGACCTCCTTTTCAAATTTCTTCTCCTTTAGCACAAATACCAAATTTATATTGTTTTATTTTTTTACTATCTTCTGTGTCTTCAATATCAGTATTTCCAAATTGATTATTTTCGTAATCCCAATACCAATTGATTATAATAATCTTTTTTTGATGTTTTTGTAATACTCCTTTTAGATTTGTTTCTAATTCTTCTAATGTGTTTTTTTCTTCCGAAATTACTTTACCATCACAAAAAGCTTTGAATTTTAAGTTTTTTGGTTTTTTATTGTAACTTTTAAATTCAATTTTATAATTTGAATCTTTATTAGTTTTAAGAATAATACTAAAATTTCCACTTGTTCCTGGAGCTATTTTTTCTTGTACTTTTGTTGTTTCATTAACAGTTTCTAATAAATCTACTGATTTAAAATTAGTGTTTTTGTAATTAACATTAAACTCAAAAGCTGTATTTTCTTTTTTGTTGTAATTATCTTTAACTTCTTCTTGGTATATTTTATCATCTTTTCCAAGTAATTTTAAAAATAAAATATCTTCAAATGGGTCAAATTTATTTTTATGAAATATAATGATAATGAATAAAATAATAAAACTGAGAATAAAAACATTTCTGATATAATTTTTCTTTTTTATTTTTACCACCTAGCCTTTCACTTGCTCAGTGTGGACTTTAACTTGAATTTTTTGAACAATATCACTTATAGATTGAGATTTATTTTTGTCATAAGTAATTTTTATTTTATATTTTCTTTCTTCTTTGTTATTTTTTGTTATTGTAATATAATCTGTTTTTAGATTTTCTAATTGAATTTCATTTTCTCCTTCATATAAATTAAAATGAATTCCAGAATCGATTTTTCCTAATATTTCTATATAATATTTTAAATCAACATCTGTTATTTTTCCGTTTTGGTCATAATTCTTTATAGAAAATTCATATATTCCTGTATTTTCTATTTCTGTAATTGTTATTCCTTGCTTACTATTAATTTCTAAAATCGGTTTTGCAATTTGTGTATTTGAATTTATAATTTTTTCTTCTAAACTTTTGGCAAATGTGTATCCACTAAAAAGTAGCAGTATGCTCATTAGTATTATTAAAATTATTGTAACCATCCTAAAGTTACTCTTTGTTTCTTTTTTTGTTTCCATTCTTTTTCCTTTATTAACTATTGGCAAAGTGACGTACTTTATGTTCTCTTGTTTGTTCATTAAACCTCCTTAAAAATTTTTCATTTTCATATTTTCCTATCATTTTTATGTATTTGGCATAACTTGTGTTCCTGTGATAATTACATCAAATGTATAATTACCAATATTTTTTGCTTCATTTGTGTCAATTACATCATTTTGATTAATTTCATTTTGATTTTTTCCAGTTTCATATGGCCACTTCCAATTGATATTTAGAGTTTTAATTTTTTCTTTTTCGTCTGCATTTATTGTACCTATTAAATCTTTTTGTAATTCTACAATTGAATTATATTTTTTATTTTCATATTCAAATATTAAATTTGTTGGTTTATTTTTTTCATTTTCAAATATAATCTTATAATCAATTCCAACTTCTGCTCCAGTAGCATCTATTTTTATTTGAAAATTCCCTTCTGTTCCTGGTGCTATTTTATTATTTACTAAAGTGTTGTTATTAATTGTGGACTTTAATGATATAGTTTGCATTTTTTCGTCTTTTTCATTTACTTTGAAACTCCAACTAGCAATATCTGCTGTTCCACTTCCTGTTATTTTTGACATATATTTTGCATAAACTTGTCCTCCAATAAAAGACATTATTATTGCTATTATGGCAACAATTGTTATTAATACTATTTTTTTATTTTTGTTCAATAGCATTCCTCCTTTTTATTTTTTAATTTTACTTTTTGGATTTTTATTTGAATTAATTTTAAACAAAGTTCAAAATGAACTGTTTTTTGAATAAATTATAAATATTGAAAATATGAAAATGTAAGTAGATTATAAATCCATAATTCTATTTTGTCAATACAAATCTTATTTTTTGTGAATATTAACTTGTATTTTATAATCTTACTTAGCATAATTATTGACTAAATTAAATTTTACCAATAGTGCCAAAATAGCACTATTGTGTTTAATGGCATTATTGGTATTTTGTGTTTATCTTGCATTTAAAAATATTGAGCTAAAAATCAATTTTAAGAAATTGTTTATTTTCTATTTACCCCTATTATACCTCCTAATATTCCAAATGCTATTCCAACAAAAATCATAATAATTGATTGGATATTTAAGGAAAATTTCCAGTTTAATATACTTGATATTAAATATATTATTATCATATAGCTTATTCCAACAAATGCTCCGTTTATTAATCCATTTTTTTTCATTTTTCCTATTCCAATAGAGCTACCAATTAGTATGCTAATTGCAGTTATTATTATTATAACTGGGTCTATCAAATTTTCTTGTATATTTGTGTATGTTAGCAATATTGAAAATATAATTAATAAAATTACTGTTACTAAAAAAGAAATTCCTATACCTTTTAATATATTTATAATACTTGTTTCTTCTTTTACTTGTGCATGGTTCATATTAATATCCTCCTAATTTCTCTTTGTACATTATATTTTTTGTTTGCTATTAATATGACTATTATATATTTTTGTTATGATTTATTTATATATTAAAGGATAGGTATCCTTACTTGATTGCCTATCCTTTATATAATTTATTTATATATCTTTTATCGCTATCATATATTCATTTGATTCTACTTTTCTTTTAATATTTTGATATTCAAATTCTGCATTTGCAAAATAAACTCTATATCCTTTATTTTCAAAGTAGTCTTTACTCACTCTTAGGAGTTCATATATTTCTCTTTCATTAAGTCCAATCTTTACTTTTAGTTCATAATATGAATATCTAATATAATTTTCGTTTTCTTGTACTTTTTGATTTATATAGTTTATTGTAAAAATTTTTAATTCTTTTTCTGTCATTGTTCACGTCCTATTCTTAAAATCTTATTTTTTATTATCTTGCATTTTTTGCATTCTCTCTTTTATGATTTTTTCAATTTTATCTTTTGCAATTACATACTTTTGTTTATTCAAGTCTATAATAATTTTGCACATATCCTACAATTCCTATTTTTCCATAATCCACCTCTATTATATTTTAAATTATACTCCTAAAGGTTCTAATTGTTTTACGAAATCTATTATTGTATCTAAAACAATATTGATTTCTTCTTCTATCCAATTATATCTACTATTTTGAACATTTTCTAAAAAGTTATCATTATTAAATATTTTGCTTAATTCATTTGCTATTTCAGATGTAGTATTAATTTTTAAATCACTATTAATACAATATATATTAATTAATTTAATTAATAATGTCTTGTCCATATTTCCTTCAGTTATAAGATAATAAAAATCATATATATCTTTGTATCTTGTTGTTCTAATACCATGTTTTAACATGGATAAGAGCTTTTCAACAAAAATTTGCTCTTTAGTATTTATTAATAATGTCATACTGTTATTAAATACTTCAAAGTTAAACATATATTCTTCTTGTTCTATATCTAAATTGTTATGTACTCCAATATCAATTTTAGTTTCTATTTGATTTCCAAATGAATCTTTTAAAGCAATATTAACTCTTTTTCCATGATAATCTTGATGCTTTAAAGGTTTTATCTTTTTATTAACTATTATCTTTATTCCATCATCAATTTGATTTAATTTATCAAATAATAATAATATACTTTTATCTTCTAAAGAATATCTAATTAAATCTATATCAATATCTACAGTTGCTCGTCTTTTGTCATTAGTTATATTAAACATAACAACTCCACCTTTAATTGTAATATTGTTTCTATAATTAGATTTGGCAATTTTACTTAATATTATATCTTGTGCAACTTTTGATGTTGCATAAGCATCTTCATATCCTTTTTCTAAATAGAAGTCTATGCTTTCTAATAAGTTTATCACTAAAAAACCTCACTATGTATAATTTCAAAAATGTTTTTTCCATTAGCAAAACATTCTAAATAATCTGCAAGTAAACTCATATCTATTTCATCTGTAATTTCTCTGTAATTACTTATTATTTCCTTGTAATAATCAAAGGAAAAAGTATTCTTATTTCTTATTAATTCAATTAACATTCTCTCTTTGTTATAAATATTTATTTTAACGTTATTATAATTTAATTGATTTTTTCCAATTTCAAACAGATGGTTTGCCATAAATATTTGTTCTATTTTATCATTCAATATTTTCTTGACATTGTGTTTTGTAGCTAAAAAATATTTGCTAGGTATGTAATCAGTTAATCCTAAATAGAAAAATGCACTTTCTGATGTAAAAATACTATTAGGATATCTTTTCACAATATATTCCAAATGGTTGTATTTTTCAGTATCTGAATATAGGCCACTTTCAATCTTATATAGTTCTTTGTTTGCTATTTTTTTATTTATATTATAATTATCTAATCCATTATTTTTCAATTCACTATATGTATATATCATTTTTTCGCCCTCCAACTATATGTTAAACTAAAACAAGGCATTTGTCAATAAAATCGCCTTGTTTTAGTTTAATTTTTTTATCAATTCTAAATCCATATTATATATCTCCTAAATTTGCAACATTATGTTGCAAATTTTATATTTTACTTATTTATACCATAAAATCGGTATAAATACAAATATTTTTTAAATATTCATTTTCTGAAGTTGTTGAAATTCATAGTACTATTTTTTCTTCTGTATTACTAAAAAAAACTTCACATTTTGTGAAGTTTTTTTGGCTCCTCTTGTTGGACTCGAACCAACGACCTATCGGTTAACAGCCGAGCGCTCTACCAACTGAGCTAAAGAGGAATATATATAAAATCTGGCGACAACCTATCTTCCCAGCAGGGTAACCCGCAAGTATTTTCGGCACACTTAGGCTTGACTTCTGTGTTCGGAATGGGAACAGGTATTACCCTAAATGTCATCGTTACCAGAAAATTGATAACTTATTTTTTGTACTTTTGAATTATACTATATATAATTCTTTTTTGCAAGTACTTTTTACAATTTTTATATATTTTTTAATATTGATTATCACTAAAAAATTAATGTATGCAATTAAAGCACACTCAAAAATACATAGATGAATTATTTTT